>NZ_JBIRGD010000011.1:0-292522 GCF_044327805.1 Streptomyces sp. NPDC018019 | reverse complement strand
CGCACTCGTTCGACACGCCGCAACTCTGGAAGCGTTGAAGACGGGATTCACACGCTGGCTGATAAACGCCCGCACGGTCCTCAGCACCACATAGGGGCCGTGGCCCGGCCGTCCTGACCACCGCGCGGACGCAGCGGAGCCTGAGAAACGCCTCCCCTCGCCAGCGGACCCCATCGCTCATCCTCCACCCTGACCGGGAAGGCCACCACGCCGGTACGTCCGCATCCTGACCGGCGACAAAGTCCGGGTGGAGCTCACGCCCTACGACCTAAGCAAGGGCCGGATCACATGTCGGGCGGGATAGCCCCTCCACCTCCGACTGGAAGCTGTCGTCAGAGTGTCACGCCCACACGGCCCCCGGACGGCCACATCGGTTGCCGCGTCGGACCCGGTTGCGGACCTGGTCGGATCTCTCGGGGATGGTGTGCGCGAGGCCCCTGCGCCACTGCCAGGTGTACGGATCTCCTTCGAGCTGCAGCCCTTGGTGCTGATGGCTGGGAGTCGTTGTTGAATGTCACGCCCACATCAGCAGGGATGCCAGGGTGACGGCTGCCTGGCAGTTCTCGGTGCGTCCGGTGGTGCCGGCGTACTGCCGTTGCACGCCTGCGGAGCCGGTGCCTTTCTTCAGGAAGCCGGTGTCATCCACGATCAGCACGGCGTCCCGGTCCCCGAGGTGCTCGACGACGTAGTCGCGCACGTCGTCCAAGACCTCCTCGGCGTCCCACTCGATCCGGTTCAGCAGCCGGTGCAACCGGTCTGGCCCGGTATGGCCGACCTCCTCGGCCAGCGCCCAGCCGTTCTTGCGTTCCAGCGAAGCGATCAGTCCTCGCATATAGGCCAGCGCCGACTCCCGTGGTTCCGATCTGCGGAACCGGTGCGCGAACCGCTCATGCATCCGGCTCAACTCACCTGCCCACAATCTGACATCAGCGAGGCCACCACCCATAACCGCATCAACGACGAACCTGCCCAGCAGTCACGGCAAGCACCGTTGCAGTACTAGGCCACGCTCGAAGCCTGGGTCTTTCGAGCGGGTCCAGGACCGGGTGCGGCGCCAGCGCAACCCCTCGGTAAGCAGAATCCGGCGGACCTGGCTGCGACTGACACGGATGCCCAGCCGCCCCGCTTCAGCGGCCAGCGCATCGAGGGTCCACTCCGGTGGCCCGGCCTCGCCCGCCGTGGCAAGGTCGCCACCTGCCTGCACCGTCAGCCGACCCGGTGCAAGCTTTTGGACCAGGCCGAAGAGCCGGGAGCGTTCCGCCTCGCAGATCCGTCTTCTGCGGCCCTGGCCACCCAGGTCTTCCAGCCCGTCCAGGCCCAGACGGTTGAAGCGGTGCAGCCACCGGCGAACTGTCTTGGGATTGCACCTTGACTCGTCCCCGATGGCAGGCACTCGCTGTCCGAACCAGCTCAGCTCAACCATCCGTGCCCGTACCACCAGCTCACGAGGCGTCTTGCGCGCTCGCGCCAGCTGATGCACGAACTGCTCCTCGTTCTCGTCACGGCTCGGCCGTGCCCGTAACACCACCGTCCAGCCCCCCCCGCCCCCGAGCAGCCAAACCACCCCGCCACCGGGGCATATACCCAGTGAAAGAGGAATCCAGCACTAGGTTCCGTCCGGCGGACCATGTGACTGTCAGTTCGTTGTCTCTTGGTATGGGGTGCGGCGGGTCGTGGGCAGGAAAGTGGGAGGTTCGGGGTGAGCTGGAGCTGACCGGGCGGTTCGTCAGCGACGTGGGCAGCGGTCTTGCAAGACGGGGTCCTGGACGCGGACCTCACCTGTTTTGCCGACGTGCAGGAATTCGGCGTATCCGTCTCCGCCAACGTCGGCGAACTGAATCTCCTCCGGCGGGACGGCGGTTTCCGGGTCCGGCACGATCTGTCCGATGTCGTGGAGGGCTTTGCACGATGGCTCGCGCGTGAGCCAGGCCCGTGCGCCGCCTTTGGGGGTGATGAGGATCGGGTCGGCACGCCCGTTGCCGTCGAGGTCGGCATACCTCATCTCACGGTTGAAGACGTGCGTGCTGAGCATCTCGGGAGGCGACCAGCCCACCCGCGTCGGGCCGTCCTTGTCCTTGACCGTCTGGTTGTACCAGACGGTCACCTTGCTGCTCGGTTCGATCCGCAGATAGTCGACTCGCCCGTCTCCGTTGACGTCGGCGAACTGGATCTGCTTGAGGTCCGGCACGGTGTCGCCGGTATCGCGCAAGGGAACGTCGGCGTCGCCGGCGTACTGCTTCTGACACATGCGTTCGCCGGCCGGATTCCCTTCGACCCAGGTGTGGACGGCCACCCCGCCGGTCTTGTCGACCACAATGCAGTCGGGCCAGCCGTCGCCGTCGATGTCGCCGAAGCGCAACGCATCGCCGTCCGCGCGGGGCGCGGGGACGTAGGAGTTCTTGTGATACTCGCCGGTGCGCAAGCGGTTGTCCTTGATGCCGCCGTTCCACCAGAACTTGAATGTCTGGTTCTTGTAGACCGTGACGTAATCGGCTTTCTGGTCCTTGTTGATGTCGAAGAACCAGAACTTGTTCGTGGCCGGGAAATCCTCGGGCGGGCTGACGCCGACATCCTGCCGCGGCGGGCTCGGAGTGCTCGAACCGGTCTGCATCGGGCTCGGAGTGCCCGAACTGGTAGCAGCGATAGGTGATTTGGGGTTTGGGCCGGATGAGTCGGCGTCCGATTCCCACGGCATCGGGGCGAAGTAGAGGACCGAGGCGACGACCGCCAGGGCGGCGACCGAGGCGATCGCGATCGTCGGGCGCTGTTTCCTGGAGGACTTTTCCGCAGCCGGGGTGGGCACGCGGGCCGGTGCCGCCGGTTCGGGCCCGGGAACGTACGGCTCGGTGCGCGTCGCGAGGAGGAGGCGGCGGAGAGCGGTGAACGTACGGTGCTGGGGCGAGTCGGCCTTGAGGATGCTGAAGTGGTCGCCCGGCAGGGCGGAGCTGTCCGGGAAGACGGACTGCGCCGAGGCGCGGGACACCACGCCGTCGCTCTCGCCCGCGTACACCGACACCGGGATGGGGCAGGTCCGGTCGGTGATCGCCGTGGCGTGCACCACGTCCCGGACGACCGTGCGCAGGGTTGCGCTGACCTGGTCGTTCAGCGGGCGCAGATCCTTCTCCTGCGGATGGCGCCCGCCCAGCGCACGCCGTCGTAGGGAGAGCAGCAGTTCCGAGCCGTTGCTCGGACAGGCGAGCATGACGAGCCGCTGGATCCGGGCGAGTTCGGTGCCTCTGCCGTCGTGGAGCATGTGGGCCAGATACCGCTGGGCGACCAGCCCTCCCTGGCTGTGGGTGACCAGGAGCAACTGGTCGTACGCGCCGGCCTCCGTGACCAGGTACTCCTTGAGGCTGTCGGCGACCGTGTCGATCGACGGGAACACCCGCAGCGGATTGACCGGCAGCAGCCCGGTCGCGTACGCGAAGGTCAGCGGCTCGACGAACCCGAGCCCCCGGTCCGCGGCGATCAGGCCGCGCAGCGGTTCCCACACCTTCGGCCCGGACATGAACCCGTGGACCATCACGAGCCCCAGTCGGCTGTCCCCCACGATGCCGCTCCCTTCTCCAAGAGCTGGAACGTTCACCGTAATCCCGCTTCTGGTCCCTCTCTTCACGTACAACGTGGGAGTGGCCAAAAGCCCGCTCCGGAAACAAGATCAGCGGCGCGATACCGATGCTGGCGCGCAGAGGGTCGGGCCGTCGGTAATACGGTGGCGTCCTCGGGGCACAGCGGCCCGACCAGGCTGATGGGGTCTATCGGCTCGCGCGGGTGGTCGGGGAGGCAGCGGTGGTCCGCAGGCGGGGCCCGGCGCGGGGTATGGCCGGGGAATGGGTGGCTGTGGGGGCTGGGTGGCGCGCTGCCAGCGGGTGCGCAGCGCGGTCAGGGCGGCCAGGGCGCGGCGGCTGCGGGTGGCGAGTTGGTGCGGGGTGTTGGCCGGGGCGTCGGTGTGCGCCCGGATGCGCAGAGCAGTGTTGTGGGCCTGGGCGAGCAGGGCACGCTGCAGGACTTTCTCGCCCCAGTGTTCGGGGGTGCCGACCGGGGTGGCGAGCAGCTCCATCAGGTCGGCGGGGGTGAAGTCGGAGTGCAGCAGGTGCTGGTGCTGGGCTTCCCACAGGACGGTGACCGCATCGACGGGCTCCTGGCGGTGCGCCAGTGCGGTCAGGCACTGGAAAAGTTGCCCGTGCCGGGGTAGGGCGAAGTCGTCGGGCTGCAGCCAGCGCATCCGCCGCAGGCCCGAGGGCTGTGCGACTGCACATGCCAGCAAGGCGCGCTCCTCGGCCAAGACCTCGTCACCGGTCGTACGCGGCACGGAGGCGGGAGGGGGGAGTGCGGGGCAGCGAGCCGGGGTGCGGGGTGAACTGGCTGGACAATATGTCCAGGAAACGGGACAGAGCGTCACACTCGGCCGGGACGGTGCCGACTCGGTCGGGCAGTGATGGATCGGTGGCGCCTTGGGCGAGGCGTTCGGCGTGCTCGCGCAGGGTACGGCGGGCGTGGTCAGCTTCGATCATGCGGGCGTATGCCGCTGCGTGCCCGGGCCAGGGGCCGCGTTGGACGAGGGTGTGCAGGTAGGAGGCGGTCAGTCCGGGCGCCTGGGGACGAGCGGCTTCCAGGACGCGGTTGAGCCAGGCCGGGGATCGACGGTGTTGTTCGGGGTCGGGAACGGGGGTGGCGCGCATGGCCGCGTACAGGGTGCTGTGGGCAGGGTCGCCGAATTGCTCGGGCGCCAGCGCGATGCCGTCCAGGCGTTCGGGTTCGAGGAGGAGGGCGCCGAGCAGGGCCTGCTCGGCGTGGTGCACTGGGGCCGGAGGGTGCGCGTCCGCCAGCTCGGTGTCCTCGTCGGGGCAGGGGGTGGGGGCGCATCCGGCGGCGAGGGTGAAGTCGTCGGGGTCTAGGGGCCGGCCGAGGTGTGGGGAGAGCAGGTGGGCGGCGAGGCGGGGCGGGACGGCGTTGCCGATTTGGGAGAACATCTGGCCCTTGTTGCCGGCCCACGGGTAGTCGGAGGGAAAGGTCTGCAGCACGCCCGCTTCCGGCGCGGTGATGCGGATCGCCTCCGGCGCGGCGCTTGTGTCCTGCGCTGTGGTGGTGGCGGATTCGGCGACCCACAGGCATTCGTTGGCGCGGTGCCCGAAGAACAGGGTGTCGGCGGGCTCGTCGGCGCGGCGCACGGTCGCGTTCGACTGGGTGTTGGTGCGCAGCGGCCACGCCCACCCCGGTGTGGCGCCGGTGGACGGCGGTGCGTTCTCGTGGGCCGGGACGGCGGGCCGGTTGCGGCGCCGCAGTCGGCCCGTGTCGGCGGGGCGCGGCGGGTGCCGCCAAGTGCCGCGGTCGCGGGCGTCGGTCAGGGGCTTGCGTGAACCGGACGGGAACGGTTCGGGGCCTCCGCCGGGACCGCCTCCGGCACACACGGTGGGCACGGGCCGGTCGGTGGCGCCCCAGCCCAGGGCCTCGGCCATGGACACCCAGCGCGCACGGCCGGGGCCGAAGAGCGTAGGCGGCTCAAGAACGCGGGCGTGCGTGGGCTCCGGCGGTCTGGCGGGGTGAGTACGGGAGGCAAACAGAATGGCCCGCCGCCGCGTCTGTGGCACCCCGAAGTCGGCCGCGTTGAGGATCCCGGCCCACACGGAAAAGCCCCACGAGCGCAGGGTGGCCGCGTACTGCTTCCACAGCGGCAAGACGTCGGGCACTTCCTCCATGGCCACCCGCTCCGGCTCGCCGGCCGCGTTGAGGGCGTACAGGTAGCGCATGGGCTCGGCGGCCAGCAGCGAACGCACATCCCGGCACGCACCGAGCAGCTTCTCGCGGGTGTCGCGTCCGGCGGCGAGGTCGGAGACGGCCTGGTGACCAGCGGCTGGTCGAGCAGGCCGAGCCGCTTGCCGGCCATCGACCACGCCTGACAGGGCGGGGAAGCGATCACACCGGTGGTGCGGCCCACGAACGGCCACATCGGGTAGCGGGCCACATCGGCACGCAGCGTCAACTGCCCGGCCGCCGCACGGGTCCGGCAGGCCCACTCGTCCTGCTCCAGGCCCACATCCCGTACGCCCAGCACGGACAGGGCGTGCGACCAGCCGCCGGGCCCGGCGAGCAGGTCCACGATCACGCGGCCAGCCCGAAGTCGTCCTGCGCCGGCTCCGTGCCGCGGCAGGCCCAGGGCGAGAGTCGTCGGCCACGCCCTCCTCCAGCGCGACGAAGTCGTCGTGGCCTGGGACCTGGCCGCCGAGTTCGGCCTGGTGGGCGGCCCATTCGGCGGCGGTGACGTGGTCGATGGGCGCCTGGTCGAGCGGGACGCGCGAGCGGTGCAGGAACGCCTGGCCGAGCAGCCGGTTGCCGGAGGCGTTCGCGCGGGCGTTGCCGCCGCGGATGGCCGCATCGAAGGCGACGACGTCGTCCCGCTCGGCCGAACTGTGGTCGCGGATGTGCCGCCACTGAGCGTTGCCGTGGAAGGGACAGCCCAGACAGCTCGACTTCGGGGTGTCGGCCAGGCCGCGCTGTTTGAGGTAGCGCAGGCAGTCGGCACGCGACCAGTCCCAGCGGGTGCCGGTTGCGCATGTAGGCGACGTCGGCGTCCTTGGCCCGGTGGAACTCGTCGGTGGAGATCCCGACCCACTGCTCGGCGAACACGTCCTTGGGGATGTGCCGGGGATACGGGTAGCCCAGAAGGGTACGGACCTGCTTCTTGATGGGTTTGATCTTGTATTCGCCGGTGCTTCTCTGCACTTCACTCTCATGGGTGAAGGCGGGTATGTGGCTCGTCAAAGGGCCTCCGAGATGGATGGGACGGGGTCAGGGGTGGTGACGGCGCTGGCGGCCGCTGGGCAGATCCCCCGGCGTCGGTAAGATCAGCGCTCTCATGGGGGGTGCGATGCGAACATCGGGGCTGGGCGGCGAGGGGCAGAAGTACGCGCTGACCTCGGATGAGGACGAAAAGGATTTCTGGGGCTTCGCTCACGAGGCCGAGGGGATGTTCACGCCCCTGCCGGATGAGGAAGGAGCGCGCCGAGTGCACCTCGCGGGTTGCCTCCCGCAGGGCGGCCTACTGATGTGCGTTGACCACGTAGGCAGTCGTCGTGCCGTGGCGGGGAACGCCTGGTTCGAACTCCTCGACGGTGACGGTGCCACCATGGGGTCCTACTTCGTCAACGAGGTCACCGTCATCGACGCCAAGCCCTCCGCCCGCGGCAGCGACCTCTTGGACCTCACGGTCACGCTCTGGTGTGAGAACGCCCTGCCCGGAGCGGAACGACCGTGGGAGCTGATCCGCAGCGGTCACCTGAACCGCACCGGAATGTGGCACGAACTCGCGCCCAAGGACCGACACGCGTGGCTGTCGGTGGCCCTGTGGTCCCGGGAGTACCAACGCCAGGGGAAGCCCGATGCGCCTGCAGGCCAGGTGTTCACCTTGGACGGCCGACACATCGTTGACAGGGACACGTTCTACTGCGCGATCGGTGAGGCCGTCAACGGCCCCGGTGGGTACTTCGGCTGGAACCTGGACGCTCTGGACGACTGTCTGAGAGGTGGCTGGGGCGCGACCACTCCGTTCACCTTGCACTGGAACTCCTCGGCCGAGGCTCGGACGCGGTTGGCAGAGTGCGTGCCCGCCGGTGATCGCGAGCTTGTGTTGTTCGACCTCCTCCTGGAGATCTTCGAGGAACGGGGTGTGCGCGTCATCCTTCGGTGACAGCTCGCTGCTTCGAGGCATCGGCCTGGGGGACGTCATTCGGACTCCTGCGGACGGCGGCGTGTGGGGATGTCGTACCTTTGCTGGACGGCGCGATCTTCGGCCCCCCGCCCGACGGCGAAGGTCGCACAGCACGCCTCTACCTGGCCGGACCACAGTCGGCCATCGACCTGACCAAGACGTTGTTCGAGAGAACTGCCGTTCACACGAGGACAACGGGTGGCCCACTCGGCAGCGCCTCCGCGTTGAAGATGAGCTTCGCCAGCTTCCAGAAAGCGGCCCGCACCTTGGCCGGAGTCGCCCACGCGCTCGCTGAGGAGCACGGAGTCGGCGACCTTCTCACTTCCGAGGCGCGGATCATGCCGACGGACATCCTCTCGGGCCCGGACTACCTGCCCAGCGTCGCCGCGCGAGCCTGGTGCTGGGGGCCCGAGATGAACGAGGTCGCCGAGACGCTTCGCGAAGCTGGCCTGCCCGCCGACTTCGCGGAGGCCGCAGCGTCGGTCATGCATCTCTGGGAACAGGATAAGGACCAGCACGACCAGCCGCTCGCTGACGTTCTTCCCCACCTCAAAAGAAGGTGTTCGCCCTCCGCAGAGGCGCCTCAGACCCACGCGGCCGAGCACCCACAGGCGCCCGTACCGCCGAGCAAGTGAGCGAGCGGCGTTCGAGGAGATGCGGCCATCGCGTCAGGCGGTGCTGGCGCCGTACGGATCGATGGGCGCGGGCAGCGCACGCAGTCGTTCGTGCAGGTCGGTGACGCTGGCGGCCGGTGCGGCCGTGGTGGCCAGAGCGGTATCGAGCTGGGCGAGGCGTCGGCGGGCGGTGGAACGCAGCCGGGCGGGAGGCACGCGGTCGAGGACGTCCAGGGCGCGTTGCGCAGCGTCATCGGGGCGGTCGGTGGCCTCGGCGCGGGCGAGGACCAGGGTCGCCGCCGCCCAGCCGGGGGTGCCGGCGGGTTTCTGCGCGGCGGAGTTCTCTGCCGTGCGGAGGGCCTGTTCGGTGCGGCCGAGGACGAGGTGTGCTTCGGCCTCGTGCAGTGCGTGTTCGGCGTCGTCGAAGCCGAACCGTCCCGGAGCGGAGCCGACGGGGTCGGCCTCCGCTCAGATGACCACTCTCAGCGGCGAACTCTCCTGATCGACACCGTCACCGGGCCAGCCGCCATCCTCACTCCCCACGACTCTGGCTGGAACGTGCAGCAGAAAGGGCCCGACCGTCTCTGGGACCGCGTCGAAGCAGCCATCGACGCCTACGACCAGGCGGGCAGACCCGCACCCGCCACCTTCCGGCTGCGTGTCGGCAGCAGTGAACAGCACCTCACCCACCCGCAGTTCTGCCAGTTCGAATCGCGTCATGAATGAGTGGGCGGTGCTTGTCAGCCGCCGCGACGGGTGCCACCAGCGTCCGGAGCTGAACCAGCGCGCCTGCCGTGGGCGGCGGCGGTGGACAGCGAACCGGCGGCGCGTGACGCTGGCCGGGGTGTGCCGTTACCCACACGTGGACACACGTCAGGCAATGGCATTCGTCACCGTCGCTGGCATGGCTGTGGGTGCAGGGATCGCTGCCGCAGCCCCCGCGGCCGCCGGCGGCGTCGGCAGTGTGCTGTCCCCCGCCTTCGGCACTACGTGCGCCAACCGTGACGGCACCCAAGCGCGCGGAAGCACCACACACAGCAGCGGCGCCGGAGGCGGCACCCTCGCCGCCCTGCCCATCGGCAGCCCCTTCACCCAATGCGATGGCGCCGACGATTTCGTGCTCAAGCTCATCACCAATGCGGAAGCACGGATGGCTTTCGAGATCGACCCCCAGAACTAAGCTGCATCTTGATCGGTTACGCTGGCTTGCTGCGCCGAAACACGATCACCCTCGCGACTACGTGCCCATTGACGTCCGGCTTGCTGTGCATCACACCAATCGCGTTGTCCAGCGGCTGAAGTGACCTGCCCCAGCCCGCAATCGTTGTCCGGGCATGATCACGCGCACAGTACCCACAGCGGTCACGCTCACAATATGGGCAGCGGCAGCGGCAGCGGCACTGGCATCGGCCTCCCCGGCGTCCGCCGGAGGCGTCGGTGACTTCCTATCCCCGGCCTTCGGGACCGACTGTGCCAACCACCACGGCACCCACGCAGCAGGAACGACCACCCACGGAACCGGGGCCGCCAACGGCAACCTCGCCGGGCTCCCCGTCGGCAGCCCCCTCAACCAGTGCGGGGGAGCCGATCCGCCCCAAGCCCTCCCTGCTGGGTGCAGGACCTCACGGGTGGTGGTCTTGTGGGCGTCGGCGGGATCTTCGATGGCCTGCCGGTGCGCAAACTGCCAGTGTTGAGCTGAGCCTGCCGGGTTCCGCCAGGGCCGCTGTCGGCCGCTGTGAAGCGGGACCGGGGCGCTGGCTCAGGAGAGCACTGGGAGTTGGGGCAGTATGCGTTCCGGGCCAGACGTTAAAAGACAGCAGGTTGCGTGAGCTGGGCGGTCATGGGTGCCACAGGAATCGGCACGGGCGGGGTGCGTGGTCCGGCCCGGTGGGCGGCGTGGCGCCGCCCACCGGGCGGTGCTGGTTCAGCGGGTGGTGTAGCCGCCGTTGAGGAAGATGGTCTGGCCGTTGGCCCACCAGCCGTCGGTGAGCAGATGCGTCACCCAGGGCACGATGTCCTCGATCTTGGTGAGGTCACCGTTCATCGCGGACGACTTGTGGTAGGCGACGGAGTCGTCGTCCTCGGCGGGGTAGAAGAATGAGGTGTCCATCGGTCCCGGGGCGATGTTGTTGACCGAGATGTTGCGGCCGAACAGTTCCTTCGACAGGGCGCGGGTGAAGTGCTCGACGGGGGCTTTGCTGCCCGCGTAGGTGGAGTACAGGCCGGTGTATGCGGCCAGCAGCGAGGTGACAATGGTGATGATCTTCCCGCCGTCCTCGATGCGGCGGGCGGCCTCGCGCATCACGAAGAACGCGGCCTTGGAGTTGACCGCGAACATCCGGTCGTACTCCTCCTCCGTGATCTCGGTGAGCGGCTTCTTCAGCACCATGCCGGCGGTGTTGATGCTGTAGTCGAGCTTCCCGAACCGGTTCACGACATCGTCGAAGACCCGCTCCACCTCGGAGACCTGGGTCAGATCGCCCTGGATCGCGAACGCCTCACCCGGGCCGGCGTTGATCTCGTTCACGACGGCCTCGGCCTTGGCCCGGGAGGAGTCGCTGTTGTAGTGCACCGCGACCCGGGCGCCCTGCGCTCCGAGGGTGGTGCTGATCAGCCCGCCGAGGTTACGGGACGCGCCGCCGACGAAGGCGACCTTGCCGTTGAGCGTCTTGTCCGGGGTGGTGACCATGTCTGCCTCCTGCGATGTGCTGGGGTGGGACGGCCCGGCCCCGGCGAATACCGAAGGCCAAGCCATATTCACCACACTCGCCGCAGAGGCGCATGTGGATCTTGAACGATCCGATCAGAGGTGGAACAAACCGCTCGCGTCCGTCCTCTCCCACCTCGAAGAGAAGGCGTGCCCCCTCCGCCGACCACCGTTGACATGCGCCGCTGGAGCACCTCTCAGCAATGCGCCTTCACCATGAGAGTGCCCAGAGCTTCCCCATGAGGGGCGGACAATACCCGGGCGTCGATGTCGGTGAATCCAGCCTGCTTGAGGTGGTCGGCCCAGGTCTCGGGCGGGTACTGCCAGCGGGGGATGGTCAGCTCCCGCTCGGGTCCCTCCAGCCACTTGCCCCGCATAGCCTGCGGGCCGTACGCGCTCGGGGACGGCTCGGCCTGAGAGAACGCGAAAACACCGCCCGGGGCCAGGCGGGCGGCGATGAGCGGGAGGAGCTGTTCGGGGTCGGTGAACCAGACCGCGCCCCACACCGAGTAGATCGCGTCGTACGTCTCCTCGGTGTCGGTGAGGTAGGCGCACGCCTCGGCCTGGACGAAGTCCAGGTTCGCAACGTCGTGCCACCAGGCACGGGCGCGGGCGATCTGGACGGCGGAGATGTCCACGCCGGTCACCCGGACGCCGCGGTCAGCCAGATACGCGGCCTCCTTACCTTCGGCTGGCCCGAGGTCCAGGGCGCGGCGTGGGAAGCCGAGGAGTTCGGCGCCGGGACCGTGGCCGGGGTACTGGGTCCACTCGAACCTGCTGGTGTCCGGCCGGGGCTGGGGGCCGTCGCCGCGGTGCGGCTTGTACGTGTCCCAGTACTCGGCCGGGGTCTGTGGCGCGCGGGGCATACGGCTCCTCGGGAGGACGACGGGAGCAGGCACCGTACCGGCCCGCTCCGCCTCCCGCGGTGATTTGCCGCGAAGTCACCCGAGTAGCCGTGGGCCCCGGGAACGCGCAGGCGTTCCCGGGGCCCACGGTGTCCCGGCGTCAGTGGCACTCCGATCCCGGGCGGCACGGGCCGCACGCCGCGTAGTCGCGCTCCCACAGCTTCCAGTGCACCTCAAAGCCGTTGTCGGCGATCACCTTGGCGGTGCGCTCCACGCTGCCGTCGTACTTGAACGCGATCTCCGGGCTGTGCTCCAGAAACCGGCCGCCGAATTGCCGCTGGCAGAACTCGCGGTAGTTCTTCGTGTCCAGGATGAACACGTGGACCGCCAGATCCACCAGGCGGCCACAGCACAGCTCCAGGTGCTGGCCCCATTTCTCCATCGCGGTGATCAGGTACGAGACCGCGGCCCCGAACAGTCGGGTGGCCATCACCTCGTCCACCGGGTGATCCCGCATCAGCAGCTGGATCTCCCGGTCCCACACCTCGCGCGTCACGAAGTCCCGCGGATCACGGACCTGCGTTCTGATCTCGACTGCTGTCGCCATCGTGTCCTCCCGAAGGCTGCGACGGTCCGGCCCCGAGCGGGCCGTACGACCACGACACCACCGGGCGGCCCCGGCCTGTGATCAACTTGCAGCAGGCGCACACCATTTGCAGATACTGCACACGGCGTCGACGTGCACACGGAAAGTCACTACCGTGGAACGGGCCCCGGCCCCTGGCGTGGGAGGTGCTGTGCCCATCGACACCCTTTGGTCCTCGGACAAGGCCCGCGCCCTGGTCACCGCCCGCCACGCCGCCGGCCTCGTCCGCATGGGGCGCACCGAACGCGGATGGCGGCAAGAAGACCTCGGCACCCGCCTGGGCTGCTCGACCTCCACCATCTCCCGCCTGGAATCCCGCTGCCTGCCCTCCGACCTGCGACTGCTGCGACGCGCCGCCGAAGAGGTAGGCGTCCCGACGGATGTTCTGGCGGCGTCGCTCTCCTTCGGTGGCTGACCGACCACTACGGTTGCCTTCGATGGTCCACGAGTGGAGGAGGCCCCGATGCGCCGCCGCACCCTGCTCGCCGCCGCCGGCCTCGCGGCCCCCGCGCAGCTCCTGCTCGGCGTCGATGCCGCGCTGGCGGGCGTCCCCGACCCCGGCGGCTCCCCGGCCCCGCTCGACCAGCGCCTGGCCCGCGCCCGCCGACTGTTCGACGCCGGCCAGCACGCCCGGCTGCTGGACGCCATGCCCGGCCTGCTGGGCGACGCACACGCAGCCGCCCGCTCCCGCCAGGAGATGGACCTGGCCCGCCTGTCCACCGGCTACAGCCTGCTCACCCAGGTCCTCAGCAAGAGCGGCAGCTACGAGCGGGCCCACCAGGCCGCCGACCGCGCCATCATCTACGCCGACCTGTCCGGCTCCCCGCTCGCCGCCGCAGCCGCCGCCCGCGAGATGAGCATCGTCCTGCGCCACCAGGACCAGCCCGCCGAAGCCCAGCGCCTCATCCTCAAGGCCGCCGCCCAGGTCGAAGCCACCAGCCTCAAGACCAGTGCACAGGCCTCCGCGCACGCCCAGATGCTGTGCACCCAGGCGTACTGCGCGGCCCGCGCGGGCGACCGGGCCCAGGCCCTGGCCACCATCGGCGAAGCCCAGCGCGCCGCCCGCCACCTGCCCGAGCAGGCCCCCCGCGAGCGCCTGTTCCCGCTCACCCCGGCCGCGGTCAGCCTGTACGCCGTCGGCGTCCACTGGGCCCTCGGCGACGCCGGGCCGCACTCGAAGCCGGTACCGACTTGCGCGAGAGCCAGTTCCCCACACCCGAGCGCAAGGCGCGGATGCACACCGATCTGGCGCGCGCCTGGTGGCAGATGTCCAAGCCCGAGCCGACCGCCGAGGCACTGATGCACGCCGTACGGGCCTCACGCGGCGAAGTCCGCGACCGGCCCGCCATCCGCCAGATCGTCACCGGCCTGGCCCAGCGCCACCCACGCACGACCGGAGTCCGCGAGCTGACGGCCGCCGTCACCACTTCGCGATAAGGCCCAGGGCAGCCGTACGGGCGGGCACCAGACTGCGGAGCGTCCTGGATGTACTCGCCGCCCCCCCCGAACCGGCTGACGCACGACGCCTCGCCGAAGCCCACGACAAGGCCGCCGCCCTCGGCGCCACCCCCCACGGTCCCCCGACGTGGGGCTGGCACGGCAGGACCCTCAGCCGCCGCGCCGGCCATCCCGAACACGGCGCCTGCTGGCTGCGGCTGCTGGCCGCCCGGCGGACGAGGCCAGCGGGAAGCTGTGGACCGGCACCGCCGACGCCGCGCGCAGCGTTCCGCAGGCAGTACACCGCCCGGTGCCGTACGCGGTGCACGACACCACCGAATCCGCGTACGTCTACCGCGCAGAGCTGACCTCCTACGTCACCTCCCCGCCCTGTTCGCCCAGCCCCGTGCTCCGCCAGGAATTCGACCTGGACCCCGCCTGGTGGTCGACGCTACGCGCGGACCTTGTCCATCTCGCCACGGTCCGCACCGACCGGGTGGCGGTACACCAGGAGTGGATCGACCGGGCCGTACCCGCTTCACCGGCGCGCCCGCCCCGCAGATCACCGAATGGGCCACTGCCCACGGCGATCTGCACTTCGCTAACCTCACTGCTGATGGCCCGGTGATCTTGGACTGGGAAGGGTGGGGTATCGCCCCGTACGGATACGACGCTGCTCTGCTGTACGTCTACAGCCTTCTCGTACCCGCCACGGCCGCGCGCATCAAGCAGGAGTTCGCCGACGTACTCGATTCCCCAAGGGCCGAGCTGCCCAGATGATCATGGCCACGGAACTGCTCCAGTCCGCCTCCCGCAGCGACCACCCGGAACTCGTTCCGCCGCTGCGGGCGGTTATCAAGGAGATCAGCGAAACGCTCTAGGTAAGGCAGCGTTGCCAGCCCGTCGTCTGCCCGAGGCGGCCGCCGCCGTCACAGTGCCTCCAGTTGCTCGGCCATGGATGAGGCCGTGTCATAGGCGGGGCTGCCTTCCAGCGCGCTGCGGCGTTGGTTGTACCGCTGTGTTGTGCGCGGCGGGTCCTTGTGGTCGGCCCAGTGCTGGATCTTCTTCGGGCGGGCGCCGGGCCGGTCGTACGCGTGGGTGATCGTGGAGTGCTTCAGGGAGTGCGGGCCGATCTTCTTCTGCGGCAGGCCGGCCCGCTTTGCGGTGGCCCGGATCGCGCGCCACTGTGACGCCTGGTCGAGCCGCTTGCCGGTGCTGGTGCAGAAGATGAAGCCCTCCGTACGGTCACCGATGAGGACCTGGATGGCGTGCCAGACGAACGGCGGCACCGCCTTGGTGACCCAGGTGCCGCCCTTGACCTGTACCTCCAGGACGTGGTGGCCCTTGTCGTAACCCAGCTTCTCGATCCGCGCACCGAGCGCGGCATCGATCCGCAGACACAGGTGGTACAGGACCAGGATCAGGACGTACAGCCGGAACGCCGTACGGCGGCACGGATGATCGTTTCGGCGATGCGGGCCAGCGTGACGTACTCGGCTTCGGTCAGGCCCTCGGTACAGGTGAACAGCGGGTCCATGGCCGGGTACAGCACCCCGTCGAAGGGATCGCCGTCCATCGTCTCTTTGGGCAGGACCCGGGTCTGCAGCACGAACTTGAAGAATGCGGAGTTGGCGGAGAGCACATTGTGCCGGGTGGCAGCGTCGCGCGGTGGACCCTCCCGGAACGCGCCGACCACCGCGCCAGAGACGAGGGTGAGCAGCGTCTTGAGGTGGCTGGCGAAGGCGTCGGCGGCCAGGAACGTGAGGGCGAGCGGGGGCACGCCGCGCTCCCGCAAGTAGCCCTCCAGGACCTTGAAGTTCTGGGCGTACGTCTTGCGGGTGCCGTCCGAGCGCTGGTGGGCGATCCAGGCCGCGGCGAGGGTGGGCAGCGCATCGCGCTCGCCGTAGAACTCGGCCAGGTACGCGTACAGGCGCTGGGCGTGCGGTGGCCAGTGCGTTCTTCCGGTTGAAAAACTCAGCTGCCTAGCTGAGAAGTTGGCGCAGGGCGCCGGAGGGCAACTATCGACCTCCGGGCTCAACGTGGCACCCTGATGTGCAAGTTCGACCTGGTGTTCCATGGCTCCGGTCTGCTCGTCGTAGCCTTCCCTCCGTTCGCGCCGCGTGCGCCCGGCGTCGCCGCCGTCATCGGCGAGGTGCTGGCGACCTGCACTTCGCCAACCGCACTGTTTATGACTCGGCAATCTTGAACTGGGAAGGCCGAGGCGCCGCTCCCGGGCGCGACGCGGCCTTGCTGTACGTCTACAGTCTCTTCACTCTTGCCATCGCCGCGCGCGAGAAGCCGGACCTCGCTGACGTTTTCGGCTTCCCGATGGACTGAGCTGCCGAAATGACCGTGGCCGCTGAACTGCTCCAGTCCGCTTCTCGCGGGGACCATTAGGAACACGTACCTCTTCCCCTTCCGGCGTCCCGTTCGCCGGAGCCCGTCACACGTCGAGCCAAGACCACCGGTGCCTCCGGTCCGTGGTCTCCCGCGGCACCGACGACAAGATTGGTAAGGCTGGTGAGACCCGAGGGCTCGCAGAGGCCCGCAAGTCAGCTTCGATGCGCCACGGTGACTGAGAGCTGTCCCCACCTCGGGGAGACATCGCCGCGGTGTTCCGCGTCGGCTCTGCGGTGACGGTCGGCGACGGCATGACGGCAGGGACGCCGGTATTCGGCTTTCGTGCTTCCCAGTTGCATCGCGCGTGCCAGTAGTCAGCCCATTCGCCTACGGCAGACGAGCAAAAAAGAACCGCAAAAGACTGGAACTCCTTCCGGGGCTATGTGAACGTACAACACCCCCGGGAAGACAGGGCTCGCTGGCAGCTCACCGGGCGACATGTGAGGAGTCTGTTCTGTCGACTCGTGCTCTCCGGTCTGTTCGGATGACTGCCTCCGCTGTGGGGCAGCTCGCTGGTCGAGTGTCCGAGGCGGTACTGGGAAATTGAACGTGCGCCGGATAGTGGCAGACGAGGACGTGTCTCAGGGTGGGGGAGCGCAACATAGCCGACTATGCCCGGTTAGCCAAACCGGCGATCGTCGCGACCATTGAGGAGTCCGCAGCGGACCGATTTGACGGTGGAACAGCGGGCGCGACAGGGCTGTGCGCATCTGGTTGGGATCCCGTCGCGCCCTGACGGAAGTGCGGGGTGAGGCGTGAGGCGTGTATGTCTCGTGCTCGGATCCGGATTGGTCCGCCAACCTGCACGGTTGCGCCTTTTCGATGGCACCTTGGAGTGAAGGAATACTTGTGGCTCGTCCCCCTGCGCTGAAACTTGCTGAGGTCCTGGCCGAAATTCGTATGAGCCCGTCGGTGTTCTACCGCCTGCGTGCTCGCGGCCATGCCCCGCGCATGATCAAACCACCGAATGGTGAGCTTCGCTGCCGCCGCGTCGACCTGGATGCCTGGTGGCGCCAATGTGAGAAGGAAACCCCGCATTGGCGATGAGTTACCACGTTCGCTTTTGGGACATCCGGGAGCGGCCGGACCGGCGAAAGCCGTTCGAAGTCCGCTGGACGGTCAGCGGGCGCGAGCGGTCCGAACCGTTTATGACCAAGGGACTTGCCGAGAGCCGACGGGTCAAGTTGATGACGGCGGCGCGCGACGGCGAACCGTTCGACGTACGGCTGGGTTTGCCGGCCTCGGAGATCCGTGCGCTGAAGCAGCGGACCACGTGGTACTCCCTGGCCCGCGAGTACATCGACCAGCGATGGGACCGGACACCGGGTAATACGCGCCGCACGCTGACTGACGCCTTGGCCACCATCACCCCTGCCTTGGTGGAAGGGGTGACGCTTACCGGGAGCTGCCGGTGCTGCGACGGGTTCTGTATTCCTGGGCGTTCAACAAGAACGCCTGGGGCACGGAGCCACGTGAGGAGTGGCAGTCGGCGCTTAACTGGCTGCAGCGGTACACCCTGCCGGTCAGTGAGCTGGAGGACCCGGACGTCCTGCGGCGCGGGCTGGACGCGCTGTGCAGCAAGCTCGACGGAAATCCGGCCGACGCGAAGACAGTGAAGCGCAAAAAAGGCAGCGATCAACGAGGTGTTCGGTGTCGCGGTCGAGCACGGCTACTTCGCTCACAACCCGCTCGCGGGCCTGCGGTGGGTGGCACCGGCCGTCGCCGACGAAGTGGATCACGACTGCGTGCCCAATCCGGCGCAGGTGGCCAGGCTGCTGACAGCGGTTGCCGCGCAGCCGGGGCGGGGTCCTCACCTGTACGCATTCTTCGGTTGCATGTACTACGCCGCCATGCGGCCGGCCGAGGTGATCCACCTCAGAGAATCGCAGTGCCGCCTTCCGGCGACCGGCTGGGGACTGCTCAACCTCAAAGGCGGCGTGGTCACGGCGGGCAAGGAATGGACGAACGACGGAAGTTCCTACGAGGTCCACTCCTTGAAGCGACGTGCGGCCAAGGCCACGCAGCCGGTTCCGATACCGCCGTCGTTCGTCACCGTGTTGCGCGGACACATCGAACGCTTCGGTGTGGCGCCCGACGGCCGTCTCTTTCGCAATCAGGCGGCAACTACGTCGACGTCTCCGCCTACAACGTGACGTGGCGACGTGCGCGCGAAACCGCACTCACCCTCGGCGCGTAGGCGCAGGAACTGGCCAGGCGTCCCTACGACCTTCGCCACGCGGGGGTTTCGTTCTGGTTGGCGTCCGGTGTTGTTCCCGCTGAGTGCGCCCGCCGGGCCGGGCAGAGCATCCAGGTACTGTTCCGCCACTACGCCAAGTTCCTCGCCGAGGCTCGTGATCATGCCTGCCACCTGATTGAGGAATCGATGCGCCGGTGGGACAGCAGCACGGAGGGCGCAGCAGGCGACTGAACGGGAATCTGGCCCGCGTATGGCCCGGAACGGCTGGTCAGGACGGGTGTATGGGTGGGACATAGTGGGAGGTATTTGGCCGCTTCCCCTGGGGGAGTGTCGCGAAGGGCGCCTGGTCTGTATAAGGGCAGGTCAGGCGCCCTTTTCGTGCGTCTAGAAGAACCCCAGTTTCTTCGGCGAGTACGACACCAGCAGGTTCTTCGTCTGCTGGTAATGATCCAGCATCATCTTGTGCGTCTCGCGCCCGATCCCCGACTGCTTGTACCCGCCGAAGGCGGCGTGGGCCGGGTAGGCGTGGTAGCAGTTGGTCCAGACGCGGCCTGCTTGGATGGTGCGGCCGGCGCGGTAGGCGGTGTTGGTGTCGCGGGTCCAGACGCCGGCGCCGAGGCCGTAGAGGGTGTCGTTGGCGAGGGTCATCGCGTGGTCGAAGTCGGTGAAGGGGGTCACCGCGACGACCGGGCCGAAGATCTCTTCCTGGAAGACGCGCATGTCGTTGGTGCCCTCGAAGACGGTGGGGCGTACGTAGTAGCCGCCTTCGAGTTCGCCGCCCAGTTCGGCGCGGGTGCCGCCGGTGCGGATGCGGGCGCCTTCCTTCTGGCCGATGTCGAGGTAGGAGAGGATCTTCTCCAGTTGGTCGTTGGAGGCCTGGGCGCCGATCATCGTGTCGGTGTCGAGGGGGTGGCCCTGGACGATCTGTTCGGTGCGGGCGACTCCGGCGGACAGGAAGTCCTGGTAGTGGCCCTGCTGGATGAGTGCGCGAGAGGGGCACGTGCAGACCTCGCCCTGGTTGAGGGCGAACATGGTGAAGCCTTCGAGCGCCTTGTCGTAGAAGTCGTCGTCGGCCGCGGAGACGTCGTCGAAGAAGAGGTTGGGGCTCTTGCCGCCCAGTTCGAGGGTGACCGGCTTCAGGTTCTCCGACGCGTACTGCATGATCAGGCGGCCGGTCGTGGTCTCGCCGGTGAAGGAGATCTTCGCGACGCGCGGGCTGGAGGCGAGCGGCTTGCCGGCCTCGGCGCCGAAGCCGTTGACGATGTTGACGACGCCGGGCGGCAGCAGGTCGGCGACCAGGCTCATCCAGTAGTGGATGGAGGCGGGGGTCTGTTCGGCGGGCTTGAGGACGGCCGCGTTGCCGGCGGCGAGGGCGGGGGCCAGTTTCCAGGCGGCCATGACGAGGGGGAAGTTCCACGGGATGATCTGCGCGACGACGCCGAGCGGTTCGTGGAAGTGGTACGCGACGGTGTCGTCATCGAGCTGGGAGAGGGTGCCCTCCTGGGCGCGGATGGCGCCGGCGAAGTAGCGGAAGTGGTCGATGGCCAGGGGGAGGTCGGCGGCCAGCGCCTCACGGACGGGCTTGCCGTTCTCCCAGGTCTCGGCGACCGCGAGGGACTGGAGGTTCTCCTCCATGCGGTCGGCGATCCGGGTGAGGACCTGGGCGCGCTCGGCGGGGGAGGTGCGGCCCCAGGCGGGCGCGGCGGCGTGGGCGGCGTCGAGGGCGCGCTCCACGTCCTCGGCCGTACCGCGGGCGATCTCGGTGAACGGCTGACCGGTGATGGGGGTGGGGTTCTCGAAGTACTGGCCCTTGACGGGCGGTACGTACTCGCCGCCGATCCAGTGGTCGTAACGGCTCCGATAGGACATCAGGGCGTCGGCGGCACCAGGGTTCGCGTAACGGGCCATGGGGGCTCCCAAATCGTTCCGGGGTCGCGCCTCCGCTCCCGCGGCGGGGCGCCGGTCCGCAGGCTAGGGGCGGGGACGTTGCATGGAGGTTGCGGGCACAGAGGGTGGAGACGCGGACGTGGCGGGTGAGGGAGCGTGTTGCCGGAGTGGCGCGAGGGCGTAGGCCGTGCGGAGCCGGGCCGCTGTGGACACCACTCGGCTGTCCCTGGGGCGCGCGGCGGCTTCCAGCGCCTCCCAGACCTCCAAGTCGTGTTCGCCCCACGGTGTGTCGGCCCACAGGCGCAGCGTCTGCGGGTCGCGGTGGGTGAGGACGGCCCGCCGTAGCCGGTCTTCCAGTACGGAGCGCAGGCGCCGTACGCCGGGGGCCTCGGAGAGGGGGAGCAGCGGGCCCCGGTAGCCGCGCAGTGCCGCCGTCAGGTCGCCGGCCGCCAGCTGCGCTTCCACCGTCTCCAGGTCCGTCTCCACCGTCCTGGTCAGGCGGTACGGGCGGGAGTCGAGCAGGGGGCCCACGATCTGGCGCAGGCGGGACAGCTCCGCGCGCAGGGTCACCGGACGGACGTCGCGGTCCCCGTAGAGGAGGGCGGCCAGCCGGTCGCCGGTCAGGCCTTCCGGGTGCCGGGTCAGCAGGAGCGCGATCTCGCTGTGCCGGCGGCCGAGCCGCATCGTACGGCCGTCGGTGGCCAGGAGGGCTTCGTCCCGGCCGAGTACGGTCAGGTGGGCGGCGGGCGCTGCCCGTTCCGGATACGGGGCGAGGTGGGCCTCGGCGGCCCGGGCGGTGGCTTGTACGAGGGCGAGGCTGTGCGGGCTGGCGAGGTGGTCGCCGCCGGTGATGTCGACGGCGCCCAGCAGCCGGCCCGTCCGCAGGTCGTGCAGAGGAGCCGCCGCGCAGGTCCACTTCTGGACGCGTTTGTTGTAGTGCTCGGCCGCGAAGATCTGTACGGCGTGGTCGGCGGCGAGCGCGGTGCCGGGCGCGTTGGTGCCGGCGTGCCGTTCGTCCCAGCGGGCCCCGGCGACGAAGTTCATGCGTTCCGCGTGCCGCCGTACGCCGGGGTGGCCCTCGACCCACAGCAGCCGGCCCTGCGGGTCGCAGACGGCGAGCAGGTGGGCGCCGTCGTGGGCGATGGTGCCCAGCAGATCCCGGAAGACCGGCATGGCGCGGGCCAGCGGGTGCCCGTCGCGGTAGGCGCGCAGCTCGGACTCGTCGAGGTCGATCGGCGCCGGTCCGTCGAGCGTCGCACGCGCGGACGCCGACCGGCGCCAGGAGTCGGCCACCACCTGGCGCACCGGTTGGGCCACCGGCCCGCCCGCCAGGAACTGCTCGTGTGCGCGCCGTACCGTGCGGGTGCGCTCCACGGGGTCGGCTCCCGACTCCATCGCCAGCCAAGGGTTGACCACGTGCCACCTCTCCGATGCGGCTGCTGCCTGCGACCCCCGTCCCGTAGCCGATGGTGCTCGTACGGCGCGGGGCAGTAAAGCCCGCTGGAGCGTGGCGTCAGGGGTACGCCCGCGGCCCGGCTCGCCGCCTGCTCGCGTACTCCCGTCCTGGGGGCAACCGGTCAGGGGCGTGCCGCGGCCCGGTTCTCCGGCAGCAGGTCCGCCGTCGCCCGCCAATGCCCCTTCGGGAGGCCCACCAGGCCGTACAGCCATCGGACGGGGGAGCGGCGCGGCAGCAGAAGCCCGCCCGTTACGGCGGCGAAGGCCGTCAGGCCGACGGGAAAGCCGAGGAAACGGACCAGTGCGCTGGCCAGGAGGGCGCCGGCCAGCGGCAGCCCGTACAGGCCCGCGCCCGCGATGGCGACGGCGAGGACGCGGGGCACCTTCAGGTCCTGCGCCCCGCCCGGCAGCAGCCAGCCCTCGGCCAGCCACCCGATCTCGGCCAGCAGCATCGTGCCGAGGACGGCGGCGCCGAGGACCAGGAGCGCGAGGAAGGTGCCGGAGGTCAGGAAGCGCAGGACGTTGTTGATCACGCTGTCCCCGGGCCAGGCGCGCAGGGCGGCGCCGTCCGTACTGAGGAAGCGGCGGTAGCCCTGGCCGTCCCAGCCGTGTACGAGGGTGCCGAAGAGCAGGAAGTGGCCGCCGGCGCAGTTCAGGTACGCCCAGTAGCCCGCGCCGACCAGGCACAGGGCCTGGGCGAGCAGGAAGCCGAGGAGGGTGGCGGTCACGACGCCACCCGCGTAGAGCAGGGGGAGGCCGGCCCAGACGCCGCGGTGGCCGTCGGCGATGTGCATCGTCGACCAGGACGGGTTCTGCCACATCAGGAACAGCCCGGTCGGCACCAGCAGCACCGCGGCGTACAGGAGGGTCAGGCACAGGTACGGGTTCGCGGCGCGGCTGACGAGGCGCGGGGCGAGCAGCCGGGGCAGGCCGGTCCGGTCGGCGGCGCGGCGTTCGAGGAAGTGCAGCTGCCGGGCGGCGGAGAGCGCGAACGTCGAGCCGATGGCGTACGCCCAGAACAGCGCGGCCGGCAGCCCGATCATGCCGTCCCCGCTCCCGCCCCGGCGTTCAGGGTCAGCCCGTCCGCGACGATCAGGTCGGAGGTGACCAGGGCCTGTTCGGCGTCCACGTTGGTCATGAAGACGAACGGCGGGACGACGGGCGGCACGGGCAGGGTGTCGGGGGTGAAGGTGAGGCAGATGAGCCCTTGCAGGCAGCCGCTGAACTTGGTCAGGTAGAGCGTTACGTTGCCGCTCAGGTCCAAGTTGCGTGCGCCTAGGCTGAGTTGGGGGCCACCCGCGTCGCGGGTGATGAGCCGGTAGTCCGTGAGCGAGGCGGCTTTCATACGCAGGACCATCGCCTTCACCGGACCGTTGACCGTGGGAACTTCGGTGACACCGGCCAGGGTGAAGCCCTTCGGCGCGAACATCGTCGTGGTCACGGTGGGCGGGACGGGCGCTGCGGGGATGCCGGCCGCCGCCTGCGCGGGCCGGGCGGGGGTGCCGATGACCGCGACCAGGATGACCGGCAGAGCCACGGCGAGGGTCTTGTTCCGGCTGCCGGGCGCGTCGTCCGCAGGGGCGTCGCCTGGCGCGTCGCCGCCGGACGCGGTCGCCGATCGGCCGTGCCCGGGCGGGGCGTCACCGTCCCCGGACGTATCCCTGCCGTCCTCGGGCGTACCTCTGCCGTCCCGGGGCGTACCACCGCCGTCCCCGGACACACCTCCGCCACCCCCAGGCGTGTCACCGCTCCCGCTCTCCTCCACCGCCGTCCACCCGAACCCCATCGCACTGCCCGCGATGCCCAGCCCCATCCCCACCAGGAACCCGCCCAGGTTGGTCGCCGCGAAGGACAGCACGGACAGGATCAGCGCGTGCAGGCTCACATAGTGGTGCGCGGCCGGGCGCAGCCACAGGAACAGCCCGGCCACGATCAGCGCGAGACCGATGCCGATCGCGGCCAGCCCGCCCAGGCCGAGGCTGATCAGCACGGTCAGCGGCGACAGCGGTACGAGCAGCAGTTCCGCGCCGCCGAGGATGAGCAGCAGCCCGGCCCAGAACGGCCGGGTCCGCCGCCAGCCGCGGAACGCCGCGCGCCGCTCGGGCCAGGTGAGCCGGGCGGCCGGGCGGTGGGGGGCCGGCTGACGGACGGGCCGGCGCCGGGCGAGCAGCCGCCGGCCGGTCAGAAGCACTTCTTGCCGCCCAGGCTCACGTCGAGCCGCAGGCCCTTGAGGCGGAAGTTGCCGCCGGTGGCGGACCACGCGTGCGACTTGACCCCGGCGACCTCGATGTTCCCGGCCTGGAGCCCGAACTTGCCCTTCTCGCCCTGGACGCCGGGCACCTGGTCGAGGGTGGAGGCGTCCCGCCCGATCTGGGCCGTGCCGAACCGGGCGTCGCCCACCAGGTCCTCGCCGTCGATGACGAGGTTGTCGGCGGTGACCTGGCCGGCGTCGCCGCCCGCGGTCAGCTTGAACACCACCGTGCCGAGGGGCGTCTTGACCTCGGCCGCCTGGCAGATGTCGCTCAGCACGGCCTTGCCCAGGCCGAGCAGGGCCACCGGGTGCCCCTGGCCGCCCGCGTCGCGGTCGGTGTGGACGTACGAGGCCAGGCCCTGACTCGTCAGCTTGCCCGAGGTGACCTGGAAGTTGGTGCCCGAGACGGCGAACGAGGCGGCCAGCGCCCCCTCGGCCATCACCGAGGCCATCGCGCCGACCGCGAGCACCGCGGGGATCGCCGTCACCGCGGTCTTCTTCCAGGACGTACGTCCCTGAGGCAACGGCCGCTTGTTCTTGCTCACTGCTTCCTCCCCGGGGCAGCGATGGAACGGCTGCGAGCGCAGCCGTGGACACGTGCGAGCGCGCGAGGGAAGTGCCTGTGTGGAGCGGCTACGGGGCGAAGCCGCAGGTGGCGTACCTCTGCCATACTGCGGAAAACCCGTGGCAGTTGGAGACTAGGGCTCGAATTGAATAATAGTCAACAGCGCGGACCCCGGGCCCCGCGGGCCGCCCGCGCCACCGAGCGCTCGCAGGCGCGCCGTGCCGAACTGATCGCCATCGGAAGGAAGCTGTTCGCCGACACCTCCTACGACGCCCTGTCCATGGACGACATCGCCCGCCAGGCCGGTGTCGCCAAGGGCCTGATCTACTACTACTTCAAGAACAAGCGCGGCTACTACCTCGCGATCATCGAGGACGCGGTCGCCGAACTGGTCCAGCGCGCCTCCAGCACCCACGACCTGCCGCCCGTGGAGCGGGTCCAGCACACGATCGACGGCTATCTGCGGTACGCCGAGCACCACCAGGCGGCCTATCGCGCCATCGTCACGGGCGGCGTCGGCTTCGACGCGCAGGTGCTCGCGATCCGCGAGGAGGTCCGCGAGCAGCTGCTCGGCACCATCGCGCACGCCGCCTGGGACCGCGCGGAGCTGCCCGCGCTGGCCCGTACGGCGCTGGTCGGCTGGCTCTCCAGCGTCGAGGGCGTCACCCTCGAATGGATCGCGCGGCGGGAACTGGACCGGGGGACCGTCTGCGCGCTGCTCGTCCGGGGGCTGGGGGACACCCTGCGGCTGATCGAGGAGTACGAGCCGGCCTGCCCGGCGCCGACCCGGCCGCCCAATCCCTGACCGGGCAGGGGACGCGGGGCGCGCCGGGAAACGCGCCGGAGCGCGCCGGAGGGGCGGGAGACCGTGGCCTTCCGCCCCTCCGGCACGCCTGCCGTGCGGCGTGCGCCACGTGGTGACGCGCCTGCCCCGCCGCACGCAGTCCGGCACCGGCGGGCTGCCCTTCCCGGGCGACCGATCGGGGGGCGAAGGCTGCCCCGCCGTCGGCCAATTCCCGTGCAGGACTGTTGTTTTACGGTGCAGGCTGTGCCTAACTGTTTGACTATGTTTCCTTCTTCGCATCGCCTGAGCCTGCGCGCCAGAGGCGTCCCGCACTGGAGACACCGCATGAGACGGGCCCGGCGCCCGCTCCCTCAACAGCTGCTCTTCACCCTGCTGTTCGCGCTCGCCGCGTCGCTGCCCGTCAGTGGCCTCGCGCCCCCGGCGCGGGCGGCTGACCGGGCCGCCGATCGCGCGGCGGAGGTTCCGCACGCGAGAGGACACGGTCTCAAGGGCGAGTACTTCCGGATGTCCGAGCCCGGTGCCCGCGACTTCGCCGAGCTCGGCGGGACGACCCTGGAGCAGTCCGTCGACTTCCCCGACCTGAGTTCCACCTTCCGGATCGCCACGGGGCGCACCGAGCACACAACGGCGCGGTGGAGCGGCAGGATCGAGGTGCCCAAGAGCGGGCAGTTCACCTTCTTCGCCAAGGGTGACAACGGCTTCCGGCTCTTCATCGACGGCAAGCAGGTCATCGACCACTGGGTGCCCGACTGGGACGTCGAGGTCAAGAGCGATCCCGTCGGGCTCACCGCCGGCCGGCAGTACGACTTCCGGTTCGAGATGTTCCAGGACAGCGGCGGCTCCAACATGCTGCTGAGCTGGCAGAGCCCGGACGTCAGCAGGGAGCCGGTCCCCGAGTCGGCCTTCACGCCGCCGGACGGCTTCGAGCCGTACCCGGTGGACCTCGCGGTCGTCGCCGACGGGCGCCGACTGCGGGCTGCGTTCGCGGACGAGGCCAACGTGACCGGGGCGCTCAAGGACCATCTGACGCTGGAGGCCGACACCACGCAGATGCCCGTGGAGTCGGCCGTCAGGGACGGGAACGACCCGCGCACCGTGATTCTCACGCTGGCCGGGCCCGTCCAGAAGGGCCAGCGGGTGCGCTTCGGTTACGACGGGAAAGGCGGACTGACCAGCGGCGGGAAGGCCGTGCCGATGGTGATCCGCTCTGCCGCGAACCTCTCCACCCACCGGCTGACCACCACATGGGGCGACAAGGTCGATCGGGACCACCCGCTGCCCGAGTACCCCCGTCCGCAGGAGAAGCGGGCGAAGTGGAAGAACCTCAACGGGCAGTGGGAGTTCGCCGGTGCCCGTAAGGGAGAGCAGCCCCCGTTCGGCAGGGGGCTTGCCGAGAGGATCACGGTGCCCTTCCCCGTCGAGTCGCAGCTCTCCGGGATCGAGCGGCACGAGGACCACATGTTCTACCGCAGACTCATCGATGTCCCCAGGAGCTGGCACGTCGGGACCGTGCAGCGCCTCAAGCTCAACTTCGGCGCCGTCGACTACGAGGCGCGGGTGTGGGTCAACGGCAAGCAGGTGGCCCAGCACACCGGCGGCTACACCGGTTTCAGCGCCGACATCACCGACGCGCTGAAGAAGAGCGGCAAGCAGGAGGTCATCGTCGGGGTCACCGACACCGCCGGCGCCAACCAGCCCAAGGGCAAGCAGACGCCGCGCCCCGGAGGCATCTTCTACACCCAGTCCTCCGGTATCTGGCAGACCGTCTGGATGGAACCCGTGGCCAGGGCGGCCGTCGACAGGCTCGTCAGCACCCCGGACATCGGCAGCGGCACCCTGACGGTGAAGGCGGTGTCCCGCAACGCCTCCGCTCAGGCCGAGGTCACGGCCGTGGCGCGGGACAAGAAGGGCAAGGAGGTCGGCAGGGCCACCGGAGCGGCCAACGCCGACCTCGGTCTGAAGGTGCGTGACCAGCACCTGTGGTCGCCCGACGACCCCTACCTCTACGGCCTCGAAGTCACCCTGCGCGACGGCGGGCAGAAGGACGTCGTCACGAGCTACTTCGGGATGCGCTCCATCGGCGTACAGAAGGTCGGCGGCCACCCCAAACTCGTACTGAACGGCAAGCCCTTCTTCTCCCTCGCCATGCTGGACCAGGGCTTCTGGCCGGACGGCCTCTACACCCAGCCCAGCGACGACGCGCTGCGCTTCGACCTGGCGGGGCAGAAGCGGCTCGGCTTCAACGCGGTGCGCAAGCACATCAAGGTCGAGTCGCCCCGCTGGTACTACCACGCGGACCGGCTCGGACTGCTGGTGTGGCAGGACTTCGTCTCCAGCGACATCACCGACGAGCGGGGACAGCGGGCGTTCACCGGCCAGGCCAGGGAGATGATGGAGCAGACGCACAACTCCCCGGCCATCGGCGGCTACATCGTCTTCAACGAGGGCTGGGGCGAGTGGGACCGCGACGCCACCGGCCGCCTCGCCGAGTCCGTCAAGGCCGCCGACCCCTCGCGTGTCGTCAACGCGCACAGCGGCGTCAACTGCTGCAACTCCAAGGGCGATGCGGGCAAGGGCGACATCATCGACCACCACGACTACAACAACGCCGACCCGCCCGCACCCGACGACCGCCGGGCCGCCATGGACGGCGAACACGGCGGCTTCACGCTGCGCACTCCCGGCCACATGTGGCCCGGTGCCCCCACCGTGATCTACAGCGGGGTGGCCGACACGGAGGCGCTGACCCGGAAGTACGTCGACAACACCCGCACGTTCTACCTGCGCCAGGCAGGCGCGCACCTGTCCGGCTCGGTCTACACGCAGGTCTCCGACCTGGAGAACGAACTCAACGGCTTCTGGACATACGACCGACGCAAACTCAAGGTCGACCCCGCCCGCGTCCGTGCCGTCAACCGCGAGGTCATCGCCGCCGGAGCAGCGGCGGGAGGCTGACCTGCCCCGTGCGTCCCGGGCCCTGGACCGGGCTCGGGACGCACGGGGATTTCCGTAGGGCCGCGCAGTCGCCCAGCCGGCGCTGTGCACCCGACCCGGCGCGCCACCCGACACACCGGCTGGACCGATCACACAGCCCGAACCGGGAAGCGCAGCGCCGTTACGCCCGCAGCGCCCTTACTTGATCGCCTTGATCAGCTCACCATTGGCCGTATCGCCGCTCAGCTCCCAGAAGAACGTGCCGCCCAGTCCCTGCTGGTTCTTGTACGTCATCTTGGTGGCGATCGTTTCCGGGGTGTCGTAGCTCCACCACTGGTTGCCGCATTTGGCGTAGGCCGTGCCGCCGACCTTGCCGGTCGCCGGGCAGCGGGTCTTGAGGATCTTGTAGTCCTCGATGCCGGCCTCGTACTTGCCCGGTGCCGCGCCCGTCGCGGTGCCGCCCGGCGCGTCCTGCGTCACGCCCTGCCAGCCGCGGCCGTAGAAGCCGATGCCGAGCAGCAGCTTGTCGGCGGGGATGTTCATGCCCTTGAGCTTCTTGATGGTGTCGGCGGTGTTGTAGCCGGCCTTCGGGATGCCGTTGTACGAGGTCAGCGGCGAGTGCGGGGCGGTCGGGCCCTTGGCGTCCCAGGCGCCGAAGTAGTCGTACGTCATCGGGTTGTACCAGTCGACGTACTGGGAGGCGCCCTTGTAGTCGGCGGCGTCCAGCTTGCCGCCGGCCGAGGCGTCGGCCGGGATCGCGGCCGTCACCAGCTTGCCGCCGAACTTGGCCCGCAGCGCCTTCAGCAGGTTGGTGAGCGCGTCCCGGCCGCTGGTGTCGCAGGTCAGGCCGCAGGCGTTCGGGTACTCCCAGTCGATGTCGATGCCGTCGAAGACGTCCGCCCAGCGTTTGTCCTGGACCAGGTCGAGGCAGGACTGTGCGAAGGCGTTCGGGTTCTTGGCGGCCTGGGCGAAGCCGCCCGACCAGGTCCAGCCGCCGAAGGACCAGATCACCTTGAGGTTCGGGTGCAGCTTCTTGAGCTTGCGCAACTGGTTGAAGTTGCCGCGCAGCGCGCCCGTGTCCCAGGTGTCGGCCTTGCCGTCCACGCTCTGGTCCGCGGTGTACGCCTTGTCGTAGTCGGCGTAGGCGTCGCCGATGGTGCACTTGCCGCCCTGGACGTTGCCGAAGGCGTAGTTGATGTGCGTCAGCTTGTCCGCCGAACCGGACGTCTGGATGTTCTTGACGTGGTAATTGCGGTCGTAGACGCCCCAGTTGGTGAAGTATCCGACGACCTTGTTCCCGGCCGCCTGGGTGCCGGCCGCCGCGGAGGCGGCCGTGGGGGTGGCGGAGGCGGCGGGATCGGCGGCGGCCGTGCCGGCGCACAGGGTGCCGGCCAGGGCCGCGGTACACAGTGCGGTGGTGGCGGCGATCAGTCTGCGCGGTGATCGCGTACGGAGCGGTCTGGGCATGTCGTCTCCTCGGAGGGGGGCGAGGGGGAACTGACGGAAACACGCGCCGATTCGGCGTGGACGCGTTGAGTGTTGGGGGAGAAGGTAGAAGGACTAGACCAGCGTGGTCAATGGTTTGGACCAATTTCGCGTGGCGTACAGCTTCCGTTGGCCGCGCCGGGCCGGCGTCGTGCCAGGTGAGGGGCGGGGCGGTCGGGCGGCGGGCCGGCGGCCGGACCGCCGGGAGCGGGCGCTGACGAAGTCCCGTCCGGGCCGGAGGAGATCCCGGCCGACCAGTGACGTAGCGCTGCCGATCGGGCATACTCCTAGCGCCACAGCTGCAGGTCACCGCCTTCCGCGACCCGGTACGCGATCATCTGCTGAGCACTGTGCGAACAACCGGCGGCGCCGCCTCACCCTCGCGCGCGTCCGCCGCAGCGCCCGACAGGGAGGAGAGCGCCGCATGACCGAGTACGGCCCCCGGCCGGTGGACCGCAGGCTGCCCACTGAGGAGGCCCGAGCTCTGCTGACGCTGGTGCGGGACCTCGTCGAGCGTGAGATCAGGCCGACCGCCGCCGAGCAGGAGGAAGCGGGACGCTTCCCCCGGCAGATCTTCACGCTGCTCTCCGAATCCGGGCTGCTCTCGCTCCCGTACTCCGAGGAGTTCGGCGGCGGGGACCAGCCCTACGAGGTCTACCTCCAGGTCCTGGAGGAGCTGGCGGCCGCGCGGCTGACCGTGGGCCTCGGCGTCAGCGTGCACACCCTCGCCTGCCACGCGACGGCCGAGTTCGGCACGAAGGAGCAGCGTGCCACGCATCTGCCCGCCATGCTCGGCGGCGGCCTGCTCGGCGCCTACTGCCTCTCGGAGCCGTCCTCCGGTTCCGACGCCGCCTCACTGACCACCCGGGCGGTCCGCGACGGGGACGTCTGGACCCTGGACGGCACCAAGGCGTGGATCACCCACGGCGGCGTCGCCGACTTCTACACGGTGCTCGCCCGTACGGGAGAGAAGGGCGCCCGCGGCATCACGGCCTTCCTGGTGCCCGGCGACGCGGCGGGGCTGACCGCCGCCGCGCCCGAGCGCAAGATGGGCCTGAAGGGCTCGCCCACGGCCCAGCTGCACTTCGACGGCGTACGGGTCCCCGACGCCCGCCGCATCGGGGAGGAGGGCCAGGGCTTCGCCATCGCCCTGTCCGCCCTGGACTCCGGCCGTCTCGGCATCGCCGCCTGCGCGGTCGGCGTCGCCCAGGCCGCCCTGGACGAGGCACTGGCGTACACCGCCTCCCGGCAGCAGTTCGGCCGCCCGATCGCCGACTTCCAGGGCCTGCGGTTCATGCTCGCCGACATGGCCACCCAGATCGAGGCGGGCCGCGCGCTGTATCTGTCCGCCGCCCGCCTCCGGGACGCCGGCCGGCCGTTCTCCAAGGAGGCGGCGATGGCCAAGATGTTCTGCACCGACACCGCGATGCGGGTCACTACGGACGCCGTCCAGCTCCTCGGCGGATACGGCTACACCCTCGACTTCCCGGCCGAGCGCTACATGCGCGAGGCCAAGGTGCTGCAAATCGTCGAGGGCACCAACCAGATCCAGCGCATGGTCGTCGCACGCCACCTGATCGGGCCGGAGACCCGCTGACGGACACGGGGGCGGCGGACGGGCAGCCGTCCGCCGCCCGGGCGGCGCTTCACACGTCCGCCGCGCCCAGCCCCTTCATGCCCGTCGCCGTACCGATCGCCACGACCAGCTCCGGCTGCTCGCGCAGCATACGGCGGGCCACCGAGATCGCCACGGCGGACGACGCCTCCAGCAGCAGGCCCTGCTGGGCGAGGCGGCGCTGCTCGGCCACGAACTCCTTCTCCGCCACCGCGACGGCCGTGCCACCGGACCGCCACAGCGCGTCCAGCCCCTGCCAGCACGGCCGCTCCTCGCCGAGCGAGAAGGCGGCGGTCGGGTGGCTCACCACCTGTGTACGCTCCTGGGCCGCGCGGTCGGCGTGGCGCAGCGCGGCGGTGAAGGGGGCCGCCCCGGCGGGTTCGGCGGCCACCATCCGCGGCGCCGCCGAGACCAGCCCGGCCGCCGCCAGTTCACGGAAGCCGCGCTCGATCCCGGCCAGCAGGTCCGCCCGGCTGGTCGGCACGACCACCGCGCCGATCCGCCGTCCGGCGAAGTCCCGCGCCAGCTCGTACGCGACCGACTTGTACCCCTCGTTGGCGTACGGGTTGCCGCCCGGCGACGGGGCGGAGTAGCTGGTCAGCGGATACCAGCCGTGCTCCTCGACGGCCCGCGCCATCGCCGCGTTACGGGCCCGGAAACCGCCCTCGCACCGCACCTGTTCGGCGCCCAGCAGGTCGATCTGCGCGGCCAGCGCCGGCGGCACGCCCTCGCTGGTGAAGACCACGCACCGCAGCCCGGCCCGGCCCGCGTAGGCGGCCGCAGCCGCGCCCGCGTTGCCGGACGACGCGGCGCACACCGTGTCGGCGCCGGTCTCCACCGCCGCGGCCACGCCCGCCGCCATCGCCCGGTCCTTGTGCGAGCCGGTCGGGTTGGCGCCCTCGTACTTGACCCACAGTTCGCTGCCGCACTCGGGCGCGTGCCCGTCGCCGAGCGCGGCCGGGTCGGTCCGCAGCCGTACGTTCGGTGTGCCGCCCTCGCCGAGCGTCACCGGCGGGCCGCTGACCGGCAGCGTCTCCGGCCAGCCCCATGGGCCGCCCGGGAATCCGGCGAGTTCCAGGCCGTCGAGGTCGGCCAGCGGCGGCATCGCGTTGACGCCGATCCCGTCCGCCGCGCACCGGGGGCAGCCGGCGAAGCCCGTGACCTCCAGGCCGCAGCGCAGACAGTGCAGGCTGCTCGGGCCCTGCGCGGAGCTTGCCGTCGTCATGGTGGTGTCCCCCTCGTTCCGTCGCCGCTGCGTCGCCGGTGTCCGCGATGACCTTCGTGCCCCACTCTACGGTGCCGTGTACGCCGTACAGCGCAGCCGGGGGCCCCGCGCCCGGGCCCGCCGGACGGCCGGAAGGCGGCGGCCGGGAGCGGGGCCCGGTGCGGGGGCCGGGTGCGGGGGCCGGGTGCGGGGTCGCTTCCCGTCCGCGGGCCGCTACGGCTATGGTTCCGCGCGTACTCCTGACGTACCGTCAATTCCGGCCTGGGAAACGGCTGTCGGCGGGCGGGCCCGCGCCCCCGAGGCCGCCGGGCCGTGCCCGCCCGCGCGTCCAGGAGGTGTTCCGTGACCGACCGCCCCATCGCGCTCGACGAATACCCGATCCACCAGGTGCCGCTGTCCATGCGGCACGTCGCCACCGGCGACCGCAACGCCTACGACCGCTGCATCTTCCACGTCATGGACCACACCGGCCGCGCGCTGCTCATCGCCGGCCTCGGCGTTCACCCCAACACCGGTGTCATCGACGCCTTCGCCACCCTCCGGCTCGGCGACCGCCTGTACGCCGTACGCGCCTCCGACGCGCTGACCGACGACCGCCTCGCCCTCGCCGTCGGCCCGCTCACCATCACCGTCGACCGGCCCCTCGAACGGCTCCGGCTGCGCTGCGCCGCCGACCCGGCCGACCCCGGCGGCCTCTCCTACGACCTCGCATGGCACGCCGCCTTCCCCGCCGTCTGGGAACCGCACCACACCCAGTACCGCGGCGGCCGGCTCACCCTGGAGGGCCGCCGCTTCGTGCAGGCGGGCACCTGCACCGGCACCGTACGGGCCGCCGGCGGGGAACTGGCCGTCACGGCGGGGGAGTGGACCGGAACCCGGGACCGCAGCTGGGGCGTGCGGCCGATCCCCGGCGAGGACGGCGGGCGCGCCGCCGAGGAGGCGCGGCCCGAGGGCTTCCACTGGATCTGGTGCCCGGTCCGGTTCGACGACCGCTTCGTGATGGTCGTCGTCCAGGAGGACGCCGACGGGCACCGGACGCTCAACGAGGCGCTGCTCGTGCGCAACGGCGCCCACGACGTCCAACTCGGCTGGCCGTACGCCGACATCACCTACCGGGCGGGGACCCGGCAGCCCGAGCGGGCCGTTCTCCACCTCACCGACCCGGCCCGCAAACCCCTCGAACTCGCCGCCGAGATCCTCACCTCCTCGCCCCTGGCCGTCGGCGCGGGCTACCCGCCCGCCGACGACTGGCAGCACGGCACCTGGCGCGGACGCGGCTGGACCGACCGCCGCACCTACGACCCCGCCGCCCACCCGCTCGCCGCCTACGGCGTCACCGACCACGCGGCCCGCTTCACCCTCGACGGCCGCACCGGATACGGGATCTTCGAGCACGGCAGCTTCGGCCGCCACGACCCCAGCGGCTTCACCGGTCACACCGGCCCGGCACCGGCCCGCCCGGACGCCTCGCAACCCCGCCCGGCCGGCCCGCAGCCCGGCGAGGACCGGTCATGAGCAGCACACCCCGGCCCCGCACCACCACCCGCGAACCGGCGGAACTCACCCGGCGGCTGTCCGCCTGGCTGAGCACCCGCCTGCCCGGCGCGCGGGCGGTCGCCGCGACCGTCCCCGCCTCCAACGGCATGTCCAGCGAAACCCTGCTCTTCGACATCGACCACCCCCGTCCGCCCGTCCGCTCCTGCGCCCTGCGCCTCGCCGCCGACCCCGCCGCTTACACGGTATTCCCCACCTATGACATGGCCCGCCAGTACCGGACGACGCGCCTGGTCGCCGAGTACACGGACGTACCCGTACCGCGCACTCTCTGGCTCGAAGAGGACCCGGCGCCGCTCGGTGCGCCGTTCTTCGTGATGGAGCGCGTCCAGGGCCGCGTACCGCCGGACGTCATGCCGTACACGTACGAGGGGAGTTGGCTGCACGCCGCCACCGACGCGGAGCGCGCCGCACTGGAGGCGGACACGGTCTCGGTCCTCGCCCGGATCCATGACCAAGTGCCCGCGGAACGGGCGGCGTTCCTCGGCCTCCCTGGGCGCGGGAGCGCGCTGCGGCGGCATGTCGCGGCCCAACGGGCGTACTACGCCTGGGTCGTCGCGGAGCACGAGCCGTCACCGCTGATCGAGCGCGGCTTCGCCTGGCTGGCGGAGCACTGGCCGCCGACGGCCGACGCCGCAGCGGACACCGACGACACCGTGCTGACCTGGGGCGACGCCCGGATCGGCAACATCGTCTACGACGGTTTCACGCCCGCGGCCGTACTGGACTGGGAACTGGCCGCACTCGGCCCGCGCGAACTCGACCTCGGCTGGCTGGTCTACCTCCACCGGTTCTTCCAGGACCTGACGGTGAGCAGCGGCCAGCGCGGCCTGCCGGACCTCCTGCGCCGCGACCGCGTCGAGGAACGTTACGCCCGGCTCACCGGCCACATACCGCGCGCCATGGACTTCCACACCCTCTACGCGGCACTGCGGCACGCCGTCGTCATGCTGCGCGTGGCCTACCGGAGGATCCACTTCGGCGAGGTGCCCGCACCGGCCGACCCGGACGCGCTGATCATGCACAGGGCCGCGCTGGAGGCGATGATCGACGGCCGCTACTGGTGAACGGCCGGGCGGGGGCGCCGGGACGGCGCGGGAGCGGCCGTCCGCTCCCGCCGGGCGTCACCGGGGCGGGCTCTCAGGGCCGGCGCATCCGCGGCACCCGTGTCGGCCGCGTACCCGGCCCGCCCACGTGCGAGAACGGCTGCCGGCGCCAGTCCAGGCCCTCCGGGAGGGTCAGCAGCACCCCGGCGTCCTGCTCCTGGGCCTCCAGCGAGTCGTCGGCCGCGGGGGCGTCGGCCACCGGCCGTCCCGAGCCCTCGCACACCGTCAGGCAGAAGGGGTTCCACGGCGTGGGGCACAGCGCGTGCTCGGGCAGGGTGTCCTCGTCCGCCAGCAGCGCGATCGGCTGGTCGCAGTCCGGGCATGTCACCCGGAAGATCTCCATGGTCTCGAAGGAGTCGTACAGATCGTCCTCGACGGCGGGGCCGAGACTGTCGCCCTCCTGGGCGTCGTGGCTGAGCGGCGCGGAATCGGTCTTCTGACGTCGCATGATGTTCATCCCCCTCGGGTGGGCCGCGCAGGCCGCCGGCTTCCTGTGACGGGCGGCTCCGGCCAACACCAGCAATTCCCCCCATGCCCCGCGCATAATCGCCGAGCCCTCCGGGATACGGGGTCACGGGTGTGGCATTGGTCACATGGCCCGCGCGGGCGCGTCCACGATCCGGCGTACGGTGCGCACACGCGCCCGAGCACAGTAGGTTGATCGGGTGGAGGAGCTGGACCGACAAATCGTGGAGCTGCTCGTCAAGGACGGGCGGATGAGCTACACCGACCTGGGCAAGGCCACCGGCCTGTCCACCTCGGCGGTGCACCAGCGGGTGCGCCGCCTGGAGCAGCGCGGTGTGATCCGCGGCTATGCCGCGATCGTGGACCCGGAGGCGGTGGGGCTGCCGCTGACCGCCTTCATCTCGGTGAAACCCTTCGACCCGAGCGCCCCGGACGACATCGCCGACCGCCTGGCCGAGGTGCCCGAGCTGGAGGCGTGCCACAGCGTCGCGGGCGACGAGAACTACATCCTCAAGGTGCGGGTGGCCACGCCCCTGGAACTGGAGCACCTGCTGACCCGCATCCGCACGCTGGCCGGGGTCTCCACACGCACCACGGTCGTGCTCTCCACCCCGTACGAGGCCCGGCCGCCCCGCATCTGACCCGGCGCGCCGGGGCCCGGGGCGGCGCGCGTCGGCCGGGCGCGGTGGTACGCAGTGGCGCGCGCCGCCCCGCGCGCCCGCGCGTACGCGGCAAGATCCCGACCCCGGATGCGGGGAAGCCGCGTACAGGGGTCAAACTGTCGCCATGAGTGAGCGCACCCCCGACCCGGCCCGGCCCCGTACCGTCCTGCTGCGCGGCGGGGAGGTGCACAGCCCCGCCGATCCCTTCGCCACCGCCATGGTGGTCGAGGGCGACAGCGTCGCCTGGGTCGGCGAGGAGGGTGCCGCCGACTCCTTCGCCGACGGCGTGGACGAGGTGGTCCAGCTCGACGGCGCGCTCGTCACCCCGGCGTTCACGGACGCACATGTGCACACGACGGCCACCGGCCTCGTGCTCACCGGCCTGGACCTGTCCGGGGCCCGTACGCTCCCCGACGCGCTGGCCCGGGTACGGGAGTACGCCGCGGCCCGCCCGATGGACCGGGTGCTGCTGGGACACGGCTGGGACGCCGCCGTCTGGCCCGAGGGCCGACCGCCGTCCCGCGCCGAACTGGACGCCGCCACCGGCGGCCGCCCGCTCTACCTGACCCGGGTCGACGTGCACTCCGCGGTGGTCACCACCGCCCTCCTCGACCTCGTCCCCGGCGTCCGCGACCTGCCCGGATTCCACGCCGAGCAGCCGCTGACCGGCGCCGCCCACCACGCCGTACGGGCCGCCGCGCACGCCACCGTCACCCCCGCCCAGCGCGACGCCGCCCAGGCCGCGGCCCTGGCGCACGCCGCGTCCCTGGGCATCGGCACCCTCCACGAGTGCGCCGGCCCCGACATCTCCGGCGAGGACGACCTCACCGCCCTGCTGGCCCGCGCGGCCCGCGAACCCGGCCCGCGGGTCGTCGGCTACTGGGCCGAAACCGTCACCAACGCAAAGGACGCCGAGCGCATCCGGGCGCTCGGCGCCCTCGGCGCGGCCGGTGACCTGTTCGCCGACGGCTCCCTCGGCTCGCACACCGCCCACCTGCACGCCCCGTACGCCGACGCGGACCACACCGGAACCGCCCACTTGGACGCCGACGCCGTCGCGGCTCACGTCGCGGCCTGCACCGAGGCCGGGCTCCAGGCCGGCTTCCACGCCATCGGCGACGCCGCGCTGACCGCCGTCACCGACGGCGTGCGGGCCGCCGCCGACCGCGTCGGCCCGGCCCGCGTCCGGGCCGCCCGGCACCGCGTCGAACACGCCGAGATGCTCACCGAGGCCACCATCGCCGCGTTCGCCGAATTCGCGCTGACCGCTTCCGTGCAGCCCGCCTTCGACGCGGCCTGGGGCGGCGCCGACGGCATGTACGCGGCCCGCCTGGGCGCCGAGCGGGCCCGCACCCTCAACCCCTACGCCGCCCTGCTGCGCGCCGGCGTGCCGCTCGCCCTCGGCTCCGACAGCCCGGTCACCCCGCTGGACCCGTGGGGCACCCTGCGCGCCGCGGTCTTCCACCGCACCCCCGGGCACGGCATCTCCGCCCGTGCCGCCTTCACCGCGCACACCCGCGGCGGCTGGCGCGCGATCGGCCGCGACGACGCGGGCGTCCTGGTGCCCGGCGCGCCCGCCGACTACGCGGTCTGGCGCACCGGCGACCTCGTCGTCCAGGCCCCCGACGAGCGGGTGGAACGCTGGTCCACCGACCCCCGTTCCGGCACCCCCGGCCTGCCCGACCTCACCCCTGGCCAGGACCTGCCCGTATGCCTGCGGACGGTGGTGGCCGGACGTACGGTGTACGGACGGCCGAACGAGTGACTTCGCGCGGGCGCGTACCACCGCGGAACGCGCCCGCGGGCGCCCGCCCCACCTGGGAGAGCGGGCGCCGGCCTGGGGCGACGCGAAAACCACGCAGGCCGGGCAACTGTTGACAGCAGACGGTCGGCGGCCGGTAGGTTCGGCCGAGTCCACCACAGGACGTCCGACCGGGAGACCTCCGCGCAGTCGTCGAACGCAGCTGGGCCATGGGACGGTGTGCCGCACCGGCACACCGCCACTGGGAGCCAGGTCCAGCACCTGCGGAACGGGGACGACGGAAAGGTTTCGGCCGGTCGGCAGGTGCGACCCGGGTGGGGCCCGGTAGCTCAGTAGACAACGGCTCTCGGTCGATCCGCAGCCAGCGGGTCCCAGGTCGGCCCGAAGGGCGCCGGGCCCTGATCCGCACCGCACGGCGGTGCCCTTCCCTCTCTCGCGCGGGCGGCGTGGCCCGTACCTTTGTGCACCCCCGGTCCGCGACCGCGCCCTCCCGATGTACGGTCTGCACACCACCGCATGACCTGCAAGGAAGGCCGCGATCGTGCCATCGGGCTCCGACACCACCGCACGACCTGCAAGGAAGGCCGGGACCGTGTCATCGGGCTCCGGCGCTTCCGGCCCGGCCGTGCCCGGACGCGGCCGCCGGTTCGCGGCGCTGGTCCGCCGCGAGGTGCCGCGGACGGTCCTCGCCGTCCTGAGCGGCCTCGCGCTCGCGCTGGCCTTCCCGCCGTACGACCTGTGGCCGCTGTCCCTCGTCGGCGTCGCGGCCCTCGGCCTGCTCGCCCGCGGCCGGACGGCCCGTCAGGGCGCCTGGACGGGCTTCGCCTTCGGGCTGCCGTTCTTCTTCCTGCTGCTGAAGTGGCTGCACGTCGTCGGCTGGGACGCGGTGTTCGGGCTGGCCCTCGTGCAGGCTCTGTACATGGCCCTGCTGGGCGCGGGCCTCGCCCTCACCTCCCGCCTGAAGTACGGGCCGCTCTGGGCCGCCTGTCTGTGGGTCACCGAGGAGTGGGCGCGCGACCGCGTCCCCTTCGGCGGCTTCCCGTGGGGGCGCCTCGCCTTCGCCAACACCGGCTCGCCCTTCACCCCGCTCGCGGCCCTGGGCGGTGCGCCGCTGGTGACCTTCGCCGTCGCCCTCGGCGGCACGCTGCTGGCCGCGGCGGCCGTGGTCCTGTGGGGCCTGCGCGGGTCCGGGAGAACGGTGCGGGCGGCCCTGCCCGCCGTGGAGGCGGTCGGTCTGGCCGCCGCGGTCTCGGTGGCCGGGCTGCTGGTCCCGGTGCACACGCAGGCGGACGACCGGGTGGACATCGCCGTCGTCCAGGGCAACGTGCAGCGGCCCGGCATGGACTTCCTCGGCCGCCCGATGAAGATCCTGGACAACCACGCCACGGCGACGGAGCAACTGGCCGCCGACGTGAAGGCGGGCAAGGCGAAGAAGCCCGACCTGGTGATCTGGCCGGAGAACGCCTCGGACCTGGACCCGTTCCGCTACCCGCAGGCGTACGACCGCATCGACGCGGCGGTCAAGGCGATCGGTGTGCCGGTCCTCGTCGGCGCCCTCGTCGACCACCCGGACAAGCCGGGCTACGTCTTCAACCAGGGCATCGTCTGGGACCCGGTGAAGGGCCCCGGCGCCTCGTACACCAAGCAGCACCCGGTGCCCTTCGGCGAGTACGTGCCGTTCCGGGAACAGCTCAGCAAGCTCATCACCCGGTTCCAGCGGGTGCCGCGCGACTTCTACCCGGGCGACCGCACCGGGGTGCTCGACGTCGGGCCCGCCCGGCTCGGCGACGTCATCTGCTTCGAGGTCGCCTACGACGAGATCGTCCACGACACCGTGAACGCGGGGGCCCGCGCCCTCGTCGTCCAGACCAACAACGCCACCTACGGCCGCACCGGACAGCCCGAACAGCAGCTGGCCATGTCCCGGCTGCGCGCCGTCGAACACGGCCGGGCCGTCGTCACGGCGGCCACCAGCGGGATCAGCGCGGTGGTCGCCCCGGACGGTACGGTCACCCACAAGATCCCGGAGTTCACCCAGGGCGTGCTGCGGGCGAGCCTCCCTCTGCGTGACGAAAAGACCGTGGCCGACCGCGTCGGTGCCATTCCTGAGTGGGCGCTCGCTATCGTGGGGCTTCTGTCCTGCGTCGCCGCGGCAGTCGTGGGCCGGCGCGGGCGTACGAAGGACGAGAAGGGGCAGCAGTGACAGACGGCGGTCAGCGGAAGTACGGTCCGCTCGGGACCACCTTGGTGATCATTCCCACGTACAACGAGGCGGAGAACATCAAGCCGATCGTCTCGCGGGTACGGTCCGCCGTGCCGGAGGCGCACATCCTGGTCGCGGACGACAACAGCCCGGACGGCACGGGCAAGATCGCCGACGAGCTGGCGGCGGCGGACGACCATGTCCAGGTGCTGCACCGCAAGGGCAAGGAAGGGCTGGGCGCCGCCTATCTGGCGGGCTTCCGGTGGGGGATCGAGCACGGCTTCGGCGTCCTGGTGGAGATGGACGCCGACGGCTCGCACCGCCCCGAGGAGCTGCCGCGGCTGCTCACCGCCCTCAAGGGCGCGGACCTGGTGCTCGGCTCCCGCTGGGTGCCCGGCGGGCGGGTGGTGAACTGGCCCAAGCACCGCGAGTACCTCTCCCGCGGCGGCAGCACGTACTGCCGCGCCATGCTGGACGTCCCGCTGCGCGACGTCACCGGCGGCTACCGGGCCTTCCGCAAGGAGACGCTGGAGGGGCTCGGCCTGGAGGAGGTGGCCTCGCAGGGCTACTGCTTCCAGGTGGACCTGGCCCGCCGGGCCGTCGAGGCCGGCTTCCACGTCGTCGAGGTGCCCATCACCTTCGTCGAGCGCGAGCGCGGCGACAGCAAGATGAGCAAGGACATCGTCGTGGAGGCCCTGTGGCGGGTCACCGGCTGGGGCGTCGGCTCGCGGGTCAACAAGCTCCGCAGGCGCTGAGGAGGCGGGGCGGGGGCCTGAGGCCCCTGGGCGGGGGCGCCGGCCCCTGCCCGCCGCCGTCGGCCCGGGTGCACCGGGTGTTCGCGAGCGCACACGCTGGTCCGGTCGGGCGGAGTCTTCCCGGCCCGGCCGGGCAGCACCGCGGGGCGGAGTTTTGCGGTCGCATGATCGGGAAACTCGCGCCATATGGTGCAAATCGGCTATACGATGATGACTGAGCAAGCCGGTCCGCGTGATCTCGTCGACCACGTCGTCCGGGCCGAGGAAACCGGCTTCGACTTCTCGGTGACCTCCGACCACTACGCCCCGTGGCTGGCCTCCCAGGGCCACGCCCCGTACGCCTGGAGCGTACTGGGCGCCGCGGCGCAGGCCACCTCCCGCATCCCGCTGATGACGTACGTGACCTGCCCGACGGTGCGCTACCACCCCGCGGTGGTCGCGCAGAAGGCCGCGACCATGCAGCTGCTCTCCGGTGGCCGCTTCCGGCTCGGCCTGGGCTCGGGCGAGAACCTGAACGAGCACGTCGTGGGGCACGGCTGGCCGGGCAAGAACACCCGGCACGAAATGCTCGGCGAAGCCCTGGAGATCATCCGGGCGCTGTTCGACGGCGGCAAGGTCACCTATCACGGCAACCACTTCGACGTGGACGCCGCCAAGCTCTGGGACCTGCCCGACGAGGCCCCGCCGATCGGGGTGGCCGTCTCGGGCGAGCGGTCCTGCGAGCTCGCCGGCCGCCTCGCCGACCTGGTCATCGCCACCGAGCCGAAGGGCGAGCTGATCAGCTCCTTCGAGAAGCACGGCGGCAAGGGCAAGCCGCGGGTGGGCCAGCTGCCGATCTGCTACGACCCGGACCGGGACGCCGCCGTCCGGCGCGCCCACGACCAGTTCCGCTGGTTCGCCGGGGGCTGGAAGGTCAACTCCGAGCTGCCGGACCCGGACGGATTCGCCGGGGCCACCCAGTTCGTCCGGCCGGAGGACGTCGCGGAGACCATCCCCTGCGGCGACAACGTGGACGACTTCGTCGAGGCGGTGCGCCCGTACGCGGAGGCCGGCTTCACGGAGATCGCCGTCGTCCAGGTCGGCGGCGACCACCAGCGGGAATTCTTCGACTGGGCCGGCAAGAAGCTGCTGCCCGCGCTGCGGGAGCTGTAGACCCGGGAGCCGGGTCCCGCGGGGCCGTCCCGGCGGCGCGCCCCCACGGGGGACCGCCGGTTCCGGCCCGCGGGCCCGCCGCCTCAGTCGGCGGGCTCGTCCGGGGTCGGTTCGTCGGCCTGCGTGTCGCGGCTGTGCGGCGCGCCGCGGCGGCCCGTGCCGGAGACATCGGTGTCGGGGACGTCGGTGTGCTCCTCACGGTCGTCATCGGTGCCGGGGTGGCGGGCCTCCCAGGGGTCCGGGGCGCCTTCCGGGTCCGCCTGCTGGTCCGGCAGGTCCCGGGGGACGGCGCTGCCGCCCTGCTCCGGTGTCTCGCTGCGCTTGTCCATCGCGTTCGGCCTCCTCGTGCGGGAAACGGGAAAGGTGTCCGGTACGGGTGCCCGACGGCCGGGACCGCATGCGTTCCGCGGTGATCGGAAGCGGGCACACACCAGGAGCACGAGCGGGAGGAGAGCGCGATGACGGAGGCGGCGCCGAAGGAGATCGTCGTGGTGCTGGACTGCGCCGACCGGAAGGTGCTCGCGGAGTTCTGGAGTCAGGCCCTCGGCTACCGGATCACGCGGACGACACCGCCGTACACCGCCCTGACGGACCCGGCCGGACGCGGTCCGGAACTGCTGCTCCAGGAGGTGCCGGAGCCCAAGCGGGGCAAGAACCGCATGCACATCGACCTGCGGGTACCGGCCATGGAGCCCGAGCTGTCCCGGGTGACGGCCCTCGGCGCGCGGGTGCTGCGCGGCCCGTTCGACGACGCGGGCTGTCCGACCACGGTGCTCGCCGACCCCGAGGGCAACGAATTCTGCCTGATCGTCTTCGGTGGCGGCTGAGGCGCTTCGAGGGCCACCCGCGGGCGGGCGCGGCGGCCGGGGCCAGGCACACTTGAGACATGACGTTCGCAGCCACGCCGCCGCCCCGGTCCCGCCCGCCCCAGCGCTCGCGCGCCCGCCGGTTCGTCCCCTTGGGCGTCGCCGCCTGGGTGGTGCTGGAGATCTGGCTGCTCACCCTCGTCGCCGACGCGGCGGGCGGACTGACGGTGCTTCTGCTGCTGGTCGCCGGGGTCGTCGCGGGCGGTTACGTGATCAAGCGGGCCGGCCGCCGGGCCTGGAAGAACCTCACCGCGAGCATGCAGCCGGGCGCGGACCCGGCGGCCTCCGGGGCGGCCCCCGGCGAGCAGCGGTCTCCGGGCAGCGGAAACACGCTGCCCATGCTCGGCGGCCTGCTGCTGATGTTCCCCGGCCTGCTCTCCGACGCCGCCGGGCTGCTCTGCCTCTTCCCGCCCACCCGCAAACTGCTCCAGCGCCGCGCTGAGCGCCTGCTGACCCGCCAGGCGCGCTACAGCCCGGGATCGCTCGGCGACGCCTTCCAGCAGGCCCGTATGCACCAGCCGGACGGCAAGGTCGTCCAGGGCGAGGTGATCCGCGAGGACGAGGAGCCGGCCCCGCGCCGCGACGATCCGCCGCTGCCGCGCTGAGCGGCGGCAACTGACGGCGGGGGAGGGCGGTTTGCCCGGGCCGGCGTACGTACCGCGTTCGCCCGGTGGCCCTCGGTGGCGATGCGCCGCGTCGGCCGCGTACGAGAAAGCCCCGGCCAGTCGGGGGTACTGGCCGGGGCGGTCCATGGGTGCGGATACCGATGGCGGTCGCCTCTCGGCGAAAGGCTCCGTGGGGCTTCAGCCGAACGATCGTCCCCACGGGCGAATGGTGAGGCCCGGGGACACTGTCCCACCGGCACCCGCGCACGGTACAGCGTCCCGGATCTGCCGAAGATTCCACGGGACGGGAGTGACCTGCCGCACACCGTGGGCCGCACGGGAAAACGGCACGGCAAACGGGCCGAGGCCACTGCGTGGTGCAGTGGCCCCGGCCCGTTCGCGTTCGCGCGTCCGTTCGTCAGGCGGACTTGCGACTGTTGTTGTCGCGCGGGTGCACGGCAATGTTCATGGTGCCGGAGCGCAGGACGGCCAGCCGCTCGGCCAGCACCTCCTCCAGCTCCTCGCGGGTGCGCCGCTCCATGAGCATGTCCCAGTGCGTACGCGCGGGCTTGCCCTTCTTCTCCTCAGGGCCATCGCCATCCACCAGGAGGGCCTGTGCACCGCATACCTTGCACTCCCACTCAGATGGAATCTCGGCCTCTACCGAGAACGGCATCTCGAATCGATGTCCGTTCTCGCATGCGTACTCCACCGCCTGGCGCGGGGCCAGGTCGATGCCGCGGTCGGTCTCGTAGCTGGTCACCACAAGTCGCGTGCCGCGAAGAGCTCGCTCACTCATGAATCGTGCCTCCCGGGCTTGTCGCCCACAGGACAGGTGTCGCTGTCGTCGTCATCCGGTCAACGTCCGGTCGGCGGTGAAGATTCCCGATACCGGGAGATGTGCCCACCCGTCGCCCACCACCGCCTGATGGAGGCGCTGCGCGCCGCTGCCTTCCTTCGTGCCGCCCCTTGTTGTACCCACCAATGCCCGGTTTGTCACATCTGGCAGCAGATGTCACCCAGCGCTTTCCACAGTTCAGCGCGCAGTAACGGTCCGCCTGGTGAGCCAAAGGCGTACACTACCGGCCCGCAGCCGCCATCCCTAAATCAGGGTCCCCATCGGCGGGACCACCGGGCTCTGGTAACGGCTCGTCAGGACCGTGCGGACCGCCCTCCGCCGACCGTGCGGACCACCCCGGCGGACCTGGCGGGCCCGCCCGGCGCACCGGCCGGACCCTACGCGGCGGGCCAGGAATCCCGGGCCGTGAGCACCTTCCGCAGGGCGGCGATGTCGTCGGTCATGATCCCGTCCACCCCCAGGTCCAGCAGGGCCGCCATCCGGCGCGGATCATTCACCGTCCACACGTGCACCTGCAAACGCCACACATGTGCGGCCCTGATCAGCAGCGGGTCCACCACACGGATCCCGGACTGCCGCTCCGGCACCTGCACGCAGACCGCGTTGCGCCGGACCGCCGCCCCCAGCAGCCGGTCCAGGGGCACGCCCCGGCCGTACGACCGCATCCGCAGCCCCAGCACGCCGCGCGTCCCGAGCGAGGTCGCCAGCCGCGGACCGGCCAGCCGCCGGGCCCGCGCGACCCGGGCCTCCGAGAACGACCCGACGCACACCCGGTCCCAGGCGTCCGTACGGCGCAGCAGGTCCAGCAGGGGCCGCAGCGCCGCCTCCGCCTTGATGTCGACGTTCCAGCGGGCCTGCGGGAACTCCTCCAGCAGCTCCTCGAAGAGCGGCAGCGGCTCCCGCCCGGCCACCCGTGCCCGGCGGACCGCCTGCCAGGGGAGCCGGCCGATCGCACCGGCCATGTCCGTGACCCGGTCCAGCGTCGCGTCGTGGAAGGCGACGAGCCGGCCGTCCGACGTGGCGTGCACATCGGTCTCCAGATAGCGGTAGCCGAGCGCCACCGCGCGCCGGAAGGCCGCCGCGGTGTTCTCCAGCCCGTCCGCCGCGCCGCCCCGGTGGGCGAAGGCGAGCGGGGCCGGGTGGTCGAGGAAGGGGTGCCGTACGGGGAAGCCGCGGGTGGTCAACTGCTGGGAGCGCATTGGCCAGAGGATATACAGGACGGGTGTACGGCACGTCGGCAACCGGCCACGGCGCGGTGGCCGGGCCGTGGCCGCACCGTACGGGGCACGGCGCCCCGCCGTCCGCCGCCCTCAGCGCAGCGTCTCTCCCGGCAGGTCGAAGATCCGCTCGGCGGCCGTCTCCAGCTGGGCGAGGTCGTGCCGGGGGCTCTCCTCCGGCGGGACCGGCCCGGCGTAGCTGGTCAGGAACGTGTCGAGCACGACGTACGGGACGCCCAGCTCCGCCATGGCCGCCAGGTCCGCGCGGACCTGGTCGACCGTTCCGTGCCCCGGGAGCCGGGACGCCGACTCCACCGGCCGCTCCGTGAGGTGCAGCGCTATCCGGGGCGTCACCGCGGGCGTCGGGCGGCCGGCCGCCTCCGCAGCGGCCTCCAGGACCGGCAGCCGCTCGCGGATCGCGTCCGCGCCCAGCGTGTACGGGTGCCAGGCGTCCCCGAAGCGCGCGGCCCGGCGCAGCGCGGCGTCACTGAGGCCGCCGACCCACACCGGCGGGTGCGGGCGGCGCACCGGGGCGGGCCCGGTGGTGATACCGGAGTACGCGGCGTGCTCGCCCTGGAAGGAGACGACCGGCTCCGTCCAGTGCTCCTTGATGCAGGTGAGGTACTCGTCCGTGATCCGGCCGCGGGACGCGAAGTCGATGCCGAGCGCCGCGTACTCCTGCTGCGACCAGCCGATGCCCACGCCGAACACGAGCCGGCCGCCGCTGAACCGGTCCAGGTTGGCCGTCACGCGGGCGGTCTGGAGCGGATGCCGGTACGGGAGCACCACCACCGTGGTGCCCAGCTCGATCGTGCCGGTCCGGCCGGCGAGCCAGGCGAGCGTGGTGAACGGGTCGTAGAACGGCGGCGGGAAGGCGCCCGCGACCTCCGGGGGCAGTGCCACGTGATCCGAGATCATCGCCAGGTGGTAGCCCAGCTCCTCGGCGCCGCGCACCCACGTCTCGATGCCCTCGGGGGTGGTGTCCGCCCCGTAGTTGAGGATGTTGACACCGATCTTCACAGTTGGCTCCCTCTGGTTGTTGCCCGCCCGGCCGGCAGCACCCCGTCAGGTGTGACAAAAGGCCAGGTCAGGAGGGCGGTTGGCGCGGCGAGCCTAACAGCCGGGCGGGCCGGGGAAAGGGACGTACGGGCAGGAACCGGTACCAGGACAACGGAGTTGGACTCAGTCCTGGGGGAGCGGTGCCGGCTCGGTCGCGGGCGTGGACGAGGCCACGATCCGCCCGCCCGCCCCGTCGATCGTGAAGAAGCGCAGCGAGAACTGGGCCAGCGGCCCGATGGCCAGCGCGTAGAGCACGGTGCCCACGCCCACCGAGCCCCCGAGCGCGAAGCCGACGGCGAGCACGGTGACCTCGATGCACGTCCGCACGAGGCGCAGCGGCCGGCCCGTACGGTGGTGCAGCCCGGTCATCAGCCCGTCCCGCGGCCCGGGGCCGAAGCGGGCCGAGATGTAGAGCCCGGTGGCCATGCCGTTCAGCAGGATCGCGAAGGCCAGCAGCGGGATGCGGACGGCGAGCGCGGAGATCTCCGGTACGAGCGCGAGCGTCGCGTCCATCACCAGGCCGAGGATCACGACGTTGGAGACCGTGCCCAGTCCGGGGCGCTGCCGCAGCGGGATCCACAGCAGCAGGATCAGCGCGCCGGAGACGATGGTGATCGTGCCGATCGTCAGGCCCGTGTGGCGGGAGATGCCCTGGTTGAGGACGCTCCACGGCTCCAGGCCGAGGCCCGCGCGCAGTTGCAGGCCCATGCTGAGGCCGTAGAGGACCAGCCCGGTGTAGAGGTGGACGAGGCGGCGCGGGAGCCGCCGCCCGGCCGGTCGGCCGTCCGGGGCGCCCTCCTCCCCGCCCTTGCCCTCAGTGGCCTCGGACCGTTGCGTGCTGAACAAAACCTTCCCCCTCCTGGCATGATTGGACTGGCGCATGACACTCTGTGGCTCGGAGTTGATCAGATTCCATGGCCAATCTGGGAAAGGTGGACTGCTCACGATGGCGCAGTGGACTTCCGCGGTAGGCGCGTCGCAACTCGCCCGGCTGCTCCGGTCACAGGACTCCCGCGACACCGTCTCCCCGGCCGGGCGGCGCATCCCCGCCTACCGCGGCCTCGCGGACGGCGTACGCCTGCTCGTCCTGGAAGGACGGGTGCCGGTCGCCGCCCGCCTGCCCGCGGAGCGCGAACTGGCCGCCGCGCTCTCCGTCAGCCGCACCACCGTCGCCGCGGCCTACGAGGCGCTGCGCGCCGAGGGCTTCCTGGAATCCCGCCGCGGCTCGGGCAGCTGGACCGCCGTACCCGCCGGGAACCCGCTGCCCACCCGCGGCCTGGAACCCCTCCCGCCGGAGGCCGCCGGCTCGATGATCGACCTCGGCTGCGCCGCCCTCCCGGCCCCCGAGCCCTGGCTGACCCGCGGTGTGCAGGGCGCCATGGAGAACCTTCCGCTGTACGCCCACACCCACGGCGACTACCCGGCCGGTCTGCCCGCCCTGCGCCAGGCACTGGCCGACCGCTACACCGCCCGCGGCATCCCCACGATGCCCGAACAGATCATGGTCACCACCGGGGCCATGGGCGCGGTGGCCGCCATCTGCCGTCTGATCACCCGGCCCGGCGAACGGGTCGCCGTCGACTCCCCGTCGTATGCCAACATCCTCCAGCTGATGCGCGACGCGGGCGCCCGGCTGGTCCCCGTCGCCCTCGCCGACCGGCTCGCGGGCTGGGACGTCCCCGCCTGGCGCCAGGTCATGCGGGACGCGGCGCCCCGCATGGCGTACGTCGTCGCCGACTTCCACAACCCGACCGGCACCCTCGCCACCGAGGACCAGCGCCGCCGCCTGGTGGACGCCGCCCGCGCCGCCGGCACGGTCCTGGTCGTCGACGAGACCATGGCCGAACTGCGCCTGGACGACGTCGAACTGCCCCGTTCCGTCTGCGCCTTCGACCCTGCGGGCAGCGCCGTCATCACGGTCGGCTCGGTCAGCAAGGCGTTCTGGGCCGGGATGCGCATCGGGTGGGTGCGGGCGGCCCCGGACATCATCCGCAGCCTGGTCGCCGCCCGCGCCTTCGCCGACCTGGGCTCGCCGGTCATCGAACAGCTCGCCATCTCCTCGCTCCTGGAGGGCGACGGCTGGGAGCAGGCCGTGGAGATCCGCCGTACGCAGGCCCGCGAGAACCGTGACGCGATCGTCGCGGCGGTCCGCCGCCACCTGCCCGACTGGGAGTTCAGCGTGCCGGCCGGCGGCCTCACCCTGTGGGCGCGCACCGGCGGGCTCTCCGGTTCCCGGATCGCGGAGGTGGGGGAGCGGCTCGGCGTACGGGTGCCGTCGGGGCCGCGCTTCGGGGTGGACGGCGCGTTCGAGGGGTTCGTCCGGCTGCCGTTCACGGTCAGTGGCGCCGTCGCCGACGAGGCCGCTTCCCGGCTGGCCGTCGCGGCGCATCACGTGGCGACCGGCGCGGCGGCCGGGGAGATCGAGACGCCGCAGAGCTTTGTGGCGTGAGGGTGGGGGCCGCGGTCAGCGGCTGCCGCCGATACTGCTCGGTGCTTCGGTGGAGGCCGGAGGCGGATGCAGGAGCGGCCCGTTGACGATGAGGAGCGCGGGCGGGGAACCGGCCATGTCCGAACGGTAACGGGCAGCCGAGTAGTCTTCTGCCTATGAGTTCGATCGTGCCGTTGCTGGTCGTGTTCGCTTTCTTTGCCGCGGTGTTGGGCCTCTGCGCGTGGTTCGCAGTGCATGTGCGCCGCAGGGGAGTGGCGGGCGGCGCCATGAGCGCGGCCCTGGCCTCGTACGAGGAGGCGTTCCGCGCCACGTCCCACGCGGCTCATGCGGAGATCCGGGCCCAGGCGGAACGTACTGCGCCGGTGCCGTCGCCCGACGGCCCGTGGGGACGCGGCTCCGGCGACGCCGGGCACGCGGTCGCGGCGGAGCGTCGTCCGCTTCAGGTGTCATCCCGTCGTCCGCGGCGGGGCCTCGGCCGCTGGGCGGAGCGGCTCAGGCGCGGTCGCTGACCGGGTTTCCCGCGAGCCGTGCCTCGGCCCGTGCCTCAGCGGGCTCGGACGGCACCACGGCCTCGCGGGGCGTGGCGGCATCGCGGGGAGTGGCCGGAGTGGTGGGGGCAGCGGGACCAGTGGGGACGGCAGGGCCGGTGGGGGCGGCGGGAGGGATGCCGCCGAACAGGAGGTCCACGCCGATGGCCGCGCCCGGGCTCCTCGTACCGGCCGTGCTGACCGTTCGGTCCGTCTTCTCTGTGCCGACCGTGCTGCCGGTACCGCCTGTGCCGGCCGTACCGCCTGTGCTGACCGTCCTGTCGTCCGTAACGCCTGTGCCGTCCGTGCTGGCCGTGGTGACCGTCCTGTCCGTCTCCTCCGTGCCGGCCGCCCCGCTCGTGCCGTCCGTATCGTCCGTACTGTCCGTGACGGCGATCCCGCCGGTGCCCTCCGGGCCGGACGTACTCTCCCTGCTCTCCGTACCGGCCGCGCTCTCCGTACCGGCCGCGCTCTCCGTACCGTTCGCCTCGCCCGTCCCCTCGGGCGCCGCCTCCGCCGCGGCCGAGTGTTCCGGGAGGAGGGACAGTACGGCCTGCCGGTGCGCCTCGCTCGTGGCGTCGTCGAACGGGTCGGGTGTGGCCGGGACTTGGAGGCGGTGCACCGGGCCGGAGCCGAGGCGGGCGTAGCCGCGTCCCGGTGGTACGTCGGCGGGCGGCGTGGTGTGCGGTGCTGCCCCGAGCACCGCTGCCACGTCCTCCGGCGCGGCCGGTCCGAGCACGACCCGGGCCCGGGTGTGCGTCAGTACCGGCTCGCTCAGCATCCCGGTGCAGTCGATCTGGTCGGCCACCACCACCGTCACGTACGCCGCCCGGCCGTGCCGCAACGGCACGTGCAGCAAGTGCTGCGGGTCCTCCCGCCCTTCGGCCGCCGCGAGGTGGGCCAGCGTGGTCGGCCGGTCGACGATGATCCACAGGGGCCACCGGATGTCGTCCGGGGCCTGCCGCCCGGCCTGCCGCGCGCGATTGGCGGTGATCAGCCGCCGCTCGGTCTCGTGCGCCGCCCACTCCAGCGTCGCGAGGGCCCCCGACAGCCCGGTCTCGACGCCCATGACGCCGGTCCGGCCCGCCAGGCACGCGTACTCGCCGGTCCCGCTGCCGTCGATCACCAGGACGTCGCCGTGGAAGAGGGCTTGCAGCGCGATGGACCGCAGCAGCGTCGTGGTGCCCGCGCCCGGCTGGCCCAGGACGAGCAGGTGCGGTTCGGTCGAGCGCAGTCCGGTCCGCCACACCACCGGCGGCTCGTCCCGCGTCCCGTCCCCGGCCGCCACCGGCAGCGTCCGCTGCACGGCGTCCGGGTCGGTGAATCCGAGGACGGTCTCCCCGTGCGTCGTCACGAATTCCTGCGCGGCGATGTCGGTCGGCAGCGGGGGCAGCACCGTCAGGGTCAGCTGGTTCGCCTCCTCGTCCCAGGTGAAGTGGTACTCCCGGCCGCGGCCCGACTTGGCGTGCAGCACCTGCTCGATACGGGCCCGGGACGCGGCGTCGCCGTCGGTGAAGTACGGCGGGTACTTCAGGGTGAACCGGGACGGCCGCCCGGCGTCGTCGAACTCGTACTCGGTGAAGACGCTCTCCCAGTCCCCGTCGTGGGCGTACAGGGGACTGGGGTCGCCTTCGACGGCGAAGTACGGCACCAGGGCCTCGTACAGCGCCCGCAGCCGGTCGGTCTCCGCGTCCGCGGGGCCGGCGGGCTCCTCCACCGGCCGCTCCCGTCCGGCCCAGGCCGCCGCCCCCATGACCGTGATCAGCGCGAGCAGCGGTCCGTACGGCACCAGCGCCACCGCCAGGACGCTGCCGGCGGCGATGAACAGCAGCGAGCCCCGTCGTTCCTTGGGCGTGTCGGACCAGCGCCGCCGTCCGGCGGCCAGCAGCCGGCGCAGGCCCCGGCTGATCGTGATCAGCGGGTGGAACACGTCGGCCGCGCTGTCCGCGGCGCTGCGCGCGAACTCGCGGCCGCGGGCGACCGGCGCGCTGTCGGTCAGGATGCGGGGCAGTGGGCGCCGGGCCACATCATCTCCTGGTGGTTCGTGACGCGGATCGTGCGGTCAGAGTTTGATGCCGCCCAGGAGGTTGGCCAGGCTCGCCCCGCCGGCCTTGATGCTCGGGGCGATCGCGGAACCCGCGAGGTAGAACCCGAAGAGCGCGCAGACGAGGGCGTGGGACACCTTGAGCCCGTCCTTGCGGAAGAACAGAAAGACGATGATGCCGAGCAGAACGACGCCGGAGATGGACAGAATCATGGGGTTCTCTCCTCGGTGGTGGGGACGGTCACCATGAGTCCTTCCAGCCTCACAGCAAGTACCAAGCCGCAAAAAGCTGCGAACGGGTGATTCCTCGGGTAAACCCCCCACCCGGAGCAATCGAACTGTCCCGCCACCCACCAGACACCACATAATTGCAGGTCAGGTCGCTGCTCTCGGAGAGGCGAGGCGCGCCGGAGGGGTCCGGACACCGAGTGGCGTGTCGGTTTCCGCCGCCGCGCCCCGGCGTGCGCGCCCGGCCGGAAGCCCCCCCCGCACGGCGCCTGCCCAGCCGTGTCTGCTCAACCGCACCTGCCCAAGCGCCCCTGTCTACGCCCACCCCCGTCGCATCGCCTCCGCCCCGGCTCGGAAGCGGCTGCTGGCCTGGAGGAGGGACAGGAGCTCGCCGACGCGGCGGCTGTAGGTGCGGGGAGACAGGGACAGACGGGCGCCGGCGGCGTCGTCGGTGAGGCCGGAGAGCAGGCAGTCGAGGACGGGGACCAGGTGGGCGGGTGGCCCGTCGGTCCGTCCGCGGGCGGCCGGGACCGGATCCTCGCCGGTCTTCCACCAGGAGCGGTGGGCGCGCACCAGCGCCCGCACCACCACCGGGTCCCGGATGATGAGCAGCCCGTGGAAGAAGGCGTCCAGGTCGGTGGGGAGGATGGCGACCGTACGGTCCATGACGGCCATACGGAACGGGATCTCGCTCATGACCCGGGCGTGACCGCCGTTCTTCCAGGCGATGGTGCCCAGCTCGGTGTCCTTGGCCGGCCCGCGCCGGGAGGCGAGTTGGCGGACCGTCGGCACCTGGTCGACGGCCGTGCGGACGAGCGAGGCGGCGCGCACCAGGAGCCGTTCGGTTATCTGCTGCTCCAGGCAGCCGGACGGGTCGTCCAGGCTGAGCAGTTCGCGCCGGGTGCCGGCGATCAGCCGTGCCAACGCCTCGCCCGCTTCCCGGCCGCCGCGCACGCACTGGGCCGGTGGCCGGGCCTGTCGGCCGATGTGGAACCGTGACTCGTCCATGAGCGCGGCGAGTTCCTCCCGCTCGCGCGTCCGCCTGCTCACGCAGGCCGGATGTGCATCGAACGCCATAGCCGAATTCCCCCGTTCCCGGCTGGTCTCATCACCAAGAGCAGCGGATGGTGGACGTTTGATGACCGGCGGTTGTGGAGGAAATCGGTGGCGAGTTCACGCCACGCCTTCCGGACAGCTCGCCGCTCCGCAGGTCCGACGGGCCGAGGCCGCCTCCGCGCCGCTCGGCAGCCCGGCGCCGTTCGGCGGCCCCCGCACTCGTCGATCCCGCACCGCTCGCCGCCTCCGCGCCGTTCGGCGGGCCCGGCCGCATCGAGCAGCGCGCGAGGGCCGATCGTGTGATCGACGGTTCGTCGCGGTGGTGCGGTTCCGGCGCGGGGGGCGGGTCTGGCACCGTGGGGGCGAGTGGCGGCCGGTGACCGCTGCGACGGACCGCAGGAGCCCTTTGTGTCAGCTGTGCTCTCCGCGCTGTTCGCCCTGCTGACGGCCGTGGCCAACGCCACGGGCACCGTGTTGCAGCGGATCGCGGCACGCAAGGTGCCACCGGGCGACGCCTTCAGCGTCCGGCTGATCCGGCACCTGCTGCGCAGCCCGGCCTGGCTGGGCGGCATCGCCGTCATCGTCGGCGCCGCGGCGTGCCAGGCGCTCGCCCTGACCCTGGGCTCGCTGTCGCTGGTGCAGCCCATCCTGGTCACCGAACTGCCGTTCACGCTGCTCATCGCCTGCGCGGTGGCACGGCGCAGGCTGCCCGCGGCCGGCTGGGCCGCGTCGGTCATGGTGGCCGCCGGGCTCGGTCTGGGGCTGGCCGCCGCCGCGCCGTCCGGTGGCGGCACCGAGGTCTCCGCCGGGACGTGGGTGCTGACCCTGCTGGCCGCCGTGGGTGCCATGGCCGTATGCGTCCTGTTCGCCCTGCCGCGCCCCCGGGGCAAGGCGCGTGCCGCGCTCTTCAGTTCCGCTTCCGCGATCGGTTACGCGCTGACCGCCACGCTGATGAAGGCGGCGACCGACACCTTCGACCGGCACGGGGCCGGTGCGTTCTTCACCTGCTGGCAGACGTACGCGTTCGTCGCGGCGGGTGCCTGCGCGCTGTTCCTGCTCGCCAACGCCATGGAGTCCGGCCCGCTGGTGGCCTCCCAGCCCGCCTTGACCCTCGGCGAGGCGCTGGTCAGTCTGGCGTTCGGCATCGTGGTGTACGGGGACCGGGTACGCACCGGGTGGTGGCTGATCCCGGAGGCGGTCGGGGCGGTCATGGTCAGCTGGGGCATCGTCGTACTGCCGCGGGCCGATACGGAGGACGCGGACGGCGAGGAGCCGTCGGCGACCTGAAAGCGGAGGGTGACCGGCGACGGTCTGTGAGGCGGGGGTGGCCGAGACCGGGCCGGAGTCGATGCCGTGTCCGGGGCCGGGGGGAGGACTCGATGATCACTTGGCGTCGGCTCGCCGAAGACGACTTCCCGCTGGTGCGGCACTGGCTGGAACAGCCGCACGTGGCGCGCTGGTGGAATCATGAGACCTCACTGGAAGCGGTGGCACGCGACTTCGGGCCGGCCGCCCGGGGCGAGGAGCCGTCGGAGGACCTGCTCGTCCTCCTCGACGGCCGTCCCCTCGGCCTCGTCCAGCGCTCCCGGTTCGCCGACTACCCCGGTTACCGGGCCGAGTTGGCCGCCCTGACCGAGGTGCCCGGTGAGGCGATGACGCTCGACTACCTCATCGGCGACCCTGAGCAGGTGGGGCGGGGGCTCGGCCCGCGCATGATCCGGGAAATCGTACGGGCGACATGGCTCGACCACCCGCGCGCCCCGGCCGTCCTGATCCCCGTACCGGTCGCCAACCGCGCGTCATGGCGGGCCCTGGAGAAGGCCGGACTGCACCGTGTCGCGGAAGGCGAACTCGAACCGGACGGTCCTGCCGTGGGCCGCGCCCACTACGTCTACCGCGTGGACCGGCCAGGGTGAGCCAGGGGAGGTGGACCGTGCGGGGCAGGGGCGGGCGAACCGGCCCGGCACACGGTGACGCTGCCGGAGGAGGCGCTGAGCTTCCGGGCGGCGATGGGGCACATGGACAAGTCCGGGCGGGGCTCGGACCCGACGTCCGTGTGGGGCCCGGGCTGGTCACTGCACGACTGGAACGGCGGTGACGGGCCGGCCAGGGGCCCCGCGTCCGCCGGGTGGGGGACCCGCTGCTGTCGGCCCACCGGTTTCCCGGCGTAAACGTCGTCCGGAAAACGCCGCCCGGAGCGCTACGGTCCGCCGGACCTGATCAATAAAGTGCGCTGGTGATCATCGACCCGATCGTCGTTCCGGAAAGAACCGGCCACCAGCGCACGCTTTCCGGCCTTTCCGGAATCCGGGGGAAACTCCCGGCCCGTCTCCCCGCGTCCTGCTGGCCGACCCTTCTGTGTTTCACCGTCACCTGCGCACTGGGCTTCCAGATGTGGCACACGGCCGGTGCGGGCGGCTTCGACCTCGGCATCTTCGACCAGGGTGTGCGCTCGTACGCCCGGTTCGAGCTGCCGCGCTCCGCAATCAAGAATGTGCACCACGAGTTCCCGCCGCTCGTCTCCCTCCTCGGTGACCATTTCACGCCGCTTCTGGGGCTGCTCGCGCCGCTGTACTGGGTGTGGGACGATCCGCGGGTCCTGGTGGTGGCCCAGTCCGCATTGTTCGCCGCCGGAACACCCGTCGTCCGCCGAATCGGGCTGCGCTGTTTCGCCCATACGGTACCGGCGATCCGTGACCGTGCGGCCTTTCTCGCCGCCCTTTCCTACGCTGTCGGCTGGCCGCTGCTCGTGGCGGCCCGCAACGGCTTCCACGAGGTGGCCTTCGCGGTCCCGCTCACGCTCCTCATGCTGGAGCGTGGACTTGCCCGGCGTTATGGCGCGGTGTGCCTCTGCGCCGCCCTCCTGTGCCTGACGAAAGAGGACCTCGGCCTTGTCGTCGGCGTGTACGGCGCCGTACTGCTGTGGCGCAACCGGCGCGGCGGTGGGAGCCGCGCCCGGCTGACGGGCACGGCTCTGCTGCTGCTCGGGCCGGCCATGACGGCCGTCACCGTAGGCGTGCTGATACCGGCGATGGGCGGGCCCCGGCAGTACTACTGGAGTTACGGCGAACTGGGCGCCGACTTCGGCGTATTGGCGCACCGCGCCGTAACCGACCCCGGCGCCTTTCTCGCCGTTGCTTTCGGCACACCGGTGAAGGCCGGGCTGATCCTGTGGCTGCTGGCGACGCTGCTGTTCCTTCCGCTCGGTTCCGCCACCACACTGTGTGCCCTCCCGCTGATTGCCGAACGTGTGCTGTCCGACAATCCCAACCACTGGACGCTGACCCACCATTACGACGCTTTCGTCTGGCCGGTCCTGCTGACGGCAGCGGTGGAAACCACCGCACGGGTTCATCGCGCAGCACAGCGGAAAGCCGCGGCGCCCCGGTGGCCAACGGCAGCGGGCGGGATGTGCGCGGTGGCGCTCAATGCGGTGGTCGCCTGCTTTTTCGGCCTGGGCGCGCTGGTGAGTCCGGACCACTGGACACCCTCGGCGCGGGCCCGGAATCTGGTCGAGGCCGCCGGCCTGGTGCCGGACGGCGTGACGGTGGAGGCGGACAACAATGTGGCCGTACGGCTGACAGCGCGCGCCCGCACGATGATTCTCGACGCGTATCCGCGTGGCGCCGATTACGTCGTCATGCAAACAGCGGAGACCACTTTCCCGTTCACCGCGCCCGCGCAACTGAAGCAGCGCCGGGAATTGCTGCTGGCCCATGGTTACCGCCGTATCTGGGCCGAGGGCGACACGGTGCTCCTGCGGCGGGTGGACGGGACGGCCGTGGTTCCCGGCACACGCCTTCCCGGGCCGGACAGTACGCCGGTGAAAGACGTGCCCGACCCGAGCCTGGGCAGGAACCTGTTCACCGGATGACGCCTGTGGTCCGTCAGTGCACGGTGACCGGCGGGATCGGCGCGGTCCGGCTGAAAACACCGGAACACCGGCGAACGCCGGGACACCGGCAAACAGCGGTAAACACCTGAATGCCCGGCCGTGTGCGGCTTCGGTGATCCGGCCGAGCCAGTAAGGTTTGCCCATAAGAGTGAGGTTTTCTTCAGTGTTGCTCTATTTTGCCCAGGATTCGCGAAGAGGAAGACGTATGCACGCCAGCAAGGGAGACCGCCTGGTGGTCCACGGCCGGGTCGTCGGGAAAGAGGACCATGTGGTGGAGATCGTCGAGGTACTGGGGCCGGACGGCAGTCCCCCGTACCGGGTCCGGGCGGAGAACGGGCACGAGACGATCATGACGCCGGGCCCGGACAGCGTGGTCGACCACCGCCGGGAGACCGGCCCCTCCTGAACGGCCACCGGAACGGGCCTGCCGGAACCGATTCGCCGGAACGGGACTGCCGGGCCCGGTCTGCCGGAACAGGACTGTCTGAACCGGCCGAGCACCGGCACAGGCTCCGGAGCGCAGACGTCGTACGCCTGCGTGAAGGGCGCGCCGGGCGCCGGGTGCGAGCTACGTGCGCCCGTCAGTGCGCTCCCTTAACACCGGGTGAGAGGGCACCCGAGGGGAGTACCGCCCACTCCGCTCGACAGAGGTGATTGCTGTGCCCCATGGCATCGTCAAGTGGTTCGATCACGAACGTGGTGCCGGTCTGGTCGCCCAGAACGGCGGGGGCCCGGACGTGCTGGCCTACCGCTCGGCGATCCAGGGCGACGAAGCGGCCCGGACGCTGCTGACCGGGGAGTGCGTCTCCTTCAACCTCGTCGAGGACTTCGAAGGCATCCGCGCGGAGAACATCTACCGGCTCCCGTCCCGGGACCGCTCCCCGGCCTGACGGCGGTCCGTCCGCGACGGTGGCGCCGAACAGCCCTGGCCTGACTTCGCCCCACCTGCCCCTACGGAACCACGCGAGAACGGGCGCGAAAGTGGAAGAGGCTGATCCAGTCGCGTCCAAAATTGAACAAACCCGATGACTCCGCACCGCGCGTGCTCCAATTATCCGCACCTTCGCAGGCATGGGCCTGCGGGGACGGCGGCGACGTATTCGGGTCGGCTGCGGTGCCGTAACGGGACGGCGTCACTTCCGGTGTCCGGGCCCGGATGCGTCATGCGAGGTGAGGCACCGATGACGTCAGTGGAGACCCTGCGGAACGCCGCGGGCGAGCAGAAGTTGTTCCGGGGGCTGATGGAGTGTTCGCAGGACGCGATTCTGATCAAGACGTTGGACGGGCAGGTCACGTTCTGGAACGCGGCGGCGCAGCGGTTGTACGGGTATCGGGCGCAGGAGGTGGTGGGGCGGCACATCGGGTTGCTGATCCCGCCCGCGCTGAAGGAGGAGGAGGCCGGTCTGCTGGAGCGGATCGGCCGGGGCGAGCTGATCGAGCACTACGAGACGCGGCGGGTCACGCGCGACGGCCGGGTGCTGGACGTCGATGTGACGCTGTGGCCGATCCGTACGCAGGACGGCGTCGGCGCGGCCTGTTCCGTCATGCGGGACATCACCGAGCGCAAGCGGGCCGAGGCACGCACCGACGAACTGGCCGTGGTGGTGGAGTCCTCCCAGGACGCGATTCTGATCAAGACGTTGGACGGGCAGGTCACGTTCTGGAACGCGGCGGCGCAGCGGTTGTACGGGTATCGGGCGCAGGAGGTGGTGGGGCGGCACATCGGGTTGCTGATCCCGCCCGCCCTGCGGGAGGAGGAGGCCGATCTGCTGAGGCGGATCGGCCGGGGCGAGCGCATCGGACATTATGAGACGCGGCGGGTCACCTGCGACGGCCGGGTGCTGGACGTCGATGTGACGCTGTGGCCGATCCGCAACCGCAGAGGCGTCATCAGCGGTGCCTGCTCCACGATGCGGGACATCACCGAACGCAAGAAGGCCGAGCGCAAACTCGCCGAACTGTACGCGCAGCAGCGGCACATCGCGCTCGCCCTGCGCCTGATGGGCGCCTCCGAGCAGATCCCCGGCGCCCGCGCGGCCACCCGCTACCTGCCCTCCACCCAGGGGCAGGGGGTGGGCGGCGACTGGCTCGACCTGATCGACCTGGGCGCCGGGCGGGTCGGCGTGATCATCGGGGACGTCATGGGGCGCGGCCTGGACGCGGCCGTGGTCATGGGCCAGCTGCGCTCCGCCGCCCGCGCGCTGGCGCTCGCCGGGACGCCGCCGTGCGAGCTGATCCAGACGCTGGACACCTTCACACGCGGGTTGCCCGAACAATTCGTCACCTGCACCTACCTGGAAGCGGACCCGGCACTGGGCGAGGTGACCGCCTGCTCGGCCGGACACCTGCCGGTCTGGCTCATCGCCCCGGACGCGACGGTCGGCGAACTGCCGGTGCCGACCGGCATCCCGCTCGGTGTGGGCGGCGTACCGCACCAACAGGTACGACTGCCCCTGCGTGCCGGCACGACCCTGGCCCTCTGCACCGACGGCCTGGTGGAAACGCCGCACAGCGACATCGACACGCAGCTGGACCTGCTCACCGCCACCCTCCGGGACGTCTTCGCCACGTCCCCGGATCTGGAGGACGCCGCCGACCGCGTCCTGCACACGATGCTCCCGGACTCCGCCACGTACGCCGACGACGTCACCCTCCTGCTGGTCGGCTTCCCCACCGCTCCGCTGGACACCGCGGCGGTGGAACTGGCCGGCGAGCCGTCCTCGGTCCCGGAAGGGCGGCACTTCCTGCTGCGCATCCTCAAGTCATGGGGACTCGCTGCCCTCGCCGACACCGCGCTGCTGTTGGCGTCGGAGCTGGTGACCAACGCGGTCCGGCACGCGCGCGGACCGCTGACGCTGCGCGTCTGGTACAGCGTCCGCGAACTGGGCGTGGAGGTCTCGGACGGCAGCACGCCCCGGCCCCGGGCCCGCCTGGCGGACAACGCGGAGGAGAACGGCCGCGGCCTGATGCTGGTCGAGGCCCTCGCCGACGCCTGGGGCACCCGCCCCGGCACCGTAGGGAAAACCGTTTGGTTCACCCTCCTGACAGCCGCGGCCCGGACCGTCGGAGCCTCGCACCGCGACGACACCGGCCCCGGCCATCCGCCCGGGTCCGGGGACCGGCCAAGACGGCCGAACGTTAACCCGCCCTCAGTGCTCTGAAGAATCCGGGCGTCGGGCAGCTTCGTCTGTGGATCAGCCCGCCGGACCGGATCGCCTGTGCGCACCGAATCCGGCCTTGTCCGGCAGGCCGTGGTGGCAGCCGTCGATGGCGTCCGTGCGCGCGCCCTTCTGGCTGGTGTGCTCTCTTGCGGTTACTCGCAAGCCGTAGGAGAGTGACCGCCGACCTGGAAGAACGCACGTTTCGGTGACAGGGGACCCTGATGATGACCAAGCAGCTGCGCACGGGCCTCGTCGAGGACACAGACCTCCGGCGCGCGGACTCCCTGGCGCGGGAGATCTTCTCGGACATCGCCAACAAGTGGGCGTTGCTGATCATCGAGGCGCTCGGTGAACGCACACTGCGCTTCAGCGAGCTGCGGAACGAGGTCGAGGGCATCAGCCACAAGATGCTCACCCAGAACCTGCGCATGCTGGAACGCAACGGCCTGGTCGACCGGAAGGTGCACCCCACCGTGCCGCCACGGGTCGAATACACCCTCACCGAACCGGCCCGGGCCCTGCGCGCCACGGTCGACGCCATGTGCGGCTGGACCCACCGCTACCTCGACCACATCGACGACGCACGCCGCCGCTTCGACACCTGACCGGAGAGCCGTCGGCGCGGTGGATGCCGAGGTCGGCGTCTTGGGTGGGGGCGGGGCTCAGGGGCGGGTTTCGAGCATCGGTCGTCCGACGCCGTATGCCGCGGCCATGGGGGAGTTGTCGGCGGTGACGAACTGCTTGATGCCCGTCAGGTAGGCGTCGCGGTCGATCAGTCCGTCGCCGTCGGTGTCCAGGGCGTCGAACGCCGTGGCGGCGTCGGCTCCGGCGTTTCCCGCCGCGGTGCGCATGCGGACGAATTCGTCGCGGTTCAGGCGCCCGTCGGCGTCGGCGTCGGCGATGTCGAACAGGGAGCCCAGCGCCGGCCGGCAGGAGCGTTCGAACGTGTCATGTCCCACCCAGGTGCGGTACTCCTCGAAGGTCACGCGGCCGTCGTGGTCGGCGTCCATGTCCGCGAAGACCGCCTCATGGGCGGCCCGCGCGGTGGTGACGACCGGGTGATGGGCGTCGCGTGCCATGGCCGACGCCACGCGGTCCACTCGTGAGAGGTATTCCGCATGGGTGATGGCGCCATCACCGTCCACGTCCAGCATGGCGAAGATGCGGTGCTGCGGTGAGTCGGTCAGGGGATGGGACACGGCGCTTCCTCCCGGCTGCTTCATGGTTGCTCAGCCGTCAAGATACCCACGAAAAGCATAGAAAACGCACATTTTGCTAGTGCCGGGCCGCAAGAATGCTCACGGAGGATCGGAGCAACGCGGCCGTGGGCCGGTCGGGCGGAGGGGCTGCCGGTCCGCGCGGCGCGATCCGCATCCTGTGCCGGGTTCCGGCCCAACGTGCGAGATGGGCGTTGTGGTGCCGCCCGAAGGGCGTGGCCAAGCCTGCGTGTCCGGGCGTCTGATGCGACTGCGGCCCCAACCACCGGATGGCCCTCCGGCAGCCGGGGCCTGGATCAACCCCGCACCACTTCTCAGATACGAGGCAGATCGTGCCCGTATCATCCCAGAGCCGCGGCGGTTGGGCCGTCGTGGTGGTGACCTTCGACCTCACGTCGGCGGTACAACCGCTGACCAGCCGCTTCCCGGCCCACGCCGAGGACGTGCAGCGGTATCTGCGCCGCCTGACCGATGAGCCCCTCGACGTACAGCGCGAACTGAGCCGCCAGGGCAGTGAGTCGATGCGAGCGGAACGCGCCCCATTGGTCCGGGCGGAGGGGGCGGGGCGCTGCTCACCGTGGCAGCCGCGTCCGCATCCGGGCGGCGAGCTCCTCGAACCGCTCGACCTCCTCCTGGTCCAGGTCGAGCAGGGGGAAGTCGCAGGGGGTGTGCCCGCCGGCGTCCGGGGTGGCGGTGTGGGCGGCCAGGCCGTCCAGCAGGTCCAGCCAGCGCCGGCCGAGGCGCGCTGCCTCCGGCTCGTCCAGCAGCCGTTCCGGCCAGGTCAGAGCGAGGGTCAGTACGGGCCCGTCCGCGGTGTCACGGACGAGTGCGCTCGCTTCCAGGACGTACGGTGCGGGCATGTCCGGTTCGGCCGCGGAGCCGATCACCGGCTCCCCGGTCATGTCCCAGGCCGCGGCCGGGCCCGTGCGGGCGTGGGAGGGGAAGCGGCCTATGTAGTTGAAGCCGAGGCGGGGTGCGGGCAGGCCCGCCAGGGCGGCGGCGGTCGCGGGGTTGAGGTGGCGCAGGAGCCCGTGGCCGAGCCCGTCCCCGGGGAACCGCCGGCTCTGTTCCTTGACGGTTTTCAGCAGGCGGCCGGCGGCCGGGCCGCCCGCCATCGCGTCGGCCAGGACGATGCCGGTCAGGTCCAGCCGCTGCGGGCGGACGCTGGTGAACCAGCCCACCGTACGGGAGAGGTCGGCGGTGCCGGCCGGCTCGCGGCCATGCCCTTCGATGTCCAGCAGGACGCTGCCCGGCTCCTCGGATGCGATGGCGCCCGCCAGCGCCGCGAGCAGCACGTCGTGTACGCCGCAGTAGTACACGGCGGGGGTGCGGGAGGTCAGGACGGCCGCCCGGCCGGCCGGCACCTGCCAGGTGCGGTGCCGCAGGGTCGCGGCGGTGTCGGTGGCCGGGTCCGGGGCGCGCCCGGCGGTCAGCGGGCCGGCCGGACGGGCGCCGCCCGCGCCGAGGACCGCCGTCCAGTGGTCCAGTTCCGCCGTCCGCCGCCGGCCCGTCGCCTGTGCGGCCAGTGTGGTCGCCCAGTGCCGGAACGACGTGCCGACCGGGTCGAGCCGTGGCTCCCGGCCCGCGAGCGCCGCCTCGCACGCGGCGCGCAGGTCCGGGAGCAGGATGCGCCAGGACACGCCGTCCACGGCCAGATGCTGGACGACCAGCGCCAGCCGGCCTGTCCGGGCGGGTCCGGCGTCCAGCCACACGGCCTGCACCATGACGCCCGCGGCCGGGTCGAGCCGCCGTACGGCGTCCCGCGCCGCATGCTCCGCGGCCGCGTCGAGGTCGCCGGCGGCCGCCAGCCGGGTGATGAGGGGCGCGGCGTCCACCGAGCCCCGTTCGCCCGCCTCCAGGGCCTGCCGCGTGCCGTCCGGCACCACCCGGGCGCGCAGCATGGCGTGCGTGTCCAGGAGGGCGCGCAGCCCGGTCACCAGGGCGTCCCGGGTGAGTCCGGCGGGCGTGGCGACGACCGCCCACTGTGCGAATCCACCGCCGGTGACCCGGTCGCCCAGCCTGCGCATGACCGGGGCCCAGGGCACCCGGCCGGCCCCGGTGTCCGCGGACGGGTGCGGGCCGGTGCCGCCGTCGGCGGTACGGGCCAGCCGGGCGAGCCGTTCGGGGGTCTTCGCCTCGAACACCTGCGGCGAGGTCAGCAGCAGTCCGGCGCGGCGGGCCCGTGCCACCAGTTGCAGTGAGACGATCGAATCGCCGCCGAGCGCGAAGAAGTCGTCCTCGGCGCCGACCCGTTCCAGGCCCAGTATCTCGGCGAACAGCTCGCAGAGGATGCTTTCGGCCGCGGTGCGCGGCGCCCGTCCCGCGGCCCGCGGGGTGAAGTCGGGCGCGGGCAGGGCCGCGCGGTCCAGCTTCCCGTTCGGTGTCAGCGGCAGCGCCTCCAGCACCACCACCGCCGCGGGGACCATGTGGTCCGGCAGGGTCGAGGCGACGTGGGCGCGCACGGCCCGGCCGTCCACCGCCTGCCCGCGAGGCACCGCATAGCCGGTCAGCCGCCGCTCCCCGGGGCGGTCCTCCCGGACCACGGCCGCCGCCTCGCCGACGGCCGGGTGGGCGGCCAGGGCGGCTTCGACCTCGCCGAGTTCGACGCGGTAGCCGCGGATCTTGACCTGGGTGTCGGCCCGCCCGGCGAAGACCAGTTGTCCGTCACCGGTCCAGCGCACCACGTCGCCGGTGCGGTACATCCGCTCACCGGGCGCGTACGGGCACGCCACGAATCGCTGCGCAGTCAGCGCCGGCCGCTCCCGGTAGCCGCGCGCCAGGCTCTCCCCGGCCACGTACAGCTCGCCGGCCACGCCGGGCGGCACCGGCTGGAGGAACGCGTCGAGGACGTACAGCCGGGTGTTGGCGACGGGGCGGCCGACGGTGGGCGGCTCGTCGCCGGTCAGCGGGGCGGTGGAGGTCTGCACGACGGTGGCTTCGGTGACGCCGTACTCCTCGTGGAGCCGCCGCCCCGGCGCCCACCGCCGGCGCAACTCCCCGGTCAGCGGCTCGCCGCCGGTCACCAGCACCCGCAGCCGCGGCAGGCCGTCCGGCGGCACCTGGGTCAGGAAGGACGGGGTGGCGCAGAGCTGGGTGATGCGCCGGCTGCGCAGCAGGCGGGCCAGATCCTCGCCCAGGGGCGGCGGTCCGGGCGGGGCGAGTACGAGCGTGCCGCCCGCGCACAGCACCGGCCAGGTGTCGGCGACCGCCATGTCGAAGCCCGCCGCGGCCAGTTGGAGGACGCGGCTGTGCGGGCCCATGGCGAACCGGGCCATGCGGTCGGCGACCATGTTGCGCAGACCGCGGTGGGTGACGGTGACGCCTTTCGGTGTGCCGGTGGTGCCCGAGGTGTAGATCACGTAGGCGGCGTGCTCCGCCCGCAGCGGCGTACGGCGCTCCGCGTCCGTGACGAAGCCGCCCGCCAGGCGGGCCAGGGCCCCGGTCACCGCGGAATCGTCCAGGTCGACCGCCCGGCCGCAGCCGTCCGGGACCGCCTGCCGGGTGTCGGCGGCGCACAGCACCACGGCCGGGTCCGCGTCCCGGAGCAGGAAGGCCCGGCGCTCCGGCGGGTAGCCGGGGTCGACCGGTACGTACACTCCGCCCGCCGCGATCACGGCCAGCGCGGCGGTCAGGGACGCCTGCGACCGGTGCAGCAGTACCGCGACGCGGCGCTCCGGCCCCACGCCGAGCCCGATCAGGTGGCGGGCCAGCCGTCCCGTCCCGTCCGCCAGTTCCCAGTACGTGACGGTCCGGTGGCCGTCCTCGGCGGCCACCGCGTCCGGCGTCCGGGCCGCCTGGTGCCGGAGCCGGTCCGGCACCAGGCGGGCGGGCGGCGGCATGGCCGTACGGTTCCATTCCGTGACCACCTGCCGGTGTTCGGCGGTGCTCAGCACGCCGATCTGTCCCACGACGGGCTCCGGGCCGTCGGCGACCAGGTGCCCGAAGATCCGCACCAACCGGTCGGGCAGGGCGTCGACCAGTTCCCGGGGGAGCAGACCGCGCTGGTGGACGAGATGGACGCGGAACCGCTCGCCGGGGGTGACGTTCAGGCCCAGCGCGTAGTGGACGGTGTCGGTCATGTCCGCGAGGCGGATGGTGAGCGTGTCGGGGCCGGCCGGGGCGGCGGGCGGCCGGGGGAGGTTCTGGTAGACCACGATGCTGTCGAAGAGCGCGCCGGGCCCGCCGAGCTTCTGCACCTCGGACAGGCCGAGGTGCCGGTGGGACAGCAGCGCGGACTGGCGCTCCTGGAGGTCCTTGAGCATCGGCAGGACCGGCTGTGCGCCGTCCAGCGGCACCCGTACCGGCAGGGTGTTGATCAGGAGGCCCACCATCGTCTCGACGCCGGGGAGTTCGGGCGGGCGGTCGGCCATGGTGACGCCGAAGACCACGTCCGTACGCCCGGACAGCCGGGCCAGGACCAGTGCCCAGGCCCCCATGACGACCGTGTTGACCGTCAGGCCGTGGGTGCGGGCCAGTTCCTCCAGCCGCCGCGACAGCGCCTCGGGCACGTCCGCGTACACCTCGGCGGGGTCGGTGACGCCGTGGTGTGGTGCCGTCGGCGCCACCAGGGTCGGTTCCCCGGTGCCGCGGAACTCGGCGCGCCAGGCGTCCCGCGCGGCGTCCTTGTCCTGCCGGGCCAGCCATGCCAGATACTCCCGGTACGAGGTGACCCGGCCGAGCCGCGCGCCGTCGCCGCCCGCGTCGTACGCCGCGGACAGCTCCCCGACCAGCACCGGGAGCGACCAGCCGTCCATCAGGATGTGGTGGGTGCGGACGACGAGGCGGTGCCGGCGCTCGCTCATGCGGATGAGCAGCAGCCGCCATAGCGGCGCCGCCGCCAGGTCGAGGCGCCGTGGCCCCCCGCGCGCTGCCAGGCCGTCGGCCGCGGCTGCCGCTTCGGCCTCCGGCAGGTGGGACACGTCCGCTTCCTGCCAGGGCGAGGTGATCTCCTGGGCGATGGCCTGTACGGCGGTGCCGGACGCGCTCCGGTGGAAGCTCGCCCGCAGGGCGGCGTGCCGGTCCACCAGGACCCGCCAGGCGGCCCGCAGCCGGGCGGTGTCCAGCGGCCCGTCCAGTTCCAGCGTCCACCGGCTCTGGTAGACGTCCGGTCCGCGCTCGTCGTGGACGGCCTGGAACAGCAGCCCTTCCTGCAACGGCGCCAGCGGCCAGACGTCGGCGAGCCGCGGCACCGCTGCCTCCAGTTCCGTCACATCCTGCTGGGTGAGGGGGAGCAGTGGGAAGTCGGAGGGCGTGTGGCCGCCCGCGCCGGGAGCCTCGGTGTGCGCCGCCAGGCCGCCGAGCAGGTCCAGCCAGCGCCGGCCCAGCGCCCGTACGGCGGGCTCGTCGAGGAGCTGGTTCGCCCAGCTCAGCGCGAGGGTGAGCACCGGGCCGCCGGGAGTGTCCCGTACCGCGGCCTCGGCTTCCAGGGTGTGCTGGACGGGCATGCCGGGGTCGGCGGCTTCGCCGATCGTGGTGGGTCCGGCCGGCAGCCAGGGCTCGGCCCGGCCGGAGGGTGGTCCGCCGGCGCGGAACCTGCCCAGGTAGTTGAACGAGACCTGCGGGGCCGGGAACGCGGCCAGCCTCGCGGCCGTACCGGGGTTGAGGTGGCGCAGCAGGCCGTGGCCGAGTCCCTCGCCGGGCACCGCCCGCGCCTGTTCCTTGACCGTCTTGAGCAGCGCGCCGGCTGCCGGGCCGCCCGCCAGCGCCTCGTCCAGGTCCACGCCGGCGGTGGTCAGCCGGACCGGGTGCACGTCGGTGAACCAGCCGACCGTACGGGCCAGATCGAGCCCTTCGGCCACCGGCTCGCGGCCGTGTCCCTCCACGTCCACCAGCACGCCGGAGGCCGGGACGGCGTCCGGCCGCCAGTGGGTGAGGGCTCCGGCCAGGGTGGACAGCAGGACCTCGTGGACGCCGCAGTGGAAAGCCTTGGGGGTGCGGCCGGTCAGGATCGCCGCCTGCTCCGCGGGCACGGTCCAGTCGATGCGGCGCATGCCGGCCGCGGTGTCCCGCGAGGGGTCGGGCAAGCGCGCGCCCAACGGCGGGTCGTCGCCCAGCAGACCTTCCCAGTGCTCCAGTTCGGCGACCCGCCGCTCGTCACGGGCCTGCGCGGTCAGGAGCCTGGCCCACCGTGTGAAGGAAGTCCCGACCGGGTCGAGCACCGGTTCCCGCCCTGCGGCCACCGCCTCGCAGGCGGCCTGGAGATCCGGGACCAGAATGCGCCAGGAGACCCCGTCCACCACGAGGTGGTGGACGACCACCGCGAGGCGGCCGGTCCGCTCGGTGCCCGCGTCCAGCCAGACCACACGTACGAGCGCGCCGGAGGCCGGGTCGAGCCGCCGCAGCGTGTGACGCGCCGCCCGCTCGGCGGCCTCGTCCAAGTGGCGGCCGTCCTCGGCGGGCAGCCGCGCGACCAGCGGGGCCGCATCGACCGTGCCGCGTCCGGGCACGGTGAGAACCGGCTCGGGACCGTCCGGCACGGCGCGGGCGCGCAGCATGGCGTGGGTGTCCAGGACGGCGGCCAGCCCGGCGACCAGCACGTCCCGGGTCAGCCCGGCCGGCGCGCCGACGATCATCCACTGCGCGAACCCCGGCCGGGCCGCCCGCTTCCCCAGCGCCCGCATCACCGGGGTCCACGGCACGTCCCCGGTCCCGGCGTCCGCCGGGCCGCGCTGCGCCCTTGCCGGGACCGTCCCGGACGCCTCCGCCAGCCGCTCGGGCGTCCCGAGTTCGAAGACCTGGCCGGGGGTCAGCAGCAGCCCGGCCCGGCGGGCCCGCGTCACCAGCTGGAGCGAGCTGATCGAGTCGCCGCCCAGCTCGAAGAAGCCGTCCCCGACACCCACCCGGTCCAGCCCCAGCACCTTGGCGAACAGGCCACACAGCACCTCCTCGGCCGTCGTCCGGGGCCGCCGCCCGGGTCCGGAGGTGAGTTCGGGTGCCGGCAGGGCCGCGCGATCGACCTTGCCGTGCGGGGTCAGGGGCAGCCGGTCCAGGGGTACGAGCACGGTGGGTACCAGGTGTTCCGGCAGCGTCGCGGCCAGGTGCTCGCGCAGGACGGCGAGCTCGCCCGGCCCTCGCGCCCCCTCCCCGCCCGCGCCCCCGGCCTCCGGTACGACGTATCCGACCAGCCGCCGCTCGCCCGGCCGGTCCTCCCGGGCCACCACCACGGCCTGCCCGACCGAGGGATGTGCGGTCAGGGCCGCTTCGACCTCGCCCGGCTCCACCCGGTAGCCACGGATCTTGACCTGCTCGTCGGTCCGCCCGCGGAAGACCAGCTCACCGTCACCGGTCCGGCACACCAGGTCCCCGGTCCGGTACATCCGCTCACCGCGCGCGAACGGGCAGGCCACGAAGCGCTCCCCGGTGAGGCCCGCGCGTGCCAGGTATCCGCGCGCCAGCCCCGCCCCCGCGAGGTACAGCTCCCCGTCCGTTCCCGGCGCGACCGGACGGAGCGCCGCGTCCAGCACGTACAGGCGGCGGCCGGTCAGCGGCCGGCCGAGCGGCAGCACGTCCGGCACCGCTTCGCCCGGCCGCACCGGGTGCGAGGTCGCGCACAGCGTGGCCTCCGTCGGCCCGTACAGATGCTGCACGGTGACCTCGGGGCACGCCTGCCGCACCCGTACCACCGCGGCGGCCGGCACCACGTCCCCACCGCACATCACCTGCCGCAGGCCCCGGAAGCACTCCGGCGCCTCCTCCGCGAACACCCGGAACAGCCCCGCCGTGAGCTGGAGCGCCGTCACGCCCTCGGCCGCCGCCGCGGCGATCCGCTGCGCGTCCGGCGTCCCGGGGGCCGCCATCACCACCCGGCCGCCCACCGCCAGCGGCAGCCACAGGTCGAACAACGACGCGTCGAAGGCGTACGGCGCGTGCGCCAGCACCCCGTCCCCGGCCGTCAGCCCCCACCGGGGATCGCTCACCAGCGCCGCCACGCTGCCGTGCGGCACCACCACGCCCTTGGGCAGCCCGGTCGACCCGGAGGTGTACATCACGTACGCGGCGTCCTGCGCGCCCACCCGCACCACCGCACGGCCGGCGGCCGGGTAGCCGGCCACCGCCTCGGCCGTCCGCGGCGCGTCCAGCACGAGCGGCTCCCGGTCCGCCGGAACCGCGGACCGGGTCGCCGTCGCGCACACCACGGCCGCCGGAGCCGAGTCCGCCAGCAGGAACGCCACCCGCTCCGCCGGGTACCCGCCGTCCACCGGAACGTGCGCGGCGCCCGCCTTCCACACGCCCAGCAATGCCACGAGCAGTTCGGCCGACCGCTCCAGCACCACCGCCACCCGGTCGCCACGCCGTACGCCCCGGGCGGCCAGGTACGCGGCCAGCCGGCTCGACGCCGCCGCCAACTCCGCATAGCTCAACCGGCGTTCGCCGTCCGTCACCGCTACGGCGTCCGGTGTGCGGGCCGTCCGGCGGGCTATCAGCTCCATCACCGAAACAGCCGGTGCCGGGACGGGCTTCCCGGCCGGCGTCGTCCCGCTCATCGTCCCGCATCCCGGATTCGCCCCGGAATTACCGGCCGCTTTTCCGGACTGCCGCCGTCGGCGTAATCTGCGGCGCGCAGCTTCCCCACGCCATTTCGGGCCGGCTGCATTCCTTTCCGGCGAACGGAAGAAGGCAGAGCGCTGCACGCCAGGGTATTCATTGATCCCCCTAGGACACTACCCGGTGAATTCCGGGCTGGTCGCCCCAACTGTGCGGTCGCCGCCGCGGCCGGTCAACCACAGCCAGTTGGACGGGTCACCGCATCCCGACCCGTCCAACTGGTTATTCCCGCAATTGCGCACCCAGGCCGGCAGGCGGCCCGGGAATTCACCGGCCTACGTACTCCCGCAGATACCGCGCCATGAGCGTGGCGCCGCCTGCGACCAGGTGGGCGGGGGAGTCGGTGGAGAACACCCGGCCGCCGCCGTGTCCGGCGCCGGGGCCGAGGTCTTCGATCCGGTCCGCGTGCGCCATCAGGCCTCGGAGCGCAGGCAAACCCACACAACCATCAGGACGCTATACGCACCACCCTCATCCTGATTGCCGAGTTCACCTGTGCCGGTTCACAACGCGATCACGATTTTGCCGTGAACATGCCTCTCGGCCTGCGTCGTCACGGCTTCGCGAATCCGCTCGACCGGGAAGGTCGCCGCGATCGGTACCGTGATCTCGCCGGAATGGATGGCGCCGGCGATCCGTTCCATGGCGCCCGGCTCCGCATCGAGGGCGCCCGTCTTGCGTACACCGGGCGGCGGGGCGGGACCGTCGGCCACGACGGAGATCCGCTCGGGTGCCACGCCGAGCTTGAGCGCGGTCTCGGCCGCCTCCCTTCCGAACAGGTCGGTTGCGGCGGTGATCCCCCCGGGCGCCAGGGCCCGCACCCGGTCCGCCAGGCCGGGGCCGTACGCCACGGGTTCGGCGCCGAGCCCGCGCAGGAAGTCGAACGTGCCCTCGGAGGCGGTGCCGAGCACCCGGGCCCCCGCGAGCTTCGCCAGCTGCACGGCGAAGACGCCCACGCCGCCCGCCGCCCCGCCGATCAGGACGGTGTCCCCGGTGCGGAGCCCGATCGCGGTGAGCGCGGCGGCGGCCGTCAGGCCGGAGACCGGAAGCGTGCCCGCCACCTCGTCACCGATGCCCTCCGGAGTGGGCCACAGGTTTTCCGCGGGGGTCTTGACCAGCACGAAATCGGCGACGGACCGGCCGATCGCGGCCCCGTACACCCGGTCGCCGACCGCGAATCCCGTGGCCGCGGCGCCCACCTCGTCCACCACTCCGGCGAAGTCGCTGCCGAACCCGGCCGGCAAGGTGATGCCGAACCGCGCCGCCATGTCGGGCTGTGTGGTGATTTGCCAATCCACCGGGTTCAGCCCGGCGGCCGTGACCCGGACGCGCACCTCGTCCGGTGCGGGGTGCGGCTCGGGTATCTCCTGCAGTTCGAGTACTTCGGGACCGCCAAAACGCCGGTAGCGGACAGCTTTACTCATCGGTGACCTCTCATGGCCAGTGATGGGACTCGGTCTCATCGACCCTACATCAGTGATGGGACGAAGTCCCGTACACTGTTCCCATGGCTCGCTGGCAACCCGACGCACCAGGACGACTCGCCGCCGCCGCCCTCGACCTCTTCGAGGAGCGCGGCTACGAGAACACGACCGTGGTCGAGATCGCGGAGCGTGCGGGGCTCACCAAGAGCACGTTCTTCCGGTACTTCCCGGACAAGCGCGAGGTGCTCTTCGACAGGGGCACGGTGGGCGGCCTGCTCGTCGAGGGGATCGCCTCGGCGCCGCCGGCGGCCGGGCCGCTCGACGCGGTGGCGGACGCCCTCGACGCGCTCGGCAGGACGTTCTTCACCGCCGACCGCCGCGAGTTCAGCGGCCGGCGCCAGGCCGTGCTGAACGCCAATCCGGAACTGCGGGAACGCGAAGCCCTGAAAAGGATCGACCTCACCGCCTCGATGATCGAGGCCCTCAAGCGCCGCGGAGTCCCGAGCCTGACCGCGCGCGTGGCCGCGAAACTGGGCGCGCTCGTCTGGGAGATCGCCTTTGACCAGTGGATCGACGCCGACAACAGCGAGGACTTCGGCCCGCTGGCACGGCAAACGCTCGCCGAAGTACGCGCGGCCGGAGCCATGCGCTAGTCGTGCAACCCGGGTATGTATCCGAGCTGGTTGTTCGTTGTTGGCTGGCCGGACGGGTCGGCGGAGTTGAATGGGCGTTCCGCGCGGGTGAGTCGCGGGAGTCGGTGCTGACGTATACGTGGGGGCCCGTGCCCCGTTGCCTGGTGCGTCCGGGCGCACCGAGCCGCCGGCTGCCTGCCAACCCAGCACGCACAGCAGCGGACGGATCCGCGAGAATTCGGCGCACAGGGGTACACGGCGCGGAGAGCGTCTCACGGGAGACGGCGCGCCCAGGACGCACATTTGGCCCACCACCGTCATGAGTGATTGACCAGATGTCCGTATGTCTGGCCCGGTTGGGACGGGTGGGGGCCGGCACCCGCGGCTTTACGGTGCTCCCGCGCAGGCGGGCGGTGGAAAGAACGCTCGGCCGCCCGCCGTGCAGCCGACCGCGTCGCCTCCGATGCCACCTCTGCCGCTTACCGCCGGCCAAACGTGTGCGTGCCACCGCATGGGGGTGAACCTTGGTTCGCGGGACGCGGTCAGCCGCGCAACCACACGCGATAAACCTGGTGACGTCGGCGATCAACCCCGGGATACTGGGCGCCCATGGATGAGGTCGAAGTCGTCGTCGCCCATTCCGAGCGCGCGACTCTGCGTGTCGGTGACGTGTTCTTGAAGGTGGACACCGATCAGGCGCGCATCGACGCCGAGGTCGAGGCGATGTCCCTCGCGCCGGTCCCGACCCCGGAGGTCCTGTGGCGCAAGCCGCCCGTGCTCGCGATCGCCGCACTCCCGGGGACCACGATCGGGCGCCTCGGCGGGCCGTCGACCGGGTCGCCGACGGCGTGGGCCGCGGCGGGCGCCGCCATCCGGAAGCTGCACGACGCGCCGCTGCCGCCCCGGCCGGGCCGGGCCGGGCGGAGCACCGTCGCGCTGGCGGCGGAACTCGACGACGAGTGCGAGTTGCTCGTGACGAACGGCCTTCTGCCCGCCGACCTGGTCACCCGTAACCGCCAGGTCGCCCAGGCCGCGCTCCGGCCGTGGACTCCGGCGTTCACCCACGGCGACCTACAGATCGCGCACGTCTTCGTCGACGGCGACGAGGTCACCGGCATCATCGACTGGTCCGAGGCGGGCCAGGGTGATGCCCTGTACGACCTCGCCACCTTCACGCTCGGACACGAGGAGCACCTGGACGACGTCATCGCCGGCTATGGCACCGACATGGACCTCGACGTGATCCACGCGTGGTGGTCGTTGCGCAGCCTGCTGGCGGTTCGCTGGCTGATCGAGCACGGCTTCGACCCCTTCGCGCCGGGCTGTGAGGTCGACGTGCTGAAATCCCGGATGTGAGGCTGCGCGGGCCCGACTGCTCCGTAGGCGTTCTGACGCATCGAGCAGGCGCCCCCTGGGGCGATTGCCCACCCGTCATGCTCAGAGGTGCAGGAGCCTTTTTGTCGGGAGTCCCGCAAAACGTCCGCGCATCCGGAAGGAAGCGCCGGCCGCGTCGGCCGGGGGAGGCCGTCACCAGCCGAGTCCGTTTCCCTGCATATATGTGCTCTGCGGAAACGCCGCGTCAACAGGACGCCGCCGTCCGGATAACGGCCGGACTACGTCCACTCCCGAGCGCTTCCGGGCGCATTGCGTCTAGTTGTGATCAGGGTGAGCCAGGGCGGAAGGGAGGACCGTAGTTTGTTCGAGCCGGGGTGCTTCGGTCTGCATGACCGAGCCCGGTGGGGCGGGCTGACCGGCGCCGCGCGGCGGGCTCGAAAGGAAGCGCGATATGACCACCGTCCGTGTGGCGAAGCGGCCGGCTCCGCCTCCTCTCTTGTCCGTGTCGCTGGCCGTCTGTCTGGCCATCGCCGCGCTGGATGTACTGGCCGGGCCAGGTCCGCAGCTCATCGCCCTCCTGGTCATCGGCCCGCTGCTGGCCTGCACCCGTCTCGACGTGCGCCGTACCCTGCTGGTGGGCTGCTGGGCCGCGCTGGTGGGGGTGGTGGCGGGTCTGCTGGACGGTGCCCTGCTGACGCCAGCGTTCGGTGTGCGGTGGTGCGGTTTGCTGCTGGGATGCGGACTGACCGCCTACGGGGCGGGGAAATGTGACGTGCTGGAGGCCGCCCTGCACTCGCCGTCTCCGGCCTTCGAGGGTCCCCAGAACGTCCGGGCGGCGATTCCGCTCCCCGCCCCCCGAGCCCCGGACGGCGCGCACGTGTGCATCCGCTACCACTGCGCCGCTGACGAGGACCGGATCGGCGGAGACCTGTACGACGTCGTGCGGACCCCGTTCGGCCTGCGGGTCCTGGTCGGTGACGTCCGCGGGGCCGCTGCGGACGCGGTGCGGCTGATCTCGGCGGCCGTCGCCGGCTTCCGCGATCTGGCTTGCTCTACAGAAGAACTGCCGCGGCTCGCCGCCGCCCTGGAAGCCCGGCTCGCCCCGGAGCTGCAGAAGACCGGGAACTCCGTCACGACGGTCCTCGCGGAGTTCGCTCCCGGCGAGGTACGCGTCGTCAACTGCGGCCACCCCGCACCCCTGCGCTGTTCGGGACGGCGCGTGGAGTTTCTGGAACCCGCCGAAGCAGCACCCCCTCTGGGCCGGGGGCCGCAACCGCGCCAGGACCGCTTCCCCTTGCGGTCCGGTGACCGGCTGCTGTTCTACACGGCTGACCTGACCGGGGCCCGTAACGCCCAGGGGGCACCGTTTCCCTTGCTGGACGAGGCGGCCGACGTCCTGAGCGACTCCTCTCCGGAGGAGGCGCTCCGCTCCCTGTACACCCGGCTGTTCCAGCACGCCGGGCGGCTCACCGACGATCTGGCCCTGGTGCTGTGCCGCCCCGTCGGACCCGGCGCCGCCCACGCCGGACGTACGGACTGCCCCCTGGTGGCCACCGCCGTCTGGGACGGAACCGAGCGCGAGGCCGCAGCGGCGCAGGCCAGCGACCTGGCGGCCCTGGTGGAGTCCTCGCACGACGCGATCCTGACCAAGACGCTGGACGGCCGGATCACCTACTGGAACGCGGCCGCCCAGCGGCTGTACGGCTACACCCCGGAGCAGGCGATCGGCTCCCACGTGTCGATGCTCGCACCGCCCGAGCGCAAAGGCGAGATCGACGAACTGCTGGACCGGCTCAGCCGCGGCGAGAAGATCGAGCACTTCGAAACCATCCGGGTGACCAGCGCCGGGGTACGGATCGACGTGGACGTCACCCTGTGGCCGACCCGGGCCCCCGACGGGCAGGTCGTCGGCGCCTCCGCGATCGTCCGGGACGTGAGCGCGCAGAGGCGGGCGGAGGCCGAGCTCACCGCGCTGTACGAGCAGCAGCGGTACATCGCCCTGACCCTCCAGCGCAGCCTCATGGGCATCCCGCCCCGGCTCCCCACGGTCCCCACCGCCCACCGCTATCTGCCCGCCACCCAGGGGCCGGGTGTCGGCGGCGACTGGTTCGACCTGGTGCCGCTGGGTGCCGGCCGCGTCGGCGCGCTGATCGGCGACGTCATGGGGCGCGGCCTGGAGGCGGCCGTCGTCATGGGACAACTGCGTTCGGCCGCGCACGCGCTGGCCAAGAGCGGGCTGCCGCCGCGGCGGCTGATGCACACCCTGGAGGCGGTCGTGGCCGACCTGCCCGACCAGTTCATCACCTGCTGTTACCTGGAGATCGATCCGGACGCGGGCGAGGCGACGATCTGCTCCGCCGGGCACCTGCCCCCGCTGCTGGCCACCCCGGACGCCGGTGTCCGCACGCTCCAGGTCCCGGTGAGCGTGCCCCTCGGTGTGGGCGACATCCCCCACGAGGAGGTCACGGTCCCCGTCCCGCCCGGCGCCACCCTCGTGCTCTACACCGACGGCCTGATCGAAACGCCGGGCTGTGACATCGACGACCGGGTCGACGCCCTCGCCGCGACGCTGGACGCCGCCTTTGCGACCGGGGCGGGCCTGGAGCAGGCGGCGGACCGTGTGCTGACCGAACTGCTGCCCGGCGACGGCGGATCGTGCGACGACGTCACCCTGCTCCTGGCCCGTCTGCCGTCGGCCCCGCTCGCCACGGCCAGCCGCGATCTGGAGGCCGTGCCCGAGGCGGTGGGCGAGGGACGCGCCTTCGTCACGGAGTTCCTGGCCTCTTGTGGCTGCCCGCATCTGGCCGACGATGCGCGGCTGCTGACCTCCGAACTGCTCACCAACGTCGTCTGCCACGCCAAGGGGCCCATCGGGCTGCGGCTGTGCCGCAGCGCCCGCGAGATCACCATCGAGGCGACCGACCACAGTACGCACCTGCCGCACCAGCGGACGGCCGGCCTCGTCGACGAGTCCGGGCGCGGCCTCACACTGGTCGACACACTCGCCGACTCCTGGGGCAGCCGTCCCACCGAGGACGGCAAGACCACCTGGTTCACCATGGTCGCGGGCGCTCCTGACGAACCGGCGTGAGACGCCTCATGCCGGGGGCCGCATCCGCCGGGCCCGGGCCTTGTGGTGTGTCCGCTGCTGCCGCAGGCAGGCTGCTCCGGCTCCACACCGGCCGGCGAACGCCGTCCGGTGCATCAGGCGACGTGCGCGACGCAGGGGGCCGGTGCGTGGTTCTTGCTGGTGGGTGCCGTGGGTGCGGTGACATTGATGGCGCATCTTCCATGGTTGGGCCGGCGACGATTTGCGGGGCGGTGGCGACGGCGTCGGTGTCGGTCTCGGCACTGCTGCTGGGCCCATTCGTAGTGGTGAACTTCGATCCCGCGCAGGCGTCAGCCTGGAAGCGAATGCGGGCTTGAGGGACAAGCTCGCCGCTGGTGTCGTGAGCTTCGACTTGTAACATACCGGCAGTCTCTTGCTCACCGGCGGGTCGAGGCGACCGCTACCGAGTAGCGGTAGCGCGGAGGCGGCTCCGGCGGGCCGCGAGCTGTTGTGCCGGGTGGGCGTCGCTGCGCTGTCCGGGTGATCGTCATGGCGGCGTGCATGGTGGCATCCGCGGTGGGCAGTATCGACTCGCTTCGTTCCTCGGGGAAGATGAACGAGGCCAGGCGGGCCGGGGTGTTCGGCGGTGAAAGGCCGGTGACGACGGCGCCCCGGCCCGCCCTCTTCAGCAGCGTCGGCCGGCCCCCCGTCCTCCGGGCGGGCGTTTGCGGTGACTGCCGGGCAGCCCGCAGGCGGCCCCGCGGCCGGTGCGGTGGCTTCGGCCGGGACCATGCCTCCCTAAAGTCCGGTGTGCTGCACTAACCTGACGTGTCATCACAAGCGGTGCGGTCATGACGCCTCGGGGGGCCCGTGCCTGACGATCTCGGATTCGACAAGCTGCTCGACGACGACGGGTTGCTGGCACGGCTGTTGGGGAAAACCCGGGCCGGGCGCAACCGGAAGCCGCTCTACGGCCCCGACCTGCCCGTCGTCCTGCTCGTCGGCGGCCCCGGCATGGGCAAGGGGCGGCTGCTGCGCTGCGTACGGAGCGAGTTCGGCCGCCACGTACCGACGGCGCACGTGGACTGCGGGCTCACGGTGTACCGGGAGCAGGCGGAGCAGCACGCGCGGACCCGTTCGGTGACGACCGAGGTGCTGCGCGAGGCGGCCCGGCAGTTCGGCGCCTGGCAGGGCGACGGCGGGCCGGTCGCCACGCCGCGCCTGTACGCGGGGCTGGCGGCGGTCGCGGCCAGTGACCCGCTCGCCGACACCGCCACTCTGGTGAACGAGGTGCAGCGGCACGACGAGCTGCTGCCGCGCGGCTCCTTCTGGCGGGGCGTGCTGAACCGCGCGGGCCGGGCCTACGCCGGTGTCGTCGCCGGACTGGTGGCCCACCCCGGGGCCGTACCCTTCATCAACGCCGTCCTCGACGAACTGCTCGCCCGCACGTCCCAGGAGGGCAAGGCCCTGCTGGCGGCGTGCTACGGCGAGTACACGGGCGCGGGCGGCCACCCCAAGCTGGGGCTGCACTCGCTGGCCTCGCACTTCCAGCAGGGCGGCGAAGCGCGCGAGGTCGCGGAGGGGTTCCTCTTCCGGGCGTTGCGGGAGGACATCGAGGCCGCGTACGTCTCGCTGCTGGGGCGCCTGTCCCGGGCGGGCCGCCCGGCCCTCCTGCTGGACCACGCGGACAACGCCCTGGGCCGGCGGCTGGTCAAACCGGTGCTGGAGGACCGCGAGCGGGGCCTGTACGACCGGCTGGTCGTCATGGCGACCGCCCGGCGCGAGGACGGCGGACGCTTCCTGTACCACGCGGGGGACTCCGGTGGTGCGGTGGGCGGCGCGCCCGTGAGCTGGCGGCCCACCGACGGCGGGCTGCCGCGGTGGAGCCGTCCGCCGGGTGGCGTCCCCGGCCTGGCCCCGCCGGCGCGGGGCGTCCTCCTCGTGCGGATGCCGGTGCTGACACGAGACCAGCAGGCGCGCGAGACCGCCCGGTTGCGGGTGCGTCCGGCACCGGGCGCCACCACCGCCGCCCAGCTCCGTATCGACAGCGGCATCCACCGGCTGAGCGGCGGGCGCCCGCTGTTCGTGACCCGGCTGGGCGAGGCGACCGCGGCACTGTCGTTCCGGGAGCCCGACGACGGCACCGACTGGGCCCTGCTGGACGCCCGGGTGCGCGCGGGGGAGGAGGCCGAGGGCCGCCCGGTGGCGGACCTCCTGCTGGACGAGCTGATCGTCCAGCAGCCGCCGGAGGAACTGCCGCCCGAACAGCGCGGGCACTGGCTCGACCTGCTCAGTCACCTCTCGGTGGCGCACGACACCGAGTGCGCCCAGGTCCTGATGCGCGAGGTGCAGGCGGGCCGGGACGAGCGCCTGTCGGCGTACCGGATCGCGGAACTGCTGGGCGACAGCGGGTGGCCGCACTGCCCCCGCCACTTCATCGGTGACCTCGGCCTGCGCCGCCTGCTCATGCGGCGCCTGCACCGCCTGCGGCCGGACGGCGCGGCCTGGCGCGGCGACCACCTGCTGCTGCGGGACCACTACCGGGCCCTGGACGACGACACCGCCGACGAGCTCTTCGGTTCCGTAGCGGCCCACGGCATGCACCACCACCTGGCCGCCGCCGACGCCGATACGGTCACGGACTACCTCGACCGCACGTTCCTCACCCGCAGCGCGCGCGTGTGGTGCGAGGAACTGCTGGCCATCGCGGACGCGCCGCTGCTCGGCGGCCCCGACGACCGGCGGGCCCGCGCCCTGGGCGACGCCGAGGTGACCGGTGACGTGCGGCGCAAGCGGATCGACCGGCTGCTGCACGCCGTACGGCTCTGCGAGGACCGTACGCAGTCCCTCGACGACGCGGTGACCGACACCCTGCCCAAGCTGCTGGAGCGGCTGGGGGAGGAGCCCGCGGCCGGGGCGGGGACGCTGACGCACACGGCCCGCGACTGGAGCGACCGGCTCGCCGGCAGGCAACCGCTCAGACCGTGCACGTGCACGAGACACATCGGATAAGGGGACAGGGGAGGGTGCGGCGGTGCTGAACTGGCTGTACAACACGTTCTGGGCCACCTGGATCCGGAAGGTCTGCACGGTGCTCGTCGTACTGGCCGTGATCGTCCCCCTCGCCATCATCGTCCCCGGCAGGCTCGGGGCACCCGACTACTGCGAGCAGGGAGTCGAGCGGAGCGCCGGGGAATGCATCGGCGTCAACGGCTCCGGTTACGACTTCGGGACCCGGGAGATCCGGGAGGTGGCCACGGCGATCGGCCGGGAGAACGAGCGCGTCGTCGAGCAGGAGAAGGACGACGTCGTCACCATCGCGATGATGCTGCCCCTGCAACCGAAGTCCGAGGCCGAACGCCGGCAGGTCCGCAGCGAATTGCAGGGCGCCTATCTGGCGCAGTGGCGGGCCAACCGGACGGAGAACAAACCGCTGCTGCGCCTGGTACTGGCCAATCCCGGTGCGGATTACGCGCAGCAGGAGAAGGTGGTGGACCGGCTCGCGGAGATGGCCGTTTCGAAACAGGACAACCTGCGGGCCGTCACCGGCTTCAACCTCAGCCTGGGCAACACCCGACGGGCCATCGACCGGCTGACCAACGAGCTGCACATTCCGGTGCTGGCCAGCCGGGTCAGCGCCGACGAGATCGCCAATCCCGACGACCGCGGCGGCCGGCTCCGGTATCCGGGACTGGCCCGGATCATTCCCACCAACCGGCAGCAGGCCGCCGCGCTCGCCAATTTCCACGGCGGGCTCCGGGACGCGGAGACCGTTCTGGTCAAGGACCTCCGGCCGAACGACATCTACGACGATTCGCTCGCCAAGGCGTTCAGCCGGCCGGAACCGGGACCGCCCGGACCGAAGGACCAGCCGTTCACCTCGCCCGGCATCAACGACCCGGGCGACACCGGAAACGACTTCACGACGATCGGGCACAACATCTGCGAATCCGACGCGAAAGTCGTCTATTTCGCGGGACGCCCGGTCCATCTGCGGCTGTTCGCCCTGAAACTGTCCGAGGTGCCGTGCCACGGAAAGAAGTACACCGTCGTCAGCGGGTCGGGCGCGGCGACCCTGGACCGGTACATGAGCCCGGCCGACTGGGAGAAGCTGCGGGGCGACGACGGGGGCGGCGCCACGATCACCGTGCAGTACGCGGCCCCCGGCCACCCGGACGCCTGGGACGTGGCCCTGCGTACCTGGGAGAAGCAGCAGCGGGCGCGCACCGGCCGGACACCGGCGGTCGGGGAGCGGCCGGCGTACCTGACGGAACCACAGGACGAGCTGCGGGAACTGCGCCGTCTGATCGCCCGGCAGGCCGCGGGCGACATCGGGCCGGTGGAGCTGGAGGACTCCCGGACCATGCTGGTCCACGACGGGGTGCGCACCATCGCCGCGGCCGTCTTCCTGGCCAATTCCCAGGCCGTCGGCACGGTGCCGGCGCGGGAACGGGTCATCGCCCAGTGGCCGCGGCTGGAGGCCCGGTACCGGGTGCGGGGCACGAGCGGCTGGATCTGCCTGACCAACGGGGGCAACGCCTACGACAAGCCGGTGGCCGTGGTGCAACTGGACCCGGGCACCCGGCGGGTGGCGTTCGTGGGGCTGGGCTGGCCGGAGAAGAAGCCCCAGCCGGCCGACTGCGCGGTGCCCAGCGGCACCGGCTGAGGCGTCCCCGGGCGGGCCGGGCGCGGCACACCGGGCGCCCTTCCGGGCTTTCCTTCATCTCCGCAGTTTGTCGGAACGTCTTTCCACCGGCACCTGTCCAGGGCCGGCCTGCGCATTCCCCCGATGGGACGGGCTGTCCGCGAGTGCGGTGTAGCGGTCGGCGGGCCGGGAGAGTCTGGTCCCGGACGTGCCCCGCGATTTCCGGAAGAGCGGTGCGCAGGCGACCGGGAGCGGAAAGGGCGTGGGTTGTGCTCATATTTTCCGGCAGCACCTCGGTTTTCCCGTGCCCGGGACCGGTGGCGACCGTGCGGTGAGGTGCCGGCGGCCGACCGGAATCCTCCTTGCTGTGCACTGTTGAGTGGAGTGTGACGACGTGACTTCGATTGCTTCCGGCCCCGGCGTACGGGTCACGGACGCCGTCGCCGGAGAAGCCGACTTCGCCCGCGAACTGACCCGGGATTCCCTGTTGCGGCTGGCCCGCCGGGAGATCGCGGCCATTCACGTACCCGGCTTCTGCGACCGGCGGATCGCCGCGGAAGTGGCCGGGAAAGCCGTCCGGCACAAGGCGCTGGGGCATTATCACAAGAAATATACGAGTACCGTGGGACGAATTTTCATGCCGCACATCGACACGGCATGGGACCCGGAACTGACCGCCCGCTACCACGACGCCGCGCTCCCCTCCATCCACGAGGTGCGCGCCCTGTTCGCGCCGTATCTGTCGCCGGTGGACCACGTACGGCTGCTGCTCCAGGAGTGCTGGCCGGCCGGCGCCAACCTGCTGCGCCTGCGCGGCCGTCCGTGCTTCGTCGGCGCCTTGCGCGTGTTCCACCCGACGACGTCGGTGTTCCACCCGCACAACGACCACATCGAGCAGGAGACGGACGCCCCGGAGATCGCCGGGGTGACCGAGCAACTGGTCGCCAACGTCTATCTCCAGGTCCCCGAGGAGGGCGGCGACCTCCAGCTGTGGCGCCGCGACCCGACGGCCGCGGAGACCAGGACCATTCTGGAGGTCGAGGGCCTGGACCCGGCGGCCGTGGAGCCCCCGGCCCATGTCATCCACCCGCGGGCGGGCGACCTCGTCATCTTCAGCTCGCGGATGCTGCACGCCGTCACTCCGGCCCGGGACGGGCACCGGGTCGGCATGGCCGCGTTCATCGCCTGCAAGGGCCCCGGCGAGCCGCTCCAGTACTGGAGCTGATCCCGGGGCCGACGGCGCCCCCGGCCCCGGGACCCCGCCGCGCCCGACACCGCTGTGTGGTGCCGCGCCGTCCAGCCGCGCGCCCGTTGTGCGAGAGGTCTGTGAAAGTGACGTTCGACGAACAGGACGGGTCGCTGCCCGGTGGGACGCCGGGCGGTGCCTCGGTCACCGGCCGGAGCGCTTCGGCCGCGACGCTGGGCGAGCTGTTCACCCGGCAGGCGGACCGGACGCCCGGCGCCGTCGCCGTGGTGTGCGGGGACGTACGGATGACGTACGCGGAGGTGGAGGCCGCCGCCAACCGGCTGGCCCGGTTCCTCCTCGGCCGCGGCGCCGGCCCCCGGCGGGCGGTGGCGCTGGTGCTGCCGCGCACCGCGGACCTGGTCGTCGCCGTCCTGGCGGTCCTCAAGTGCGGTGCCGCTTATGTGCCGGTGGACCCCGCGTACCCGGCCGAGCGCATCGGCTTCCTGCTGCGGGACACGGCGCCCGTCGCCGTACTGACGGCGCGCGAGGCCGCCGGCGGGCTGCCCGCCGGGACCGGCCGCCCGGGCGGCGTGCCCGTGGTCCTGCTCGACGACGACGGCACACGGCGGCTGCTGGCCGGCTCCTTGCCCACGCCCCTCACCGACGCCGACCGCGGCGGGCGGTCGGATCCGCACGACTGCGCGTACGTCATCCACACGTCGGGCTCCACGGGCACCCCGAAGGGCGTGCTGGTCACCCACGCCAACGTCACCCGCCTGCTCACCTCCACCGCGCACTGGTTCGGCTTCGGGCCCGACGACACCTGGACCCTCTTCCACTCCTACGCCTTCGACGTCTCGGTGTGGGAGATGTTCGGCGCGCTGCTGACCGGCGGCCGGCTGGTGGTCGTCCCGTACCGGGTCAGCCGGGCGCCCGCCGAGTTTCTCGCCCTGCTCGCCCGCGAGCGGGTCACCGTCCTGTCCCAGACGCCGACCGCCTTCTACGCGCTGCTCACCGCCGACCGCGCGGACCCCGGCGTGCTGCGGGCCGCGCCGCTGCGCACGGTCGTCCTCGCCGGCGAGGCGTTTGACCCCGCCCGGCTCGCCGACTGGTACGCCCGGCATCCGGACGACGCGCCGCGGATCGTCAACATGTACGGCACGACCGAGACCACCGTGCACGCCACCTACGCCGCCTACGGACGCGGCATCGCCCTGCCGGGCGCGCCGAGCGTCATCGGGGAGGCGATCCCCGACCTGGCGCTGTACGTCCTGGACGACCGGATGGGCGAGGTGCTGCCCGGTGGGACGGGTGAGCTGTACGTCGCGGGCGCGGGGCTGGCCCGTGGCTACCTGGGCCGCCCCGCACTGACCGCCGAACGCTTCGTGGCCTGCCCGTACGGTCCGCCCGGCGCGCGCATGTACCGCACCGGCGACCTGGTGCGGCGCGGCGCCGGCGGCGTCCTGGAGTTCGTCGGCCGCACCGACGACCAGGTCAAGATCCGCGGGTTCCGCATCGAACCGGGCGAGGTGGAGAGCGCGCTCGCGGCCCACCCGGACGTCGCACAGGCGGCGGTGGCCGTCCACCGGGACGCGGACCGCGGGCCCAGCCTGGTCGGTTACGTCGTACCGCACCCGGACACCGCCCCGGAGGCACCCGCCGGGCGGGCCCCGGGTGCCGAGGCGGCGCTGACGGTGTGGCAGCAGGTGTACGACGATCTGTACGCCGGTTCCGGGGGCCGGCCCGTCGCTCTGGGCGAGGACTTCGCGGGCTGGCGGAGCAGCCTCGATGGACGGCCGTTCCCGCTGGAGCACATGCGGGAGTGGCGCGACGCCACGGTGGAGCGGGTACGGGCCCTGCGGCCACGCCGGGTCCTGGAGATCGGTGTCGGCACCGGCCTCCTGCTGGCCCGGCTGGCCCCGCACTGCGAGAGCTACCGGGGCACCGACCTGTCCGCCGAGGCCGTCACCGGACTGCGCGCCAAGGTGGCGGAGGTCCCCGGCCTGGCCGACCGCACCACGCTGACCTGCCAGGCCGCCGACGACATGCGGGGGCTGCCGGAGGGCGCCTTCGACGTCGTCGTGCTGAACTCCGTGGCGCAGTACTTCCCCGACACCGGCTATCTGCTCGCCGTCCTGCGCGGCGCGCTCGACCGCCTCGCGCCCGGCGGCGCCCTGTTCATCGGCGACGTACGCGACCTGCGGCTGGCCCGCCGTTTCCACACCGCACTCGTTCTGCACCGGCAGCGCACCGCCCGCCGCGGGGCCATCGAGGGCGCCGCCCTGGCCGCCGCGGTCCGGCGGAGCATGGCGCGCGACAAGGAACTGCTCGTCGCGCCCGGCTTCTTCGCCGCCCTGCCCGACGGCACGCTGCCCGAGGTGAGCGCGGTGGACATCCGCGTCAAGCGCGGCCGGTACCACAACGAACTGACCCGCTACCGGTACGACGTGGTGCTGCGCAAGGGGCCGTTCCCCGTGGTCTCCCTCGCCGACGCGCCCCGCGTGCAGTGGGGGAGCGAGCTGCCCGGACTGCCGTCGCTGGTGCACCGGCTGCGCACGGGCAGGCCCACCGCCCTGCGGGTGAGCGGCATCCCCAACGCGCGCTGGGACGAGGAGGGGACGGCCGGCACCGCACCGGCCGTGGACCCGGACGACCTGCACGACCTGGCCGCCACCGTCGGCTACCACGCCCTGGTCACCTGGTCCGGGGCGGAGGACGGCAGCCTGGACGCGGTGTTCCTGCCGGAGCCGGAACGCGACGGCGCGGCGTGCGGACGGCCGGGCAGGGCCGCGGACCCCGTGGCGTACACCGACGTCCACCTCCCACCGGCACGCACCGGAGCCGACGCGGGCTCCCTGCGGGCGCTGACCAGCGAACCGGCCCGGCGCCGGGCCGCCGCCGCACTGGGCGGCGCCGTCCGCAAGGCCGCCGCGGCCCGGCTGCCGCACCACATGGTCCCGTCCGCCGTCCTGGTCCTCGACGCGCTGCCGATGACGGCGAACGGCAAGCTGGACCGGCAGGCACTGCCCGCACCCGACCGGGACGACGCCACGCTCCACGACCCCGGCGCCCGCGCACCGCGCGACGCCCGCGAAGAGATCCTGTGCGGCCTCTTCGCGGAAACCCTCTCCCTCGCCGAAGTCGGCCCGGACCAGAACTTCTTCGACCTCGGCGGCCACTCGCTGCTGGCGACCGGGCTGGTCAACCGGGTCCGGTCGGTCTTCGGCACGGAGCTGGGCCTGCGCGCGGTGTTCGAGACACCGACGCCGGCCGGCCTGGCCGCGCGGCTGGCCACCGGTGGCCACCGCCGCCCCGCGCCGACGGCCCGGGACCACCGCCCCGCCCGGCTGCCGCTGTCCTTCGCGCAGCGCCGCCTGTGGTTCCTGCACCACCTGGAAGGACCGCGGTTCACCCACCACATCCCGCTGACCCTCAGAATCTCCGGACCGCTCGACCGTACGGCGCTGGAAGTCGCGCTGCGCGACCTCCTGCTGCGCCACGAGTCCCTGCGTACCGTCTTCCCGGAGGACGACGACGGGCCGTACCAGTACGTCCTGCCCCCGGACGCCGTACGGCCCGGGCTGCCGGTCGTCGCGACCACCCAGGACACCGTGCACGACCAGGTGCGGGAGGCCGCGGGCCGGGACTTCGACCTCGCGGCCGAACCACCCGTACGGGCCTGTCTGTTCGCCCTCGGGCCCGGGGAGCACCTGCTGTCGCTGACGCTGCACCACATCGCGGCGGACGGCTGGTCACTGGCGCCCCTGTGGCGCGATCTCGCCCACGCCTACGACGAGCGCCGGCAGGGACGCCCGCCGTCCTGGGACCCGCTGCCGGTCCAGTACGCCGACTACACCCTGTGGCAGCGCGAACTGCTCGACACCGACGACGGAACCGGCGTCACCACGGCCGCCGCGCAGCTCGCCTACTGGACGAAGAAGCTGGCCGGGCTGCCGGCGCGGATCGCCCTGCCCTACGACCGGCCACGCCCGGACAGCCCCACCGGACGGAGCGGGACCTGCTGCTTCCGGTGGGACGGCGCCCTGCTGGCAGCCGTCCGCGACCTGGCGCGGGAGTGCGGTGCGACCGCGTCGATGGTGGTGCAGGCGGGACTCGCCGCCCTGCTGACCCGGCTGGGCGCGGGCGAGGACATCCCGATCGGCACGCCCGTCGCCGGCCGCACCGACACGGCGCTGCACGACCTGGTCGGGTTCTTCGTCAACACGCTGGTGCTGCGGGTGGACACCTCGGGCGCGCCGGACTTCCGCGCCCTGCTCGCTCGCGTACGCGAAACCGGCCTGGAGGCGTACGCCCACCAGGACGTGCCGGTCGAGCGGGTCGTCGAGGCGCTCCGCCCGGACCGTCCGGACGACCGCCATCCGCTGTTCCAGACCTTGCTGGTCTGGCAGAACGCGCCCGGCGCCGTCCCCGGGCTGTCCGACGCCACCGCCGTGGCCCGGGAACTGCACACCGGCAAGCTCGTCACCGACCTGGAGATCAGCGTCACGGAGACGCCCGGCGACGGCGTGGGGGCGGACACGCTCACCGGCGCCGCGCACTTCAACGCCGATCTGTTCGACCAGGCCACCGTCGAAGACCTGCTGGACCGGCTGCGGTGCCTGCTGACGGAGGTGACCGCCGACCCGGACCGGCCGATCGGCGTTCCCGACGGACGTGCGGCCGGTGAGTCCTCCTCGGGTGTTCCTACGGCCGATGAGCCCACGACCGGCGAGCCCACGGCCGGTGAGCCCACGACCGGTGAGCCCACGACCGGTGAGCCCACGACCGGTGAGCCCACGGCCGGGGAAGAGGGCGCCGCGCCGGTGGCCGGGCCGCGCGCCCCCGGCCCTCAGGCGCCCGCGGCCCTGCTCCCGGACCTGTTCGCGGCCCAGGCGGCCCGCACCCCCGGCGCGCCGGCGCTGACCCACCTCGACACCACCCTCACCTACGGCGAGCTGGACGCCGCCGCGAACCGGGTGGCACGGCTGCTCATCGAACGGGGCGCCGGGCCCGAGCGGTTCGTGGCGGTGGAGCTGCCGCGTTCGGCCGATCTTGTCACCGCCGTACTGGCGGTGCTGAAGACCGGCGCGGCCTACGTGCCCTTGGAACCCGGCCAGCCCGCCGAACGCAACAACAAGATCCTGCGCGACGCCCGCCCGGTGCTGCTGCTCACCACCCGGACACCGACGGCAGCACCCCCCGCCCCCCATCTGCTCTGGAACGGCCAGGAGATGGCCGACGCGCTCCGCCGGTGCTCCGACAGGCCCGTACGCGATCACGAGCGCCGCCGCCCCCTGTTCCCCGCCCATCCGGCGTACGTCATCCATACCTCCGGCTCCACCGGCGTCCCCAAGGGCGTGGTGGTCCCGCACCAGGCGGTGGCCCGCCTGTTCACCGACGCGCCGGACCTCGACTTCCGTGCCGGCGACGTCACGCCGCTGCTCCACTCCCACACCTTCGACCTCTCGGTCTGGGAGATGTGGGGCCCGCTGCTGCACGGCGCCCGGCTGGTCGTGGTGCCGTACGAGGAGAGCCGCGCTCCGGACGGGCTGCTGCGGCTGCTCGTACGGGAAGGCGTCACCCAGCTGCACCAGACCCCGACGGCCTTCGAGCAGCTGACGCAAACCCTGCGCGAGAACCCCGGCCCCGCCGGGGAACTGACCGTGCGCCGCGTCGAACTCGGCGCCGAGATCCTGCCCGCCCGGGTCGCGCGCGAAGGCCGTGAGCTGCTGCCCGGCGCCCGCTTCGTCCACGCCTACGGCCCCACCGAGACCACCGTGTTCGTGGTCGCCGGATTCCTCGACGGGCCCCTCCCGGACGACCGCCCCCCGTCCCTCGGCCGGCCGCTGGGCGGCATCCGCCTCCACGTCCTCGACGACGCGCTGCGCCCGGTGCCGCCCGGCGTCGCGGCGGAACTGTACATCGCGGGCGCGGGGCTGGCACGCGGCTACCTGGGCCGGAGCGCGCTCACGGCGGAGCGCTTCGTGGCGTGCCCGTACGGGGCGCCGGGGGAGCGGATGTACCGGACCGGTGACGTGGTGCGCCGCCGCGCCGACGGCGGGCTGGAGTTCGTGGGGCGCGCCGACGACCAGGTGAAGGTGCGGGGCTTCCGGATCGAGCCGGGGGAGGTACGGGCCGCGCTGACCTCGCACCCGGCGGTCGGCACGGCCGCGGTCGTGGTGCGCGAGGACCGGCCGGGGGACCGGCGTCTGGTGGCGTACGTGACCTCCGCTGCGGGCCGTACCGCCGATCCGCGGGAGCTGCGCCGGTACGCGGCCGGGCGGCTGCCGGACCACATGGTGCCCGCCACCGTCGTCGCCGTGGACGCGCTGCCGCTGACCGGCACCGGCAAGCTCGACCGCGCCCGCCTCCCGCTGCCCGACTACGCCGCCGCGTCCGCGCGTCGGGCGCCCCGCGACGAACGGGAGCGGACGCTGTGCCGCCTCTTCTCCGAGGTGCTCGGTCTGGACGCCGGCGCGGTGGGCGTGGATGACGGCTTCTTCGACCTCGGCGGGGACAGCATCATCGCCATCCAGCTCGTGAGCCGCGCCCGGCGGGCCGGACTCGCCCTGACCCCGCGCGACGTCTTCCGCCACCCCACCGTCGAAGCCCTCGCCGCACAGGCGGGCCGGGCGCCGGACACACCCGCCGGGCCCACCGGGCACGACAGCGGCCCGCTGCCCCTCACCCCTGTCATGCACGCCCTCCGGGAAACCGGCGGCCCGGTGGCCGGCTGCCACCAGTCGGTGCTGGTCCAGGTACCGCCCGGCCTCGGCCGCCACCATCTGGCCACCGCGCTGCGCACGGTGATCGACCACCACGACGCACTGCGGCTGCGGCTGACCCGGGTGGGCGGCGTGGTCTGGACCCTGGACATCGCCCCGCCGGGCACGGACACCGGCCCGGACTGCGTACACCGGGTGGACGCCGCCGGACTGGACGCCACCGCGTTCGACGACGCCGTACGGCACCACAGGGACGCCGCCCGGGACCGGCTGGACCCGGAGTCGGACCGGACCGCGGGGCTCGTCCAGGCCGTCTGGTTCGACACCGGCCCCGACCGGCCGGGGCGGCTGCTCCTGATGACCCACCACCTCGCGGTGGACGGTGTGTCCTGGCGCGTGCTGCTGCCCGACCTGAAAGCCGCCTGGGAGGCCGCCGCGGCCGGGCGCCCGCCCGCGCTCGAACCGGTGGGCACCTCGCTGCGCGCCTGGTCCCAGCGGCTCGCTGCGCTGGCCGAACGCCCCGAGCGGGTCGCCGAACTCCCCCTGTGGGCCGGCCTGCTCGACACCGCCGAACCGCCCCTGTCCCGGCTGCCGTACGACCCCGCCCGCGACCTGGCCGGCACCGTGCGGCAGCTGACCGTGACCCTGCCGCCGGAACGGACGGCCGCGCTGCTCGGCCCGGTGCCCGCCGCCCTGCAGGGCAGGACCGACGACGTCCTGCTCACCGCTCTCTCCCTCGCCGTCGCCGACTGGCGCCGCCGCCGTACGGGCTGCCCGGACACCGCCGTCCTGCTCGACGTCGAACGGCACGGCCGCGAGGACCCGGGTGACGGGCCGGAGGCGGACACCGGAACGGCGGTCGCGGGCACCGACCTGGCGCGGACCGTCGGCTGGCTCACCAGCGTCCACCCCGTACGCCTCGACCCGGGCAGCGCCGACGCCGCCCGGCTGCGCACCGGCGGCCCCGCGCTCGACCGGGCATACCGGCGCGTCAAGGAACAACTGCGCGCCATCCCCGGCAACGGCATCGGCTACGGCCTGCTGCGCCATCTCAACCCGCAGACCGCCCCGGCCCTCGCGCGCGGTGCCCGCCCCCTGGTCGGCTACAACTACCTCGGCCGCCTCGCCGGGGACGCCGGGGACTGGGCGCCGGTGCCCGGCTCCGGCGGCATCACCGGCGGCGCCGACCCCGCGCTCCCGGCCTCCCACCCCGTCCAGCTGGACGCACTCGCCGAGGACCGGCCCGGCGGCCCGGTCCTGACGGCGACCTGGTCCTGGCCCGGCGCCCTGTTCACCGAGGACGAGGTACGCGACCTCGCGGACACCTGGCTCGGCCTCCTCACCGCCTTCGCGGACCGGGCCACGGCGCCGGGAGCCGACGGCCGCACCTCGGCCGACTTCCCCCTCGTCGCCCTCACCGAGGAGGAGACCGCCCGGCTGACGCGGGAGTGCCCGGACCTGGCCGACGTCTGGCCCCTGACACCGCTCCAGGAAGGACTGCTCTTCCACGCCCTGTACGACGAGCAGGCCCCGGACGTCTACACCAGCCAGCTCGCCGTGGACCTGCACGGCCCCCTCGACCCGGAAGCGCTGCGCGCGGCGGGGCAGGCCGTCCTGGAACGTCACCCCGCCCTCCGCGTCGCCTTCCGGCACGACGGCCTGCGCACGCCCGTACAGGTGGTGCCGCACCCGCACGCGGTGGCCCTCCCGTGGGCCGAGCACGACCTCGCGGACCTGGCCGGTGACGAACAGGCCGTCCGCGCGACCCGTATCGCGGCCCGCGAGCGCGCGACCCGCTTCGACCTCGCGCACGGCCCCCTGCTGCGGCTCACCCTGCTCCGCCTGGGCCCCGACCACCACCGGCTGCTGCTGACGGCCCAGCATCTGATCATGGACGGCTGGTCCGGGCCGCTGGTGCTGCGGGACCTGCTGGCCGTGCACGCGGCGGGCGGCGACCCCGCGGGCCTTCCCGCCCCCGCGCCGTACCGGGAGTACCTGCGACAACTCGTCGCCCAGGACCGTACGGCGGCCGGAGCCGCGTGGCAGCGGGCACTGTCCGGCGTGGCGGCCCCGACCCTCGTGGCGTCCGGGCACGCGGCCGACGGCACCGTGGAACACGAACGCGTCCGGGCCACGCTGTCCGCCCGGCTGACCGCGGACCTGCGCACGCTGGCCCGCCGCCACGGACTGACGCTGAACACCGTGCTCCAGGGCGCCTGGGCCGTGGTGCTGCGCTGCCTGACCGGTCAGGACGACATCCTCTTCGGCGCCACGGTCGCCGGCCGGCCCCCGGGGCTGCCCGGAGTCGAGGACATGGTCGGGATGTTCAACAACACCGTGCCGGTACGGGTGCGTCTCGACGCCGCCCGGCCCTTCGCCCGGACCCTGGCCGTTCTCCAGGACGACCAGGCCGGGCTGCTGCCCCACCAGCACCTCGGCCTCTCCGAGCTGCACCGCCGCTGCGGCCACGACCAGCTCTTCGACACCCTGCTGGTCTTCGAGAACCTCCCCGCGGAGCCACCGGGCGCCGACGGCCCGCTGCGGGCCGCCGAACCCCGCATCACCGCCGGCACCCACTACCCGCTGAGCCTGTCCGTCCTCCCCGGTGAACGGCTGCGCCTCAAACTGGGCCACCGCCCGGACGTGTTCGACGCACGGGCCGCGGCAGCCGTCCTGGGCCGCCTGGTCCGGGTCCTGAAGGCGGCAGCCGACGACCCCGAACGCACCGTGGGCGACCTCCCCGTCCTCTCGCCCGCGGAACACGCCCGCGTCCTGCACACCTGGAGCACCGCCCCCGGCCCCGTCCCCGCCCCGCGCACCTGGCCCGCCCTCTTCGCAGCACAGGCGGCGCGGACGCCCGGGGCCACGGCGGTACGGAGCGCCGGTACCACGCTGACGTACGCCGAGCTGGACGCGGCGGCCAACCGGCTGGCCCGCCTGATCGTCTGGCACGGCGCGGGCCCCGAACGGTCGGTGGCCGTCGCGCTGCCCCGCTCCGCCGAACAGATCGTCGCGGTCCTGGCCGTCCTGAAGGCCGGTGCCGCCTACGTACCCCTCGACCCGGCCCACCCGGCCGAGCGCCTCACCACCCTGCTGCGCGATACCCGGCCAGTGCTTCTGCTCACGGACGGCAGCACCGCCGCACAGCTGCCACCGGGCCCGGAACCGCGCCTCGCACTGGACGATCCGGACACCCGCGCCCGGCTCGCCGGCCTCCCGGAAACCCCCGTCCGGGACGCCGACCGGTCCGCACCCCTCGACCCCCGGCACCCCGCGTACGTCATCCACACCTCCGGCTCGACCGGCGGACCCAAGGGCGTCCTGGTCACGCACGAGGGCATCGCCGCGCTCGCCGCCGCGCAGACCGCCCGCTTCGGCACCGGCCCCGGCAGCGTCGTCCTGCTCTTCGCATCCCTGAGCTTCGACGCCTCCGTGTCCGACCTGTGCACCGCCCTCCTCTCCGGAGCCGCCCTCGCCGTCGCCCCCGCGGACACGCTCCTCGCCGGTCCGGAACTGACCGACGCCGTCGCCCGGTTCGGGGTGACCCACCTCAAGCTGCCGCCGAGCATCCTCGCCGGACTGCCGCCCGGCGCGCTGCCCTCGGCGACCGCGCTCGCGGTGGCGGGCGAGGCGTGCCCCGCCGACCTGGCGGCCCGGTGGCGGGCCACGCACCGCCTGGTCAACGTGTACGGGCCGACCGAGACGACGGTCTGCGCGACGATGTCCGGGCCGCTGACGGACGCCGAACTGCCGGACGGCGCTGCACCGCCGATCGGGACGCCCATCACCGGCACGCGGGTGTATGTGCTGGATGCGGCGCTGCGTCCGGTGCCGCCAGGTGTGACGGGGGAGTTGTATGTGGCGGGGCCCGGGCTGGCGCGTGGGTATGTGCGTCGTCCAGGACTGACGGCCGAGCGGTTCGTGGCGTGTCCGTTCGGGCCGCCGGGGGAGCGGATGTACCGGACCGGTGATCTGGTGCGGTGGCGGGGCGACGGGCAGCTGGAGTTCGTGGGGCGCGCCGACGACCAGGTGAAGGTGCGGGGTTTCCGGATCGAGCCGGGGGAGGTGCGGGCGGCGCTGACCTCGCATCCGGCGGTCGGCACGGCGGCGGTCGTCGTACGCGAGGACCGGCCGGGGGACCGGCGGCTGGTGGCCTACGTGACCGCCGCGCACGGCGAGGGAGCCACCCCGCACTCCGCGGAACTGCGGCGGCATCTGAGCGAGCGGCTGCCCGCCCACCTGCTGCCCTCGGCGGTCGTCGTCCTGGACGCCCTGCCCCTGACCCCCAACGGGAAGCTGGACACGCGGGCCCTGCCGGAACCCGGCCGGACCGCCACCGGCCGCGCCCCGCGCGACGCCCGCGAAGACATCCTCTGCGCCCTGTTCGCCGACGTGCTCGGCCTGCCGGAGGTGGGCGCCGACGACGACTTCTTCGAACTGGGCGGCCACTCCCTCCTCGCGACCCGGCTGGTCGGCCTCGCCCGCGCGGCGCTGGGCCGGGAGCCGACCATCCGCGCCCTGTTCGAGGCGCGCACTCCGGCTGCGCTGGCCCGGCGCCTGGACGGCGCGGCGGCCGCCCGCCCCGCCGTCGTACGCGCCGAACGGCCCGCCCGGCTGCCCCTCTCGTACGGGCAGCGACGCCTGTGGTTCCTGCACCGGCTGGAGGGACCGGGCGCGGGATACAACGTGCCGCTGGTGCTGCGGCTGCGCGGCGCGGTGGACACGGACGCGCTGGACGCGGCGCTGGGCGATGTGGTGGCGCGGCACGAGGCGCTGCGGACGGTGTTCGCCGAAGGGGACGGCGGCGAGCCGTACCAGGTGGTGCGCGACCATGACGCGGACCGCTCGTACCTGACGGTCACGCCGGCCGGGACCGTGGCGCCCGACGCGCCCGAGGTGGTGCGGGCCGTGCGGTACGCGTTCGACCTGACGGCCGAGATCCCGTTCCGGGCCGAGCTGTTCGTGGGCGACGGGGACACGGCGGTGCTGGTGGTCCTGGTGCATCACATCGCGGCGGACGGGTGGTCGCTGGGGCCGCTGTGGCGGGATCTGGTGACGGCGTACGAGGCGCGGGTGGCGGGCGGTGAGCCCGGGTGGGACGCGTTGCCGGTGCAGTACGCGGACTTCGCGCTGTGGCAGCGGGCATCGCTGGAGGACGGCGGGAGCGGCACGGCGCGGCAGACGGAGTTCTGGCGGGCGGAACTGGCAGGCCTGCCGGGCGAGTTGGTATTGCCGTACGACCGCCCGCGGTCGGCCGCTTCCGGTCATCGAGGCGCGACGGTGCCGTTCCGGTGGGACGCGGAGTTGCACGGCCGGGTGGTGGGGCTGGCCCGGGAGTGCGGGGCCAGTGTTTTCATGGTGGTGCAGGCCGCTCTGGTGGCGTTGCTGACCCGGTTGGGGGCGGGTACGGACATTCCGCTCGGGACGCCGGTGGCGGGGCGTACCGATCCGGTGCTGGACGATGCGGTGGGCTTCTTCGTCAACACGCTGGTGCTGCGGACCGACACCGCGGGCGACCCGTCGTTCCGCGAGCTGCTGCGGCGCACCCGGGAGACGGATCTGCGGGCGTTCGCGCACCAGGACCTGCCGTTCGAGCAGCTGGTCGAGGCCCTGAACCCGGACCGCTCCGCCGGCCGCAACCCGCTCTTCCACGTCGCCCTCGCCATGAACAACACGGCCGGGACCGGATACGGGATGCCCGGTGCCGAGGCCGAGGAGGTCCATGTCCCCACCGGCACCGCGAAGGTGGACCTCACCGTCGCCGTACGCGAACGCCGGGACGCCGGGCGGGCGCCGGCGGGGCTCGAAGGGGAGGCGGAGTTCCGTACGGACCTGTTCGACACGGCGACCGTCGAAGGGCTGCTCACGCGCCTGCACCGGCTGCTGGCGGCGGCCGTCGCGGAGCCGGAACGGGCCATCGGAAGTCTGGAGATCCTGACCGCCGCCGAGCGGCACGCGCTGCTGGAGACCGCGAACCAAACCTCCCGCGCGCTGCCCGACGCGACGCTGCCCGCTCTGTTCGAGGCGCAGGCGGCCCGTACGCCCGACGCGGTGGCGGTCGAATCGCCGGACACCCGGCTCGCGTACGCCGAGCTGAACGCCCGCGCCAACCGGCTCGCCCGGCTGCTGGCCGCCCGGGGCGCCGGGCCGGAAGGCGTGGTGGCGCTGGCACTGCCGCGCTCCGCCGGACTGGTCACGGCCGTGCTCGCGGTCTTGAAGACCGGCGCGGCCTACCTCCCCGTCGACCCCGGCTATCCGGCCGCGCGCATCGCCCACCTGCTCCGCGACGCGGCCCCCGCGCTCCTGGTCACCGACCGCGCGACCGGCGCCAGGCTGCCGGACACGTCCGTACCCCGCCTCCTGCTGGACACGGGCGAGACGGAACGCGCCCTCGCGGCCCAGCCGGACACCGACCTCACCGACGCCGACCGCACGGCCCCCGCACTCCCCGCCGGTCCCGCCTACGTGATCTACACGTCCGGTTCGTCCGGTACGCCGAAGGGCGTGGTGGTCACCCACGGCGGCGTGGCCTCCCTCGCCGCGACGCAGCGCGAGCGCCTCGGCGCCGGGCCGGGCAGCCGGGTGCTGTTCTTCGCCTCACCGAGCTTCGACGCGTCGTTCTGGGAACTGTGCATGGCGCTGCTGACGGGCGCCTGCCTCGTCACCGCGCCACCGGACCGCCTGCTGCCGGGCGCGCCGCTCGCCGGGACCGTGACCGCGTACGGCGTGACGCACCTGACCCTGCCGCCCTCGACCCTGGCGGCGCTCGACCCCGGCAGTCTGCCCGCGGGCGGCACGCTCGTGGTGGCGGGTGAAGCCTGCCCCGCCGGGCTGGTGGTCCGCTGGTCGTCCGGCCGCCGCATGATCAACGCGTACGGGCCGACCGAGACGACGGTCTGCGCGACCCTGAGCGGAACGCTGTCGGAGGGCGGTGCGCCGCCGATCGGGACGCCGGTCGTCAACTCGCGGGTGTATGTGCTGGATGCGGCGTTGCGTCCGGTGCCGCCGGGGGTGGCGGGGGAGTTGTACGTGGCGGGGCCCGGCCTGGCGCGTGGGTATGTGCGTCGTCCGGGGCTGACGGCGGAGCGGTTTGTGGCGTGTCCGTTCGGGCCGCCGGGAGAGCGGATGTACCGGACCGGTGATCTGGTGCGGTGGCGGGGCAACGGCGAGCTGGAGTTCGTGGGGCGCGCCGACGACCAGGTCAAAGTGCGCGGCTTCCGGATCGAACCGGGGGAGGTCGAAGCGAACCTCACCGCCCACCCCGCCGTCGCCCGCGCCGCGGTCGTCGTACGCGAGGACCGGCCGGGGGACCGGCGGCTGGTGGCGTACGCGGTGCCCGCCGTCGGCACCACACACGAGCCGCACGGCAGTGGGCCGGACCCCGCGGACGTACAGGAATTCCTCCGCGCCCGGCTGCCCGGCCACCTGCTTCCGGCCGCGATCGTGTTCCTGGACGCCCTGCCGCTGACGGCCGGCGGCAAGCTGGACCGCCGCGCGCTGCCCGCGCCGGACCCCGGCGAGCGTCCTGCCGGACGCGCGCCCCGCACACCCGCGGAAGAGGTGCTGTGCGGCCTGTTCGCCGAGGTGCTGGGCGTCACCGAGGTCGGCGCCGAGGACGGCTTCTTCGCACTCGGCGGCCACTCGCTGCTGGCCACCCGGCTCGTCAACCGGGTCCGCGCCGTGCTCGGCGCGGAACTCGGACTCCGCGCCGTCTTCGAGACGCCGACCCCCGCCGCCCTGGCCACCCGGCTCGGCACCGCGGCCTGGCCCCGTCCCGCGCTCCGCCCACTGCCCCGGCCCGCACGGGTACCACTGTCCTCCGGGCAGCGGCGGCTCTGGACGCTGCACCGCATGACGGGTCCGAGCGCGGCGTACAACGTGCCGTTGGTGCTGCGGCTGCGGGGGCCGCTGGACGCCGACGCGCTGGACACGGCGCTGGGCGACGTGGTGGCGCGGCACGAGGTGCTGCGGACGGTGTGCGCCGAAGGGGAGGGCGGCGAGCCGTACCAGGTGGTGCGCCCGGCGGACGGCCCCTTCCTCGTCCGCACACCGGCTGCCCGCTGGACCGCCGACACGATGACGGCCGCGGTACGCCGCGCCACGCGGTACGCGTTCGATCTGGCCGCGGAACGGCCCTTCCGGGCCGAGCTGTTCGCGGGCGAGGGGGACACGGCGGTGTTGGTGGTCCTGGTGCATCACATCGCGGCGGACGGGTGGTCGTTGGGGCCGCTGTGGCGGGATGTGGTGGCGGCGTACGAGGCGCGGGTGGCGGGCGGTGAGCCCGGGTGGGACGCGTTGCCGGTGCAGTACGCGGACTTCGCGCTGTGGCAGCGGGCGTTGTCGGCGGACAACGGGAGCCGGCTGCGCTTCTGGCAGAAGCAACTGGCAGGACTGCCGGGCGAGTTGGCGTTGCCGTACGACCGTCCGCGTCCCACCGCTCCCGATCACCGGGGCGCGACGGTGTCCTTCCACTGGAGCGCGGAGTTGCACGGCCGGGTGGTGGCACTGGCCCGGGAGTGCGGGGCGAGTGTGTTCATGGTGGTGCAGGCCGCTTTGGCCGCACTGCTGACCCGGCTCGGAGCGGGCACGGACATCCCCCTGGGCACGCCCGTGGCAGGCCGTACCGACGCGGTGCTGGACGATGTGGTGGGATTCTTCGTCAACACGCTGGTGCTGCGGACCGACACCTCGGGCGACCCGTCGTTCCGCGACCTCGTACACCGGGTGCGCGAGACCGACCTGCGGGCGTACGCGCATCAGGACCTGCCGTTCGAGCAGCTGGTCGAGGCCCTGAACCCGGACCGCTCCGCCGGCCGCAACCCGCTCTTCCAGATCGCCCTGGCCGTGGACACCCCGTCCGGGGCGGCACTGGCCCTGCCCGGCGTGACGGTCGAGCAGGAGGAGGCGCACACCGGCACCGCCAAATTCGACCTGTCCTTCCGGCTCACCGAGCGGCGGGCGCCGGGCGGGCTGCCCGCCGGAGTGGACGGATCCGTCGAGTTCGCCACCGCCCTGTTCGACCGCGGTACCGCCGAGAGCCTGACCGTACGGCTGCGGCGGCTCCTGGAGGCGGTCGTCGCGCGGCCCGACCGGCCCGTCGGACAGGCGGACATCCTCTCGCCGGGGGAGCGCCGGCTGCTGCTGCACCGGTGGAGCGGCCCGGCACACGGGCTGCCGACCGGTCTCCTCCCCGCGCTGTTCGAGGAGCGGGCCGCCCGGGAACCCGACGCGTCCGCCCTCGTCGAAGGGGCGCGGTCGGCCACGTACGCGGAGACGAACGCCGACGCCAACCGGCTCGCCCACCTCCTGACCGCCCGCGGCGCGGGACCGGAGCGGATCGTCGCCCTCTGCCTGCCGCGGTCCGCCGCGGCCGTCCGGGCGGCCCTCGCCGTGGCCAAGACCGGCGCCGCGTACCTCCCCGTGGACCCCGCCCTGCCCCCGGAGCGGATCGCGTACCTGCTCCGCGACGCCGCCCCCGTCCTCGTCATGACGACCGCCGACGCCGCCCCGGAGCTGCCCCCCGGCGGGCCGCCGTGCCTCGTCCTGGACGCCGACGACACGGCCGCTCTGCTCGCCGGGCAGCCGGACCACAACCCCACCGACGCCGACCGGCGCGCGCCCCTCAGGCCGCTGCACCCGGCCTACGTCATCCACACGTCCGGCTCCACCGGCACACCCAAGGGCGTCGTGGTGCCCCATACGGGCCTGCACGCCCTCGCCGCCGCCCAGGCGGCCCGCTTCGGGCTGCGCCCCGGCAGCCGGGTGCTCCAGTTCGCCTCGCCCAGCTTCGACGCCTGCGTGATGGAGACGCTGATGGCCTTCGCGGCGGGCGCCACGCTGGTGGTGCCGCCGGCCGGGCCGCTGGCCGGCGAGGCGCTGGCGGAGTTCCTGGCCCGCGAGCGGGTCAGCCACTGCCTGCTCCCGCCGACGGTGCTGGCCGGCGTTCCACAGGCCGCGCTGCCGGACCTGGAGACCCTGGTCATCGGCGGTGAGGCGGGCACCGCCGCACTGGTGGCCCGCTGGTCGTCCGGCCGCCGCATGATCAACGCGTACGGGCCGACCGAGGCGACGGTCTGCGCCACGCTCAGCGAACCCCTGCACGGCACCGGCACCCCGCCGATCGGCGCGCCCGTCACCCACAGCCGGGCCTATGTGCTCGACGCGGCGCTGCGGCCGGTGCCGCCGGGCGTCATCGGCGAGCTGTACCTGGCGGGAGCCGGGACGGCCCGGGGCTACCTGAACCGTGCCGGGCAGACCGCGGAGCGCTTCGTGGCGTGTCCGTACGGGGCGCCGGGGGAGCGGATGTACCGGACCGGTGATCTGGTGCGGTGGCGGGGCGACGGACAGCTGGAGTTCGCCGGGCGCGCCGACGACCAGGTGAAGGTGCGGGGCTTCCGGATCGAACCGGGCGAGATCGAGACGGCTCTGACCGCCCACCCCGCCGTCGCCCGCGCCGCGGCAGCCGTCCGTACGGACGCGTCGGGCACCGCACGGCTCGTCGGCTACGTGGTCGCCGCACCGGACGCCGCCGCCCCCGAACCGGGCGCCGTACGGGAGTTCCTGCGCGCCCGGCTGCCCGCGCACATGGTCCCGGCCGCCGTCGTCACGCTGGACGCGCTCCCCACGACGGTGGGCGGCAAGCTCGACCGGCGTGCCCTGCCCGACCCCGGCTTCACCGGGACGCCGGACGGCCGCGCACCCCGCACGCCCGAAGAAGAGGTGCTGTGCGGCCTGTTCGCCGAGGTGCTGCGGCTGCCCGCGGTCGGCGTGCACGACAGCTTCTTCGACCTCGGCGGCGACTCCCTGCTGGCCACCAGGCTGGCCGCACGCGTCCGTACCGTCCTCGGCACCGAACTCGACCTGCGGGACCTCTTCGCCGCACCGACCGCCGCCGGTACGGCCGGCCGGCTGCGCACCGCCCGGCGGCCCCGGCCCGCGCTCCGCCCCGCCGTCCGGCCGGAACCGGTCCCGCTGTCCCACGCACAGCGCCGCCTGTGGTTCCTGCACCGCATGGAAGGACCGAGCGCCACCTACAACATCCCCCTCGCCATGCGGCTGACCGGCGCGCTGGACGCCCCGGCGCTGTGCGCCGCGCTGGTGGACGTGATGGAACGGCATGAAGTGCTGCGCACCGTCCTGCCCGAGACCGACGGCGTGCCCCGGCAGAGCGTGCTCGGCCGGGACGCCGCGCAGGCCGTCGTCACCCTCACCGACGCGACCGGCGCCGACGAGGCCGAGGTGACCGGACGCGTCCGCGCCGCCGCCCGCCGGGCCCTCGACCTGACCCGCGAACTCCCGCTCCGCGCCGAACTGCTCGCCCTCGGCCCCGAGGACCACGTCCTGGTCCTCGTCGTCCACCACATCGCCGCCGACGGCTGGTCCCTCGGCCCCCTGTGGCGCGACCTGGCCCACGCCTACACCGAACGCCGCGCGGGCCGCACCCCGGACCTGCCGCCGCCCCCCGTCCAGTACGCCGACTACACCCTCTGGCAGCACGAACTCCTCGGCGACCCGGACGACCCCGACAGCCTCCTCGCCGAACAGCTCAGGTACTGGACCGGGCACCTGCGCGACCTGCCCGACCGGCTCACCCTGCCCACCGACCGGCCACGCCCGGCGCGGCCCTCGGGCCGCGGCGAGGTCCTGGCCTTCTCCTGGAACGCGGCCGCACACCAGCGGCTCGCCGGGCTCGCCCGGGACTGCGGGGCGAGCGTGTTCATGGTCGTACAGGCCGCGCTGGCGGCCCTGCTCACCCGGCTGGGCGCGGGCACCGACATCCCCCTGGGCACCCCCGCCGCCGGCCGGACCGACGAAGCCCTCGACGACGTCGTCGGCTTCTTCGTCAACACCCTCGTCCTGCGGACCGACACCTCCGGCGACCCCACCTTCCGCGAACTCGTCGGACGCGTACGGGACGTCGACCTCGCCGCCTACGCCCATCAGGACGTGCCCTTCGAACACCTCGTGGAAGCCCTCAACCCGCCGCGCACGGCCGCCCGCCACCCGCTCTTCCAGACGCTGCTGACCTGGCAGTCCGCCGCCGACCGCGACCTGGAACTGCCCGGCCTGGATGTCACCCCGCTGTCCGTCGGCACCGGTACCGCCCGGCTCGACATGGAGATCAACGCCACCGAACACCGCGCGCCCGACGGGACCCCTGCCGGTATCGAGGCGATGGTCGAATTCAGCAGCGACCTCTTCGACCGCCCCACCGTCGAGGCGTTCGTGGCGCGGCTGCGGCGGATCACCGACGCCGCGACGGCCGACCCCGGACAGCGGATCAGCCGGGCCGGCATCCTCTCCGACCGGGAACGCCGCACCCTGCGCGAACGCAACGACACCGCGCACGGCGTACCCGACCTGGTCCTCCCGCGCCTCTTCGAGGACCGGGCGGCCACCGCCCCCGGCGCCCCCGCCCTGCTCTTCGCCGACCGCACCCTCGGCTACGCGGAACTCAACACCGCGGCGAACCGCCTCGCCCGCCTGCTGGCCGCCCGCGGAGCCGGACCCGAAAGCGTCGTCGCCCTGGCCCTGCCCCGCACGCCCGCCATGGTCACCGCCGTCCTCGCCGTCCTCAAGGCCGGTGCCGCCTACCTGTTCCTCGACCCGGACTACCCCGCCGAACGCCTCGCCTTCATGCTCGGCGACACCCGGCCCGTCCTGCTGGTCACGGACCGGGACACCGCACCGGCCCTGCCCGGTACGGACGTCCCGCGTCTGATCCTGGACGGCCAGGACACCACCGAGGCGCTCCGCGCGCTGCCGGACACCGACCTCACCGACGCCGACCGGCGCGCGCCCCTCAGGCCGCTCCACCCGGCGTACGTCATCTACACCTCCGGCTCCACCGGCACCCCCAAGGGCGTCGTCGGCCTGCACCGGGGGTGCGTCAACCGGCTGCTGTGGTGCGCCCGCACCTACCCCTGGCACGCCGGGCGGCCGGTGCTCGCCAAGACCACCCTGAGCTTCATCGACGGCACCACCGAGCTGCTCGGCGCCCTGCTGCACGGTGCGCCGGTCGTCCTCGCCGACTCCCTCACCGCCCGCAGCCCGGACGCGCTGGCCGCCCTCCTCGCCCGGCACCGCGCCACCCGCATCACCGTCGTCCCCAGCCTGCTGGCCGCCCTCCTCGACGGCGACACCCGCCTGCTGACGACCTGCACCCTCTGGGTGACCAGCGGCGAGACCCTGCCGCCCGCCCTCTCCCAGCGGTTCGCCGACGCCCTCCCGCACGCCCGCCTGGTCAACTTCTACGGCGCCTCCGAAGCCAGCGGCGACAGCCTGCACGCCGTCGCCGACGGACCCGACGTGGCCGCCGGAACACCGATCTGGAACACCCACGTCCACGTCCTGGACGCCACGCTGCGCGCGGTGCCGCCCGGCGTGCCCGGCGAGATCCATCTGACCGGCGCCGGCCTGGCCCGCGGCTACCTGCACCGGCCCGCCCGCACCGCCGAACGCTTCGTCGCCGACCCGTACGGCCCGCCCGGTACACGGATGTACCGCACCGGCGACCTGGGACGGCGGCGCGCCGACGGCGTCGTGGAATACCTCGGCCGGATGGACGACCAGGTGAAGATCCACGGCGTACGGATCGAACTCGGCGAGGTGCAGGCCGCGCTGCTCGCCCACCCGGACGTGGACCGCGCCGCCGTGGCGGTCCGCGAGGACGCCCCCGGCCGCAGACAGCTCGTCGCCTACGCCGTCCCCACCCCCGGCACCGAGCCCGGCCCCGCAGCGCTGCGCCGGTTCCTCGGACAGCGGCTGCCCCGGTTCATGGTGCCCGCCGCCGTGGTCCTGCTGTGCGCGCTGCCCCTCACCGCCAACGGCAAGCTGGACCGGCGCGCGCTGCCCGCCCCCGACTTCACCGCGCCGGAGGGCGGCCGGGCGCCGGGCTCTCCGCCCGAGGAACTGATGAGCACGCTCTTCGCCGAGGTGCTCGGCCTGCCCGCGGTCGGCGCCGACGACGGGTTCTTCGACCTCGGCGGCGACTCGCTGCTGGCGGCCCGCCTCATCAGCCGCGTCCGCGCGGTCTTCGGAGCGGACCCCGGCATCCGCGCCCTGTTCGAGGCCCAGACACCCGCCGGCCTGGTACGGACCCTGCACCACACGTCCACCACGACCGCGGACGCCCTGGACGTCCTGCTGCCACTGCGCCCGCGCGGCAGCCGCCCGCCGCTGTTCTGCGTCCACCCCGCTTCGGGCATCGGCTGGCCGTACGCCGGACTGCTGCGCCACCTCGACGACCGGCCCGTCTACGGGCTCCAGGCACGCGGCCTGACCGAACCCGGCGCCCGCCCCGCCACCATCGACGCCATGGCCGCCGACTACCTCGAACGGATCCGCACCGTCCAGCCGGCCGGCCCCTACCACCTGCTCGGCTGGTCCTTCGGCGGCGCCGTCGCCCACGCGATGGCCACCCGGCTCCAGCGACAAGGCGAAAAGGTGGCGCTCCTGGCCCTGCTGGACACCGCGCCCCTCCAGGTCGAACCCGACCGCGTCCTCCCGCAGCACACCGCCCGGGACGTGGCCGACCTCTTCGTCGACTCGGTGGCCCCCGGCGCCGCACCGTCCGGCCTCGACCCCGCCCGGGCGGCGGAAATCCTCCGCCGCCAGGGCAGCGCGCTGGCCGCGCTGCTGGCCGAACCCCTCGTCACGGCTGTGGCGGAGACCCTGACCGACAACACCCGCCTGCGCTGGTACACCTTCCGGCCCGCCGTCTACGAGGGCGACCTGCTCCTGTTCAAGGCGGAACCCGAACGCGGCGAGCCGCACTGGCCGGCGGAAGCGTGGCAGCCGTACGTCTCCGGCGCCGTCCGCACCCACGACGCGCAGTGCGAACACGGCCACATGCTGCGGCCGCACGCCCTGGACCGGATCGGCCCGGTGCTCGCCGCCGCGCTGGCCGGCACGGCACCTCCCCACGAACCGGAAGACGCCCGCACCCCGACGCACCCCGCAAGGAGCTGAGCCCCGTGACCAACCCGTTCGAGGACCCGGACGCGGCCTATCTCGTCCTCGTCAACGAAGAGAACCAGTACTCCCTGTGGCCGGCCGCCGCCGGCCTTCCCGGGGGCTGGACGGTCGTCCACGGCGAGGACACCCGCCAGGGCTGCCTGGACCACGTGACGGAACACTGGACCGACATGCGCCCGGCATCCCTGGTGCGGGCCACCGAGACGGCACCTGACTGAAAATCGCCGGGCGCAGGCCCGGACGGAACAGCGGGCCCGGCACCTCCGCGGAGGTGCCGGGCCCGCCGGTCGTTCCTCAGGCCCGCCCGCCGGGCGGCCCCTCCTGATCCTCCCGCGGGTCGAGCCCCAGCGCATCGATCAGCATCGCCAGGTCCTCCGCACTCTCCGCCCGCCCGGCCAGTACCAGCCGCGCCCGCCGCCGCTCCCGGTCATGCGTACGCCGGGCCGTGTCCGGCGCCGGCCCCGTGGTGTGGGTCTCCTCGTCCATGCCGGCCATGATCGGGGATCGGACGGCCGCGGCGCGTATCGGGCGCGTCACTTTGGCCAGGTCTCTTCGGCGGCCCATCTCCGTCGCCCACCTTCCTTTTCGCGGTCCCCGGCCGCATTCCTCCGGCCGCATTCCCCCGGCCGGTGTGAGAGAGGACTCGGCGGCCCGGCTGGCCCGGGCCCGCCCCCGGTTGTTAGGGAGGGAGCATGAGTACGGAGAACCAGAACACCGCGCCGACGACGGCCGACGTCCCGCCCACCCTGACCGTGACGGCCGTGAGCACCATCGAGCCGACCTCCCCCGACGACCGCGGTTCCGACGCGTGGATGGTCATCGAGACCGCCGAACTGGGCCAGTTCCTGCTGAACCTGCCCGGTCCGCTGTCCCAGGCCGTCAAGCAGGCCACCTACCTCCCGTCGCACCTCGCGGGCGACGGACGGCTGCCGCTCAGCGAGGCGGACAGCGCCACCTACCGCGAGCGCATCGCCGCCCTCGCGCACCACCGCTGAACTCCCCGGCCACCCACCGCCGCGTCACGGCAGATACCGCTCGATGGCCGCCGCCCCCTCCTCCTCGATCAGCCTGCGGGCCTCCTCGACCCGCTCCGGCGTCGGTTCCAGTCCCCTGGCCATGACCAGGTCCTCCGGGTCGAACGGGCGCTCGCTGCCCGTATAGAGCTCCCGCAGCCGTGCGGCGCGGGTCTCGTCGGAACCCGGAGTGCTGTCCTTGCCCATGGCGCCTCCCGAAAGATCGCTCGGGTCCGGAGAGCCACGCCGGGCCGGCAGTGCCTCCGCTGCTTCCATCATGGGCCCGGTCCCGCACCACCGCACGGCGGCGGATCACCCGGCCCCGTGCCCTCCCCGCCGGGGTCTTCTCTCCCCGCCCCCGGTGTGCTTCCCTGGTCTGCCGGTGCCGGTGCCGGTGCCGGTGCCGGTGTGCGGTGCGCCGACATGAGCCACCGGCCGTACGCGCGACGCGACCAGGGGCGGCCCGATGACCCATCGCTGGGTGGTACCGCTGCTCGGAGTGGTGGTCCTGGCCCTGGTCGGGGCCTTCGGCTGGGGCGTCGTCTTCGCCTCGGACCCCACGGACACCCCGGCCGGCCCCGGCGCCGCCGGCGGGCCGCCGGCCGCGACCGCACCGACACCGGGCGGCGGCACCTCCGAAACACCGCCGGACCCGGCCGGCCCCGGCCCCGGCCGTGAGCCGTCCGGCCCGGCCGTCCCCGCGCTGTACCTCGGCGACTCCCTGGCCATGGAGAGCCAGGACGTACTGGCCGAGCGGCTCGGCGCGACCGGGCGTGTGAGGCTGCACGCCGCCCCGTACTCCGGCACGACCCTGTGCGACTACCGCACGGCCTGGCGCGGCACGTCGCTGGTCCCGGCCCGGGACAAGGCGGCGGCGCTGGTACGGACGGTCCGCCCGCGCGTCGTCATCCTCCAGTTCTGGGGGAACGCCTGGGGCTACACCCCGTGCATGGCGGGCGCCACATACGGCACGCCGGACTACTACGACCGGTACGCGGCCGACGCGCGGGCGCTGACCGGTGAGATCGCCGCGGCGGCACGGGCCGTCGGTCTCGCCCGGCCGAAGATCGTCTGGGTTTCCCAGGCCCCCGACGCCTTCCACCCGGACCGGGTCCGCCGGGTGAACGCCGTCTACGCCGCCCAGGCCGCCGCGGCCGGCGACCTCTACTCGGACGCGGGCCGTACGGTCAGCCCGGCCGGCGACCGCTACCGGTGGACCCGCCAGCTGCCCTGCGACGCCTACGAACGCGCCCACCCCGCCTACTGCACCCACCCGGCTCCCGGCGGCGGCACCACCGACCTGCACCGCACCGACGACGCCCTGCACTTCTGCCTGGCGCCGACGACCACCACGCCCCGCCCGTGCCCCGTACGGTCACCGGGCATCGACCGCCTCGCCCGCGCCGTGACGGCGACGGTCGACGGCTGGCTGCGCCGCGCCACCGGCTGACCGGCTCGCACCGGCCCCGGGCCCCACCGACCGGCCGGGCACCCGGAGCGGTCACAATCGAGAGGTGTCCAAGAACCCCGCACGCCGGCGAACGGCGATCGACCCGTCCTCCCCCTGCCCCTGCGGCCTGGAAGCGTCCTACGGGGAGTGCTGTGCCCGCTTCCAGCAGGGCCAGGCAGCCGCACCGACGGCGGAGCGGCTGATGCGCTCGCGCTACAGCGCCTTCGCGGTCGGCGACGCCGCGTACCTGCTGCGTACCTGGCATCCCGCGACCCGCCCGGCGGCCGTGGAGTTCGAGCCGGGGCAGCGCTGGACCCGCCTGGAGATCGTCGGCGCGACGGGCGGCAGCGCCTTCCACAGCGAGGGCACCGTGGAGTTCCGGGCGCACTACACGCTGCACGGCGAGCCCGGCGTACAGCAGGAGAACAGCCGCTTCGTGCGGGACGAGGGCGCCTGGGTGTACCTGAGCGAGCTGTGAGCCCGCCGTACGGGCGGGCGCCCGCCCGTACGGGAACGCGCCCTGCGGCTCAGCGTCCGCGCAACTGCTCCATCTCGCGACGGTCGCGCTTGGTGGGCCGTCCGGTGCCCCGGTCGCGCTGCGGGACCGCGACGATCTCCTCGCGGGGCGGCGGCGGGGGACTGTTGTCCACGAAGCACTCCGCGGCGACCGCGGCGCCGACCCGCTTGCGGACGAGGCGTGCGACCACCACGACGCGCTCGCGCCCGGCGTGCCGCAGCCGTACCTCGTCGCCCGGGCGCACCCCGTGGGCGGCCTTCACCCGTTCGCCGTTGACCCGTACATGCCCACCGCGGCAGGCCGTCGCGGCCATCGCCCGCGTCTTGGTCAGCCGGACGGACCAGATCCAGCTGTCGACGCGCACCGTTCCCTCGTCTGAAGCCATGCACCGACTCTAAGCCCGCCGGGTGCCCGCACGGGCCCGCCCACGCATCCGCCCCGTACCCGCGGGAGCGCCCGGCCCGCGGGCCTTCAGGCCGACGCCTGCTTGCCGCTCCGCTTGGCGGTGCTCTTCTTCGCGGTGGACTTGGCCGCCGGCTTCGACGCCGAGGTCTTCGCCGCTGCCTTCCTGCCGCCCGAACCGCCGCCCGCCGCGGCCTTCTTCCCGCCGGATTCCGCCGCCTTGCCGGACGCGGACTTCTTCGCGGCGGCCCCGGACGTCTTACGGGCCTGCTTCTTCGCGCCGCTGCCGGACGCGGTCTTCGCCGCCGCCTTCTTCGCCGTCCCGCGCCGCTCGATCGGCGTGACCGACGCCTGGCCGGCTTCGTCGTCCGCTTCCGCCCCCTCCCCGCGCGACTCCCGCGCCGCCCGCACGCTGTTCTCGAGCGCGGCCATCAGGTCGATGACCTTGCCGCCGCCCGGCGTGGCCCGGGGCACGGCCGGCTCACCGCCCTCCAGCTTCGCGGTGACCAGCTCCTCGACGGCCTCCCGGTAGTCGTCGTGCAGCTCCGACTCGTCCAGGTCGCCGAGCGAGTCCATCAGGGTCTCGGCGAGGGTCAGCTCGTTCTCCCGGATCTCGACCTTCTCGCTGGGCGCGACGGTGTGCGCCGAGCGGACCTGGTCCGGCCAGAGCAGCGTGTGCATGGCGATCGCCCCGTCGTGCGCCCGCAGCATGGCCAGCGTCTCCCGCCCGTGCATGGCCACCTTGCCGATCGCGACCTTCTCCTGGTGCTCCAGAGCCTCCCGCAGCAGGGTGTACGGCTTGGCCGCCGCGACGCCGTTGGGCCCCAGGAAGTAGGACTTGTCCAGCTGGAGCGGGTCGATCTCGTCCGCACCGACGAAGGCCAGGATGGTCAGCGTCTTGGTCGTCGGCAGGGGCAGCTTGGCCAGGTCCTCGTCGGTGATCGGCACGATCGTGTCGTCCGCGGCCTGGTAGCCCTTGCCGACCTCCTCGTTCGTGACCTCCTCCCCGTCCAGCTCGCAGACCTTGCGGTACTGGATCCGGCCGCCGTCCTTCTCGTGGATGCGGACGAAGGAGACCGAGGCGGTGCGCTCGGTCGCGCTGTAGGTCTTCACGGGAATGCTGACCAGCCCGAAGGAGATGGACCCGTTCCACACCGATCGCATGTCTCATCCCCTCGTATGGGATTCGTATGGGATTGTCATGGTATGTCGCCAATCACCGTCGTGGAGGGGCGGCGGCTGTCGCTCAGCAACCTGGACAAGGTCCTGTATCCGCGGACCGGCACCACCAAGGGCGAGCTGCTGCACTACTACGCCACCACCGCGGGCGCGCTGCTCGCCCACATCCACGACCGGCCCGTCTCCTTCCTGCGCTATCCCGACGGGCCCGACGGCCAGACGTTCTTCGCCAAGAACGTGCCGCCCGGCACGCCCGCATGGGTGAAGACCTGCGACGTGCCCGGCAGCACGGCCAGGACCCGCCGGCAGGTGCTGGTGCGCGACGTACCGACCCTGATGTGGGCGGCGAACCTCGTGGTGGAGCTGCACACCCCGCAGTGGACCGCCGACGCGCCGCGCGTCGCCGACCGCCTCGTGTTCGACCTCGACCCGGGGGAGCCGGCCACGATCGTGGAGTGCTGCGGGGTGGCCCGGTGGCTGCGGGAGCGCCTGATGGCCGACGGCCTGAACGTGTACGCCAAGACCAGCGGCTCCAAGGGCCTGCACATCCTCGTGCCGATCGAACCGACGCCCTCGGACGACGTCACCGCGTACGCCAAGGGCATCGCCGTCGAGGCCGAGCGGACCCTGCCCGGCCATGTCGTGCACCGGATGACCAAGGCGCTGCGGCCGGGGAAGGTCTTCATCGACTTCTCGCAGAACTCGGCGTCGAAGACCACCGCCGCGCCCTACACGGTGCGCGCCCGTGCGCTGCCCACCGTGTCCGCGCCCGTGACCTGGGACGAGGTCGAAGGCTGTACGGATCCCGAGCAGCTCTCGTTCCTGTTCGACGAGGTCGCCGCGCGCCGCGAACGCGACGGTGACCTGCTCGCGCCGCTGCTCAACCTCAACCGCGCCCGGCCGCTGCCCCGCTGACGCCCGGCCCGGCCGGCACGCCGGGTGCCGGGCGCGCACCGCGTCGGCGTCCGCGCCTGCATCGATCGCGTATCCCCTACGTCATCTGACGGGGGTGATGATGACGCGGGCAGGTGCCACACGCCCGTGCCGCAGTCGGGAACGGCACCTTCCGCAGCCCCGACTCCCTGCCGGGACATGGCAGTTGCGCCGTTCCGGCCGGTCGGACGGGTGGGGCGATGTCATGGTGCTATCGCCAAAAGCTGTCACCCGTGGGGACCTTGATTCCTTCACAATCCCGGTACCAAATCCCTCCCACGGATGAAGAGGTTTCCCCCATGAGACCCATGCGTACGGTTCTGGCCACCGTGCTCGGCCTCGGTCTGGCCGCCTCCCTCGGTACCGTCCCCGCCACCGCCGCCTCCGCCCCGGCCGCCCCCGCCGGCACGAGCGTCTCCACCCCGGCCTCCATAGCCAAGTACACCGGCTCCGCCCAGGAGGCCGCGGCCAACAAGGCGTTCTTCGAGGCCGTCATGAAGTCGGCCGCCGCCAAGCGCGCCGCCACGCCCGGCGTCCAGGCGGTCACCGTCACGTACAACGCCTCCAGCGCCCCCACCTTCCGCAGCCAGATAGCGCGCAGTACGCAGATCTGGAACAGCTCCGTGCGCAACGTGCGGCTCCAGGAAGGCTCCAACGCGGACTTCCGGTACTACGAGGGCAACGACGCCCGCGGCTCCTACGCGAGCACCGACGGCCACGGGCGGGGCTACATCTTCCTCGACTACCGGCAGAACCAGCAGTACAACTCCACCCGTGTGACGGCCCACGAGACGGGCCACGTCCTCGGTCTGCCCGACCACTACTCGGGCCCGTGCAGCGAGCTGATGTCGGGTGGCGGCCCCGGCCCCTCCTGCCAGAACACGAACCCGAACGCGCAGGAGCGCGCCCGGGTGGACGCCCTGTGGCGCAACGGCATCGCGGCCCGGCTCGCCCCGGCCGCCTGACCGCCTGACCGGCTGATCTTCCGACGGCCGCGGTGCGGCGGGGCGCTCCCCGCCGCACCGCGGCCGCTGGGGCGCGCGGTCGGCGGGCCGGGTGCGCGATATGTGTCACATCGATCCGGTTTGGCGATAAGGCGCTCAGTGGTTTATCGTTCAATTGATCACGGGATATGTGGACCCGCACCGACAGGTGCCAGGCGTCCTGCCCGTTTCCGGACCGCCCCGGCCAGCTCCCCCCGTCTGGCCGGGGCTTTCTCCGTTCCACGGCGTGCGCCCCCGAAGCGCGGACGGGCCGGAAACCGATCGGACCTCCTCGCCCGACGACCGGCGTGGTCATGCCCGTGGCGGCGCTCTCCCCGGTAGAAACCCCTCCTACGGGCACCCGGAGACCCGGTGCGCCCGCCGGCCCGGCGCGGGCCCGGGAACGGTGTCCGGCGAGACGGGAGGCGGTCGGCGTGTACGACACGGAGGTGGCCGTCGTGGGCGGCGGCGCCGCGGGGCTGTCCCTCGCCCACCGGCTGTGCGCCCCGCCGCCCGGGGCGCGCTGCCCCGAAGTGACCGTCGTGGACGCGCCGCCCGGACCGCTCCGCCCCCCGGGGCGCACCTGGTGCTACTGGGAGGCGCCGGGCGGCGCGTACGACGGCGTCCTGGCGGCCTCCTGGGACCGGCTGCGCGTGTACGGGGCCGACGGCTCCCCGGTGACCGGACGCCCGGAGCCGCTGCGGTACAAGATGCTGCGCTCCGACGCGTTCGAACAACTGGTGGGCGAACGGCTCGCGACGACGCCGTCCGCACACCGGCTGACGGCCGCCGTCGAGGACGTGCGCGCCCTGCCGGACGGAGCCGAGGTCCGCGGGGTGACTCCGGAGGGCGGCCCGGTGCGGCTGCGGGCCCGCTGGGTCTACGACTCCCGGCCCCTGCCCGCGCTGCCGCCCGCCCGCACCACCCTCCTCCAGCACTTCCACGGCTGGTTCGTCCGCACCGAACGGCCTGAGTTCGATCCCACGACCGCCGACCTGATGGACTTCCGCACCCCGCAGCCGGACCACGGCCTCTCCTTCGGCTACGTCCTCCCGCTGAACCCGCACGAAGCGCTGGTCGAGTACACCGAGTTCTCCGCCGCCCCGCTCGGCGAAGCCGCCTACCACCGGGCCCTGCGCCACTACCTGGCGGAGGTCCGCCCGCTCGGCCCGTACCGGATCACCGCCTCCGAGCAGGGCGTCATCCCGATGACCGACGCGCGCTTCCCCCGCAGCGCCGGACCCCACGTCTTCCGCATCGGCGCCGCCGGCGGCGCCACCCGCCCGTCGACCGGGTACACCTTCGCCGCTGTTCAGCGCCAGTCCCGGGCCGTCGCCGCCGCCTTCCACCAAGGCCGCCCACCGGCTCCGCCACCCCCGCACTCCGCACGCTCGCGGCTGATGGACGCGGTGCTGCTGCGTGCCCTGGACAGCGGGCGCGTCGACGGCGCCGCCTTCTTCACCGGACTGTTCCGCGGCGTCCCGACCGAACGGCTGCTGCGCTTCCTGGACGGCGGTACCCGGATGCGCGAGGACCTGTCCATCGGTCTGCACACCCCCGTACTGCCCATGCTGCGCACCGTGGCGGAGCTGCCGCGGCTGCGTCGCCGGCCTGCCGTCCGCCCGTCGTCCCGGCCGTGACACGGCGCGCCGGACACCGGCCGTACGCGGCCCACCGCCCCACCGCCTGCCGCTCCACGCACCGCACCGACCAGGAAGAGACCGCCCGATGACGATTCCGCCGCCCGACGCCGCACCGACCGCCGCCGGGGGCTCCCGCCGTCCCGCCCGCCCCACCGCACCGCGCCGGGGCCGGGACCGGCGGGCCCGCGTCGTGCCGCCACCGCCGGGCCGGGCCAGGATCACCGGTGCGGCGCCGCACACGGCGGTGATCGGCGGCGGCATCGCCGGGCTCGCCGCGGCCACCGCGCTCGCCGAACGGGGCGTACGGGTCACGCTGTACGAGCGGGAGCCGGGCCTCGGCGGCCGGCTGTCCGGCCGCCAGGTCCAGCTCGCCGACGGCTTCCGGGCCACCATGACCCGCGGCTTCCACGCCTTCTTCCGCCAGTACTACAACCTGCGGGGCCTGTTGCGCCGGGCCGACCCGACGCTGGGCATGCTCACCGGGCTGCCCGACTACCCGCTGCTCCACAGCAGCGGCCTGCGCGACGGCTTCGCGCACGTCCCGCGCACCCCGCCGTGGAGTGCGCTCGGCTTCGCCCTCCTCAGCCCGGCCTTCACCCTGCGCGAGCTGGCCCGGATGAACCCGCGCGCCGCGCTGCCGCTGCTCGACGTGCGCACGCCCGGCGTGTACGAGCGGCTGGACGGCGTCAGCGCCCGCAGTCTCCTGGACCGCATCCGCTTCCCCGAAGCAGCCCGCCACCTGGCATTCGAGGTGTTCTCCCGCAGCTTCTTCGCCGACCCGGAGGAACTGTCCGCCGCCGAGATGGCGTTGATGTTCCACATCTACTTCCTCGGCTCCAGTGAAGGGCTGCTGTTCGACGTGCCCGACGAGCCGTTCCCCCAGGCGCTGTGGGAGCCGCTGGGCCGTTATCTGGCCGGTCACGGCGTCACGGTGCACACCGGCTGCGCGGTGGAGACGGTGGAGCCCCGCCCGGACGGCGGCGTGACCGTCCTGGGCGGTCACGGCGCGGCGCGCCACGACGCGGTGGTGCTCGCCCTCGACACCGCCGGGCTGCGCCACCTGGTCGCGGCGTCGACCGGGCTGGGCGACCGGGACTGGCGCGACCGGGTGCGGCGGCTGCGGACCGCGCCGCCCTTCCTCGTCTCCCGGTTCTGGCTCGACCGGCCGGTGGCCCGGGACCGGCCGGGCTTCCTCGGCACCAGCGGCTTCGGCCCGCTGGACAACGTCAGCGTGCTGGAGCGCTGGGAGGGGGAGGCGGCCCGGTGGGCGGCCCGCACCGGCGGCTCGGTGGTCGAACTGCACGCGTACGCCCTCCGCACGGACACCGGCCGGCGGGCGCAGCAGGACCGGCTGCTGGAGCAGCTGTCGCGCGTCTACCCCGAGACGCGCGGGGCGAAGGTTGTCGACGCGCAGCACGAATGGCGGGCGGACTGCCCGCTGTTCCCGGTGGGCGGCTACCAGGACCGGCCCACCGTGCGCACGCCCGACCCGGCGGTGATGGTGGCCGGCGACCACGTACGTACCGACCTGCCGGTGGCCCTCATGGAACGCGCGGCCACCACGGGCTTCCTCGCCGCGAACGCGCTGCTGGCCCGGTGGGGCGTACGCGGCCAGACCCTGTGGACGGTGCCGGACCGCGGCCGGTCGGCGGTGCTGCGGGGACTGGCCCGGGTGGCGGGAAACTGAGCGGCGGACTCCGTACCGGACGGGCGGGCCCCGCCGCAACGCGGCGGGGCCCCGTACCACGCGGTTCCGAGATCACCACCATCCGCGACCGCGCCCGCCCCAGACGTCCCAGTGATGCCCGTGGAACCCGAGCGTCAGCTCGGCGAAGTCGCCGGCCTCGGCCAGCTCCGGCGCCTCGTACTCGACCGTCTCCTGCTGCTCCTGGATTTCCGGCATGGAATGCGTCTCCTTCCCGAAAAGTACCGTGCGACCACGGAACACAGGTGGTGCCCAGCGGATTGCGCGGCGTGTTCGGGAACGATGCTGCCAGCGTCAATGCCTGTCTGCCGTTGCCTCTAACGAGTGATGGAGGGGGCGCGTGGGGCACACCGGCGCAATCCCCGGCAGCTCTGCCGTCACCGGCGCATCCGCCCTGCCCCGCACGCTTCCGGGCGCGGTGCGAGCGGGGTTTCGCGGCGGCCGGGCATCTCACCCCGAACCACTGACCCCGGGCCGCTCACCCCAGGCCGCTCACCCCGGGAACCGCCCCGCCCGCCGCAGCTCCCACCGCCGCTCCGCGTACGCCATGTCGTCCCGCCACAGCCGCCCCGCCGCGGCCCGCATCAGCGGACGGAGCAGCGGAGCCGCCGCACGGGCCAGCGCGAACCCCGGACGGTCGCCGACGGCCACGACCGCTTCGACGACGGCGGTGCGCGGGCGGCCGGACGCGTCGCCGCCGAGCGGGGTGGCATGGGTCTCCACCACGCTGCCCGCACCCTCGCCCTCGGTGATGCGCATGACCACCGTGCGCGGCCCGGGAGCGGTGAACTCCGCGCGGACGGGGACGACCAGCCGCCCGGCGACCTTGAAGGAGACGTCCACCGTGAACGCGTCCGCCGGCCCCGCCGGGCCGTCCACCACGGTCAGGTCGACGAAGGAGTACGGGTGGAACCACGCGCCGTGCCATGGATCGAGCCGGTTGGCTACCACGTCGTCCGGCTCGCAGTGCCCGGTCCCGGTGTACACGGCCGTGACGGCGGCGGCCGCGGGCGGGCGCTTGGGGACGCGGGGCCGGTCCAGCGGCTCCTCGCCGCCCACGCCGTCCAGGCGCACCCAGACCAGCACCCCGTCGTCGTGCACCGGGTACGGTTCCCACCCGGCGAAGGGGCCGCCGTCCAGGGCGAGTCCGTGCCAGTGGCAGACGAGCGTGCCGCACCGCACCGGACTGTCCTTCAGCGGCGCCCCCAGATGCGGGCAGGCCCCCGGGCCGCCGCGCAGCCGCCCGTCGGCAGCGCGCCACAGCACCACCTCCGTCCCGGCAACGGTCCGGCCCAGGGGGCGGTCCCGGCCGGCTTCCCGGGAGGCACCCACCACGTACCAGTTGCCGGACGGCCGGGCCTTGGCGCGTTCCAGCGCTCCCGCGATCACGCCGGGCACGGCGTCCCGCCAGGTGGGCCGCTGGCGGTCCCACGCCACGGGCCGCCGGCGCAGACGGAGCGGGTACCGGCCGCGCCCGGCCGGGTGAGGGGTGTCCACGGTGCTTCCTCCGGGCCGTTCCGTGGTGTCCAGCGCTGCCTGACGCGTGGCCGGGGCCGCCGCACGGGCGGGAGCCGGGGCCGGGGGACCGGTTCTGCCGCGGGTGCGGGCCGCGGTGACCCGGACCAGCCCGTCGAGCGCCACCGTCGCGCGGACCGGACGGGACACGACGGCGCGGCGGTGCAGGACCGCGTAGCCGTCGGCCTCCACGGCGTCCAGGATGCCCCGGTAGAGGATGAACGCGGTACGGACGCACGGCCGGGACACCGGGTCGAGCATGGCGACTCCGGGGGCGGCCCGGCGGTAGACGCCACGGGTCAGCTCGGCGGCGGCCCGCAGCGCCGCGGTGATGCGCGGGTCCGCGCCGCCGGTCAGCCGGCTCCACCGGAGCAGCTCGCGGTCCACGCCGTGCGCGGCCAGCAGGTCGCCGGGCAGGTAGACGCGGCCCCGGTCCAGATCCTCGCCCACGTCCCGCAGGAAGTTGGTCAGCTGGAAGGCGGCACCGAGCGCGGCGGCGTGCGGGGCGGCCTCCTCGCGCGGCGTGACGGTGCCGAGTACGGGCAGCATCTGGAGGCCGATCACCTCGGCCGAGCCGTACATGTAGCCGCACAGGTCTTCGTAGGTCGGGTAGTCGGCCACCTCCAGGTCGGCACGCATGGAGGCCATGAAGGCGGTGAAGTACGCCGGGTCGATGCCGTAGACGGCACTGGTGTGTGCCAGCGCCCGCACCACCGGCTCGGCACCTACGCCCCGGGCGAGCCCGGCGAGCAGCTGCGTCTCCAGGGCGTGCAGGGCCGCCGCGCGTTCCTCCGCGGTGGCGTCGTCGTCCAGGCTGTCGACGATGTCGTCGGCCCAGCGGGCGAAGCCGTACAGCGCGTGCACGGCGGGCCGCCGGGCGGCCGGTAGCAGCCGGGTGGCCAGGAAGTACGTCTTGCCGTGCCGGGCGTTGAGCCGGCGGCAGTGGGTGTAGGCGGCGCGCAGCGCGGGATCGGTGATGCCCGCGGCGTCGAGTTCCCGGCCGGTCACGCGGTTCCCTCCGGAGTACGGGCGGGTCGGCGCGCGCCGAGGTCCGGTGTGCGGGCGGGGCGCCGCGCGCCCAGGTCGGTCACCCGGGCGCGGCGCGCGGACCCGGCGCCGGTCACGCGGGCGGCGGCCAGCTTCCCCGAGACCAGCACGGTCGGCACCCCCACGCCCGGGGTCGTCCCGCAGCCCGCCAGCACGGCGTTCTCGGTGCCCCGTACGAGGTTGCGCGGGCGGAACGGGCCGGTCTGCGCGAAGGTGTGCGCGGCGGAGAACGGGGTTCCGGCGCCGTGCCCTTGGCGGCTCCAGTCCGCCGGGGTGACCAGGCACTCCTCCTCGGCCGCCGCGTCCAGGCCGGTGAAGCCGCGCCGCGCCAGCTCGGCGAGCAGCGCGGTGCGGTAGCGGGGGCCGAGGTCGCGCCAGGCGTGCGCGCCGGGCCCGATGTCGGTGTTGGGGCAGGGCGCCAGGACGTAGTGCAGGTGGCGGCCCGGCGGGGCCAGCGACGGATCGGTGGCGGTCGGGCGGGTGAGCAGCAGCGAGGGGTCGCTCATCAGGGCACCGGTGCGGGTGAGTTCGTGGAACGTACGGTGCCAGGCGGCGCCGAACGAGAGGGTGTGGTGGCCCGGTTCCGGCCAGGTCGCGGGGGTGCCCGCGTGCAGGACGACGGCCGACGGCGACCGGCGCAGCGGCAGCGGCCGGCGCGGCCGGCGCCCGAGCAGCCGGTACGCCTCGGGCAGGTCGGGGGTGAGCACCACCGCGTCGCACGGGATGCGCCCGGCGTCCGTGACGACGGCGGTGACCCGGTCACCGGAACGTTCCAGCGCGCGCACCCCGTGCCCGTACCGGAACTCCGCGCCCGCCCCGGCCGCGGCGTCGGCCATCGCCCGGGGCAGCGCGTACATCCCGCCGCGCGGGAAGTACACACCGGCCACCGTGTCCATGTACGCGATGACGGCGTACGCGGCGAGAGCCCGGGCCGGTGGCACGCCCGCGTACAGGGACTGGAACGTGAAGACGCGGCGCACCCGCTCGTCGGTCAGGAACCGGCCGATCCGGGCGTCGAGACGGCCGAAGCCGCCCAGCGCCGCGAGGCGGGCGAGGTCGGGGTGGAGCAGGTGCAGCGGCGAGTCGAAGTTGGCGTCGATGAAGCGCCGCATCTGGACCGCGTACAGCCGGCCGAGCCAGGCACGCAGCCGCCGGTAGCCCGCGGCCTCCCGGGCCCCGGCGAACCGTTCGATCTCGGCCTCCATGGCCGCCGCCTCCGTGTGCACGTCCAGCGTGCTGCCGTCGGCGAACCGGGCCCGGTAGGCCGGGTGCAGGGGGACGAGGTCCAGCCGTTCGGCCATCGGGGCGCCGACCGCCGCGAACGCCTCCTCGGCCAGGTCCGGCATGGTCAGCACGGTCGGGCCGGTGTCGATCAGGTACCCGCCCCGCGCGAGGCGTCCGCACCGGCCGCCGGGCCGCGGGCCGCGTTCGACGACGGTCACCCGCCGCCCTGCGCCGAGCAGGTGCAGCGCGGCCGACAGCCCGGACAGCCCGGCGCCGATGACGACGACGTGGTCGGTCGGCCCGGGCATGCTCTTCACCGCCCACCCCCGTGGGCCGCCGCGGCCGCCGCCGGCGGGCGGGCGCCCGCCGTGGCACGCAGCAGGTCGTGCAGGCTGCGGAGGGCGGCCGGATCGGCGGCCCGTACGTCCGCCAGATGGGCCGCGCTCCGGTCGGCGAGGAGCCCGGCCTTGTCCTCCAGCGCGGCCCGCGCCCCGGTCGCTACGAGCACCTCCCGTACGCGGTCCACGGCGGCGGCCGAGAGGTCCGGGTCACCCAGCGCCGCGTCCAGGACGCCGAGCGCCGCGTGGTCACCGGCGGCCTCCGCGCGGGCGCGGGCGACGGCGGTGAGGTAGGTCGGCTTGCCCGCGCGGAGGTCGTCCCCCGACGGTTTGCCGGTCTCCGCCGGGTCGCCGAACACCCCCAGCAGGTCGTCGCGGAGCTGGAAGGCGAGCCCGGCGCAGCGGCCCGCGGCCCGCAGGGCGTCGGTGTCCCGGTCGTCCGCGCCGGCCAGGGCGGCGCCCAGCACCAGCGGCCGTTCGACCGAGTAGCGGGCGCTTTTGAGGCGGGCGGTGTGCATCGCGCGGGCGGGGGAGCGGGACGCGGTGACCTGGCCGTGCAGGTCCAGGTACTGGCCTGCCGCCATCTCGGTCCGCAGGGTGCGCCACAGCGCGTGGACCGTGGATTGGGCGTGGCCGGGGAGGACGGTGTCCAGGACGGTGTCGTCGGCCCACGCGAGCGCGAGATCGCCGGCCAGGACCGCCACGGACCGGCCGAACGTTTCGGCGGACCGGTCGCGGCCACCGGTCCCGGCGCGCCGGCCGTACTGTTCCCGTACCTCGACGTGCAGGGCCGGGCCGCCGCGGCGCAGTGCGGAACCGTCCATCACGTCGTCGTGCACCAGCGCGCAGGTCTGGACGAGTTCGAGCGCCGCGGCCAGCCGCAGCGCGGCCTGCGCCGCTTCGCTGCCGCCGCCGCAGGTCCGCAGCCCCCACCACACGAACCGCCCGCGCAGCCGCTTGCCGCCGCCCAGCGTGAAGCGGGCGACGCGTTCGGCGACATCGCGTGCGAACAGGGTGTCGGCCGCCGCGGCGTCGGCGAGCCGCGCGCCGAGCACGCCGTCCAGCACCCGACCGATGGCGCCCGCGACATCGGCGTCCACGGCGCGGACATCGACCGCGCCCCGCGGGCCCTGCGGCCGGATACGGCGCATCACACGTCCTTCCGTCGAACCGGGCGGTGCGCGCCGATGCGGCCGTGCCGCGTCCACTTCTCGGCCGCACCGCCGGACGGGCCGGGCGCGCCTGCCACCCGCCGGCGCCCGTTCCCGCAGTTCACCACGGGATCCGCGCGCCGTGGGGACGCCACGTCCGGGCCTGGTCCCTTCGGGGGACGCGGACACCCGGCGCCGGGTACCCACCGCCGCGGAGCGAAACCCGGCGGTGCCGACGGCTCACGCACGGGGACACGGCGGAAGGCGGCGCCCGGACAGAGGTGAGGCTGTCCGGATATTGGCCATTGGTGGGGTGTAAATCAGCCAACATCGTGGGACGGCACCGCCGTCCCGGCCGACGGCGTCAGCCCCGGTGCTGCGCCAGCCCGAGCCGTACGAGGTGGGCGAGCGTCGGCGCCGGGTGCTTGGCCCGTATACGGCGCAGATAGGTGCTGACCGTGTGGACACTGATTCCCAGGCGCCTGGCCGTCTGGTCGTACGTCAGCCCGTCGGCGATGTACGTGAGGACCTCCCGCTCCCGCGGGGACAGCGTCGGTGACATGGTGTGCGCACTGTGATCCGGCATCTCTTCTCCAAGGGGGTGAGGGCGGAGCAGGGAAGGTACGGCGGCCCGCGGACTTCAGGACGGTCGGTCCGGCGACGCGGGCGGAGCGGGGCGGGACCGGGATACGGCCGCCGCGCGGTGGGGCCCGAGCGGGCTCGTCGGCTCGTCGCCGGGGAGAACGGCCCGTGGGGGACCGGCCATGGTGCGCCCTCCCGCGGGTGCGGAGCGGATCTGCCGACGGTGTCGCGCGGGGGCGGCACACCCCCCGTGACATGCGGATTGATCTAACCACGGACACGGCAAAACGCAAGGAGTCCACCGGTCCGTCCGGCCCGCCCCTACACGCCGGGTAAAGCGCGGGTCAAGTCACCGGATGATGCGTCTCCAGGCGCCCCGCGAACCGGGCGACGGTAAAGACCGCCTCCGCCGTCGGTGCGGGGGCCCGCAGGCCGGCACGGGGCGCTAAGGAGGACATCCAGGGTGGGGCACTTCCGGCTGCTCGTCGTCGGCAACGCCGTCTCCGCGTACGGCAGTTACCTGAACATGGTGGCGCTGAACGTCTTCATCTACCAGGTGACGGGCAGCGCGCTGACCGCCGGGCTGTTCATGGCCGTACGCCTGATCACCAGCGTGCTGTCCGGGTTCGTCAGCGGCCGTCTGGTGTCACGTCACGACCGCAAGCGGCTCATGGTGTGCGCGGACCTGACCCAGGCGACGGCCCTGGTGGTGCTGCTGCTCGCGCCGGACGGCGCCCGCGTCGCCCTGCTCTTCGCGCTGGCCGTGGGAACCGGGGCCTGCTCGACGCTCTCCCAGGTGGCGCTGCGCAGCAGCGTCCCCGAGATCGTCGGCGCGGACCTGCGGACCCGGGCCAACGGCCTGCTGGTGACCGGCCGTTCGCTGGCCATGATCGCCGGGTTCGCCTCGGCGGGCGTGGTCATCGCGCAGTTCGGCTACACCACCGCGTTCGCGCTGGACGCCGGGACCTTCGCGGTTTCCGCGACGATCCTCTTCCTGCTGCCCATCCGCACCCGCGCCGCCGCCCGGGACGACGCGGACGACGGGGCTGCGGACACCGCGGGCACCGGACGCTGGGCCTCCCTCGCGCTCCTGAAGGCGGCACCGCTGCTGGCGGTGATGGTCGCGGTCCGCGCCGCCGACGGCCTCGGCTCCTCGTCGCACAACGTGGCACTGCCCATCTACTCCAGCGCCCTGGACCCCTCCCACCCGGCCACCTTCGTCAGCCAGTTCTGGGCGACCTGGGCGATCGGCAACATCGTGGCGCAGCAGATCTGCTCGCGCCGGACCCGCAAGACCGGGTGGTCACCGGGCGAGCGCGCCTTCGCCGTCGGCTCCTGCGTGATGTCGGCAGCGTTCATCGTGGTCTTCAGCGGCCTGCCCGCGGTCCCCGCCGCCGTCGCCGCGCTCGTCGCCGGCATGGCCGACGGGTTCACGGAGATCGCGTACGTCTCCCGGCTCCAGGCCGCCCCCGACGCGCAGCGCGGCCGGCTCTTCGGCCTCTCCGCCTCGGCCGAGAACAGCGGCTTCGGCCTGGGAATGATCGTCAGCGCGGCCCTTCTGGAGCGCTACGCGCCCCTCACGGTGGTCGGCGCCTTCCAGGGCCTGGCCATCGTCCTGTGCGTCGCCCTGCTCGCCGTACTGTCCAGGGGACGCGCGCTGTTCCCGCACGAACCACCGGCCCGGGGGAGCGGCGGCCCGGCGCCCGGCCGGGAAGTCTCCGCCGCGGAGGGCGGCAGCTCATGAACGTACCGGCCGACTCGCGCGTCGCGGTCATCGGCATGGCCTTCCGCTTACCGGGAGCCGACACCCCCGAGGAGTTCTGGCGGGTCGTCCGCGACGGCCGGGACTGCGTACGGCGGTTCACCGACGAGGAACTGGCGGCCGCCGGCGTACCCGCGGAGCAGTACCGGGCGGACGACTTCGTCGGCGCCAGCGGCATCCTGGACGACATCGCCGGGTTCGACGCCCCGTTCTTCGGCATGAGCGGACGGGAGGCGCAGCTCACCGACCCGCAGCACCGGATGTTCCTGGAGTGCGCCTACCACGCCCTGGAGGACTCCGGGTACCCGCGGGAACGCGACGGGCTGCGCACCGGTGTCTTCGCCACCACCGGATACCACCTGTACACGATGGAGAACTACCTGCTGAACAACGTCCTGAAGAGCTCCGTGGGCGACGACTGGCTCTCCAGGCTGCAGGTCCTGGTCGGCAATTACACCGACTTCACCGCCACCCGCGTCGCCTTCCGCCTCGACCTCACCGGCCCGGCCGTCAGCGTCCAGACCGGCTGCTCCAGCTCGCTGGTCGCCGTCCAGCTCGCCGCGCAGTCGGTGCTCACCGGCGACAGCGACATCGCGCTGGCGGGCGCCACGGCCGTCCACGTACCGCAGGTACTGGGCTACCGGTACGTGAAGGGCTCCATCCTCTCCAAGAGCGGCCACCTGCGCGCCTTCGACGCCGGGGCGGACGGCACGGTGGGCGGCACCGGAGTGGCCGCCGTCGTCCTCAAGCGCCTGGACCGGGCCCTCGCCGACGGCGACACCGTCCACGGCGTCATCCGCGGCTGGGGCGTCACCAACGACGGCGCCACCAAGCAGGCGTACACCGCCCCGAGCGCCGTCGGCCAGCGCGCCGCGATCCGCCGCGCGCTGGACCACGCCGGCATCGGCGCGGACACCGTCGGCTACCTCGAAACCCACGGCACCGGCACGCTCAAGGGCGACCCGATCGAATTCGACGGCGCCGTCTCCGCGTACCGCGCCGACACCGACCGCACCGGCTACTGCGCCCTCGGTTCGACCAAGGCCAACATCGGCCACCTCGACGTGTGCTCGGGCCTGGCGAGCCTCATCAAGGCACTGCTCGTCCTCAAGCACGGCGTCATCCCGCCGATGGCCAACTTCAGCGAACCCAACCCCGCGCTCGACCTGGACCGCAGCCCCTTCTACATTCCCCAGGCCGCCCGGCCCTGGCCGCGGGGCGGCACACCGCGCCGGGCGGGCGTCACATCGCTGGGCGTCGGCGGCACCAACGTCCACCTCATCGTGGAAGAGGCCCCCGAGCCCGCGCCCCGCACCGCCACCGTGGCCCCGCCGGGCGTCCTCGTCGTGTCCGGCCGGTCCGAGGCGGCCCGCCGGGCCAACGCCCAGGCACTGCGCGATCACTTGACGCGCCACCCCGGCACCGACCTCGCCGATCTGGTGACCACCGTGGCGGGGCGCGCCCACCACCAGCACCGTCTGGCGGTCCGCGGCACGGACCCGGCACAGCTCGCCGCCGCCCTGGACGGCTGGCTCGCGGGCACCGGCGGCCCGGCCGCGACCGCCGCCGTGACGACCGGCGATGCGCCCCGGGAAGGGCGCGCGGGCATCGCCTTCCAGTTCACCGGACAGGGCAGCCCGTACCCCGGCATGGCCCAGCCGCTCTACGAGCGCTTCGCCGTCGTCCGCGACCTGCTCGACACCTGCGAACGCCACCATCAGGCGCTGTACGGCGACTCCCTGCTCGACGTACTCCTCGACCCCGGCGCCGACCGCGCCACCGTGGAGAACACCCGCACCGCGCAACCGGCCCTGTTCGCCCTGCAATACGCGCTCACCGGACTCTGGCGCCAGGCCGGCATCGTGCCGGACACCGTCGCCGGGCACAGCGTCGGCGAGTACGCGGCCCTGTGCGCGGCGGGCGCGCTGACGGCCGAGGACGGCCTGCGGATCACCGCGGAACGCGGCCGGCTCATGCAGGACCACTGCGCCCCCGGCGCCATGGCCGCGGTGTCCGCGGACCTGCGGACAGCCGAGGAACTGACCGCCGAGATCACCGGTCTGGAACTCGCCGTCGTCAACGGGGAACGGCGGCACGTGCTCGCCGGTCCCGGTCCGGCCGTGGACCGGCTGCTGACCCTGCTGGAGGCGCGCGGCATCCCAGGGAAGCGGCTGCCCGTCACCCGCGCCTTCCACACCGCCCTCGTGGACCCGTTCCTGGACAAGTTCCGGGAACTGCTCGACGGCGTCACCTTCCGCCCCGTCACCACCGGCTTCGTCAGCTGCCTCGACGGGCGCCGGTACGGCCCCGGCTGGGTGCCGGACGCCGACTACTTCGTACGGCAGACGCGCGAGCCGGTGCGGTACGACGCGGTACTGCGCACGCTCGGCGACACCGGCCCCGCGGTCCTGGCCGAGATCGGCCCGCACACCACGCTCAGCGGACTCGCCCGTACCGCACTGCCCACCGTACGGGCGGTGCCCACACTGCGCCGCGGCGCCGGGACCGCTCCCTTCTGGGACGCGGTGGCACAGCTGCACTGCGCCGGCGCCGACCTGGCCTGGCCGGCCCTGCTGGCCGGCACCGGCGGCCGCCGGACCGGACTGCCCGGCTACCGCTTCCAGCACACCCACCACTGGATGGGGCCGGAACTCACCGACGTCCGGGCCGTCCGGGCCGGCGAACCAGCGAGAGAAGAGGAAGAAGTGGCACAGGACGAGGCAGCGTTCGAGCGGGTGCTCGGGCACGTCATCGAGTTGGTCGCCAAGCACCTCGGGCACGACGCGGCGGCGATCACCGGGGACACATCCTTCTTCGACCTCGGTGCGGACTCCCTGCAAATGATCAGCGTGCTGCGCGAGCTGGAGCAGGACCACCAGGTCAAGGTCGCGATGCGGGAGCTGTTCGAGGAGGCGAGCACCCCCGGGCGGCTCGCGGAGCTGATCGTGGGTCGGATGCCGGGCGGGCCGGGCGAGGCCGCGGGCGGTGCCCCGGTACGGCACGAGCCCGTCGCCGACGAGCCGGTACGGTACGAGCCGGCCGCTGACGAAGCCGTACGGTACGAGCCGGTCGCTGACGACTCCGTACGTCACGCGCCGGCCGCCGCGGCGCCCGCCGAGCCCGCGACCGTTCCGGAACCCGCGCCGGCCGAGCCGTCGGACCCCGTCACCCGCGCGGAACTGACCGACCTCGTCCGCCAGGTGCAGCAGCTCTCCCGGATCCAGCTCCAGATGATGTCCCAGATCCACCAGCTGTCCCAGCTGCTGACCGCGCAGGCGACGAGCGCTCTGTCCGGCGGCGACACGGTGGCCAACGGGAAGGCGGGCGGCAAATGACCGGGCTGAGCGCCGCCGCCGCTGCGGTGGACCAGGACCTGGCCGCCATGGCCGACCTCTCCCGGCGCGTCGCGCAGCGGATCGAGGCCGCGACCGGGTCCGGGGGCGCGGCCGAGGAACAAGAGCCGGCCACCGAGCGGCGGCGCGTGCACGGCCCCCGGGTGACCGTCTCCCGGGCCTCGGGCATGGTGGGCGGCTCCGCGTCCGCGTCCCAGCAGGCGCACCTCGACGACCTGGTACGCCGCTACACGGCCAGGACCGGCACGTCCAAGGAGATCGCCCAGCGCTACCGCCGGGTCCTGGCCGACAGCCGCGCCGTCGTCGGATTCCGCAGCAAGACCAAGGAGATGCTGTACCCGATCGCCGGACGCCGGGCCCGCGGCTCCTGGCTGGAGGACGTCGACGGCAATCGCTACGTCGACATCACGATGGGCTTCGGCGTGCTGCTGTTCGGCCACGAACCGGAGTTCGTGAGCGAGGCGGTCCGCGAGCACCTGTCCCGGGGCATCCAGCTCGGCCCGCGCAACGTCGAGACCGGCGAGGCCGCCGAGCTGCTGGCGGAGCTGACCGGCATGCAGCGGGTGGCGTTCGCCAACTCCGGTACGGAGGCGAACTCCGCCGCCATCCGGCTCGCCCGCGCCGCCACCGGCCGCCACCGCGTCGTCACCTTCCACGGCGCCTACCACGGCCACGCCGACAACGTCCTGGGCCGCTCCACCGGCACCGGGGCCGACCGGACCACCGTCCCGGTCTCCACCGGCATCCCCCACAACAGCGTCGCCGACCTGCTGGTCCTCGACTACGGCAGCCCCGCGAGCCTGGAGGCCGTCGCCGAGCAGGCGGACGACATCGCCGCGGTCATCATCGAGCCCGTACAGAGCCGCCATCCGTCGCTGCAACCCGTCGAGTTCGTACGGCAGCTGCGGGAGCTCACCCGCCGCCACGGCATCGTGCTGATGTTCGACGAGATGCTGACGGGTTTCCGTCCCGCCCTGCGCGGCGCCCAGGAGCTGTACGGCGTCAGCCCCGACCTCGCCACGTACGGCAAGCTGCTCGGCGGCGGCTTCCCGATCGGCGCCATCGCGGGCCGCGCCGACATCATGGACGGCGTGGACGGCGGCTTCTGGCAGTACGGGGACGCCAGTTACCCGCCCGCCGACACCACGTTCTTCGGCGGAACGTACATCCAGCACCCGGTGTCGATGGTCGCCGCCCGCGCGGTGCTGACGCACCTGAAGGAGCACAGCCCCCGGCTCCAGGAGCGGCTGAACGCCCGCACCGACGAGCTGGCGGGCGCGCTGAACCGCTTCTTCGAGGACGAGGAATTCCCGCTGCGGGTGAGCCACTTCGGCTCCCAGTTCCGCTTCGAGCACCGCGCGGACATGGAGCTGCTGTACCACCACCTCATGCTGCGCGGGGTGCACGTATGGGAATGGCGCAACTTCTTCCTGTCGACCGCCCACTCCGACGGGGACATCGAGTTCATCGTGGACGCGGTGCGCGGCTCGCTGCGGGAGCTGCGGGGCGCGGGCTTCTTTCCCGGCGGGGCGAAGCCGGTGGCGGTGCCTGAGCCCCGGTCCGAGAAGCGGGGGGTGGACGCGGCTTCGGACGCGGCCCCGGGTGTGGTCCCGGGCGTGGCCTGGAACGCTGCTGCCGCGCGAGCGGTCACCGCACAGGCGCCTGCGGAGGCCGGCCCGGCGTCCGTGAACGGCGCGGCAGCACCAGCGAGTGCCGTACCGGCACCGGTCGTCGCGCCCCGTACGGCATCCGCCACGGCTGTCGCGCCTGCCCCGACTGCCGCCCCCGCCACAGCTGCCGTATCTGCCACGCCTGCCGCATCCGCCCGCCGCGCCCCCGACTTCAGCATCTACTTCTTCGGCGACTATCCGCAGGACGAAGCGGGAACCGACGCCGGACCGGCCGCCTCCCAGGGCAGGTACGACCACATCCTGGAGACCGCCCGCTTCGCCGACCGGCACGGATTCCACGCCCTCTGGATGCCGGAACGGCACTTCCACTCCTTCGGCGGACTGTTCCCCAACCCCGTCGTGCTCGTCGCCGCCCTCGCCCGCGAGACCAGGCGCGTCCGCCTCAACGCGGGCTCCGTCGTCCTGCCCCTGCACGACCCGGTACGGGTCGCGGAGGAGTGGTCGATGGCCGACAACCTCTCCGGCGGCCGGGTCGGCATCGGCTGCGCCGGCGGCTGGCACGCCAACGACTTCGTCTTCTTCCCCGAGCGCTTCGGCCGGCACAAGGAGATGATGTACGACCAGGTGGAGCAGGTCCGCCGGCTCTGGCGCGGCGAGGCCGTACGGCGCGCCGGCGGCGACGGCGAGACCGAGATACGGCTGTTCCCGCGCCCCGTCCAGGACGCTCCGCCCATGTACACGGCCGTGGTCGGCAACCCCGCGTCGTACGTGGCAGCCGCCCGGCACGACGTCGGCGTGGTCACGAACCTGATGACCCAGAGTGTCGAGCAGCTCGCCGAGAACATCGCGCTGTACCGCCGCACCCGCGCCGAACAGGGCCTCGACCCGGACGCCGGGCGGGTGGCCGTCCTGCTGCACACCTACCTCGCCGCCGACCACCGGACCGCGCGCACCGAGGCGTACGAGCCGCTGGCGCGCTACATGCGCGCCTCGCTCTCCCTGTTCGGCAACGTCGCCAACAGCCTCGGGCACAACGTCGACCTGGCCGCGCTCACCGAGGACGACCTCGACGTGCTCTTCCGCCGCGCCTACGACCGTTACTGCGACCAGCGGGCGCTCATCGGGACCGCCGAGACCGTCGCCCCCGTGGTGGACGCGGTCGCTGCCGCGGGCGCCGACGAGGTCGTCTCGCTCGTCGACTTCGGCGTCGCCCCCGACGCGCTGCGCACCGGCCTCACCCACCTCGACTCGCTGCGCCGGCGGTACCACGGGCCGAGGAACGAGGACACCCGCGCGTCCGAGAGGCCGGTCGTTCGCCCGGCCGCCAGGGGTCCTGTATCCGAGAGCGAGCGCACGCCCGCGGAACCCGCATGTGCGGCCGCCCAGGAGCCCGATTCCGGGAGCGCCGCCCCGCTCTCGCCGGGACAGCAGCGCATCTGGTTCCTCGAACGGATGCTGCCGGGCCGCACCGCCTACAACGAGACCAAGGCCATCCGCCTTGACGGCCCGCTCGACGTACCCGCGCTGCGCACGGCGCTGCGCGAGCTGGTCGCGCGGCACGAAGGGCTGCGGACCGTCTTCCGCGAGATCGACGACGAGCCCTGCCAGCTCGTCCGGCCGCCGTCCGCGCCCGACTTCGCGGTGCTCGACCGCACGGGCACGGGAGCGGCCGGTGAGGACGCCGCGATCCGCGCCGTCCTGGAGGAGGAGAGCGCCCGGCGCTACGACCTCGTCAACGGGCCGCTGTTCGTCACCCGGCTGATCAAGCTGGGGGAGGACCGGCACGTGCTGGTCTTCTCCCTGCACCACATCGTCGTGGACGCCGCCTCCGCGACCGTCCTGGCGCGCGACCTGTCCGCCCTCTACCGGGCCGCGCACGACGGCTCCGACCCGGGCCTGCCCGCGCTCACCAGCACGTACGCGGACCACGCCCGCGCCCGGCTGCGCACACTGGACGACCCCCGCAGCGCCGCCGACCTGAAGTACTGGCTCGACGCGCTCGGCGGCGGACTCCCGGTCCTGGAGCTGCCCTGTGACCGCCCGCGCCCCGCGGCCATGACGTCCAACGGACGGGCCGTCTTCCACCGGCTCGGCCCGGAACTGTCCACCCGGCTGCGGGACCTGAGCAGGCAGCGGCGCGGCACCCTCTTCATGACGCTGCTCGCCGGCTTCACCGCGATGCTCCACCGGGTCACCGGGCAGCGGGACATCGTCGTCGGCACCCCGATGTCGGACCGCCCCCAGGGCGCGGAGGACCTGCTCGGGTTCTTCGTCAACACCCTCGCGCTCCGCCTCGATGCGTCCGGCGACCCGGACTTCGGCACCTTCCTCGACCGGGTGCGGGGCGTCGCCCTGGACGCGTACGACCACGCGGACGTGCCCTTCGAGACGGTGGTGCGGGAGCTGTCCCCGGCGCGCACCACCGACCGCACGCCGGTCTTCCAGGTGCTCGCCGAGTTCGAGAGCAGCGACCCGTTCCGCTTCGACCTGCCCGGCGTCCGGGCCACCGTGATCGACGCGGGCCCGGACAAGGCCCTCACGGACCTCGCCGTGTACTTCACCGACCAGCCGGAGGGCATCCGCTGTCACCTGGAGTACAACACCGACCTGTTCGACGCGGACACCGTGGACGGGTTCTTCGCCACCTTCCGGGACCTGCTCGAAGCCGCCGTACGCGACCCCGGGACACCGCTGTCCCGCCTCGGCGTCCGGGAGACGCGGCAACGTCCCGATGTCGCTGTGCCGACGGCTCCGACGGCTCCGACGGCCGCGACGGCCACGGAGCCACCGGCCGCCGAGCCGGTGCCCGCCGAGTGGCAGCGCGGTCCGGCCCGCCCGGTTGCGCGGGCCACCGTGCACGAGCTCGTCGCCCGGCGCGCGGCGGAGGCGCCGTATCGTACCGCCGTCCTCTGCGGTGAGGACCGGCTCAGCTACCGCGACCTGGACACCCGGGCCGAACGGCTGGCCGCCGTCATCCGGGAACGGTCCGCGGCGGCTCCGGCGGCGGCGGACAGCGGTACGGACGAGGTGGTGGCCTTGTGGCTGCCCCGCTCCACGGATCTCGTCGTGGCCCTGCTGGCGGTCCTGAAGTCCGGCCGGGCGTACGTACCGCTGGACCCGGCGCTGGGCCGGGCCCGGGCCGCCACGGTGATCGCCGAATGCGGAGCCCGTCTGCTGCTGAGCACCGGAACCGAGACGGACGCGCTCGACCTGCCCGCCGGGGTCACCGTGCTCGACGTCACCGACCGCACCGGACTGTCCGCCCGTAATGACCACACCGGCCGGACCGGCGACGGAACCGCCGCGACGGGCCGCCCACAGCCCGCGAGGCAGGCCCCGCCGGGCGTCACCGGGCCCGAGTCCCTGTGCTACGTCATCTACACCTCCGGCAGTACGGGCACGCCCAAGGGCGTCGCGGTACCGCACCGGGCCGTCGTCGACCTCTGCCAGTGGCACCACAAGCGCTTCGCCTTCACCTCGGCCGACCGCAGCGCGCTGGTGTGCAGCCAGAGCTTCGACGCGTCGGTCCTGGAGATCTGGCCCGCGCTGACCGCGGGTGCGTCCGTCGCCATTGCCGACGACACGGTCCGCACGGACCCGCTCACGCTGGCCCGCTGGTACGCACGGGAGCGGGTGACCTTCTCGATCCTGCCCACGGCCCTGGGAGAGGCGCTGCTCACGCTGCCGCCCGCCGAGCAGCCGCCGCTGCGCCATCTGCTGCTGGGCGGTGACGTGCTGCGCACCCGGCCGCACCCGGACGTGGCGTACGAGACGGTCAACGTGTACGGGCCGACCGAGACCACCGTGCTCTGCACCACGGAGACCGTCGCCCCGCGCACGTCCGGGGCCGGAACCGGCGCCATCCCGATCGGCCGCCCGGTCGACAATGTACGGCTGCGTGTCCTCGACACGTCGGGCGCGCCGGTGCCGCCGGGCGCGGTGGGGGAGCTGTACGTCGGCGGGCCGGGCGTGGCCCGCGGCTACCTGGGCGCGCCGGAGCTGACGGCGGAACATTTCACGGCGCGGACCGGGGTGGGTGCGGGTGCGGCCGGAACGGCCGACGCGGCGGCCGATGCTGCCGGGCTGGACACCGGCACTGTGTACTACCGCACCGGTGACCTCGTGCGCTGGACCGAGGACGGGGCGCTGGAGTTCCTCGGGCGTCGCGACGACCAGGTGAAGATCCGTGGTTACCGGGTCGAGCCCGAGGAGACCGCCCGCGCGCTCAACGGCCTGGACGGTGTGCGGGAGGCCGCCGTACTGGCGCGCCGCAACAGCCGGGGCGAGGCGTACCTCGCGGCCTACGCCGTACCGGAGGGACGGGACGCGGGGGACACCACCACCGCGGCCGGTCGGCAGACCTACGCCGACCGGCTGGCCCGCGCACTCGCCTCCCGGCTGCCGGAATACCTCATTCCGCGGTCCTGGGCCGTCCTCACCGCGCTGCCGCTCGCGGGCAACGGGAAACTGGACCGCGCCGCGCTGCCGGAGCCCGGGATCGTCACCACCGCACCGTCCGGGACCGGCGCCGGCGAGCCCCGGCGGGAGACCAGGCAGACACTGTCCGTCACCCATCGGCAGCCAACGTCCATCACTCAATCGGGTGAAGGTGCCGACGCAGACGCCGAAACCGGCCTCCGCACTCAGCTGGAGGACCGCCTCCGCACCCTCTGGGCCGACGAGTTCGACCTCGCGCCCGACGCCATCGGCCCCGAAACGTCCTTCTTCGACCTCGGCGGCCACTCCATCGCCGCGATCCGGCTGGTCAACCGGGCACGGGAGGTGTTCGGTCGGGAGTACCCGATGGTGCGCTTCTATCAGGAGCCGACCGTACGGGCCATGGCGGCGTACCTGGCGGGGGACGCAACGGAGGCCCGGGACACCACGGATTCCGACGCGTTCACGGAATCCGGGACAGGCGGGCGAGCGGCGACGGCCGCCGCCGTGGACGCCGCCCCCGAGGTGGTCGGCCGGGCGCCGGTCACCCTCCAGCAGCGGAACTTCATCGGCCAGCACCATCTCCACGCGCTGCCCCAGGTCTACAACGTCGCCCTGCGCATCACGCTGACCGGCGACCTGGACGTACCGGCCCTGCGCACCGCCCTCACCCGGCTCGTCGCCCGTCACGAGTCGCTGCGCACCCGGTTCGCGCAGGACGGCGACGAGTGGTGGCAGGAGATCCTCCGGCCGCGACCGGTCGACCTCCCCGTCGAGGACCTGACCACCCGGAGGGACGCCGCGTCCGGCCCGTCGGAGGTGGCGGACGCCGACGACGCCGAGGTCGAGCGCATCAGCGCGGAGGTCGCGGACACCCGGTTCGACCTCACCCAAGGGGTCGCCCCCAAACTCCGCCTGCTGCGCACCGGCCGGTCGACCTGGGTGCTGCTGCTCCTTATGCACCACTCCACCTGTGACGGCTGGGCCGTCAGCATCCTGCTGAGCGACTTCGCGGCCCTTTACAGCAGCGCGGTGACCGGAAAGCCGCACACCTTGCCCAGCACGGTGCCGCAGCCGACCGAGTACGCGCGCTGGCAGCGGGAGACCATCGGGGACAAGGCCGATCAGCGCGTCCTGAAGTACTGGGCGCGGGAACTGGAAGGGGCGGCCTTCCAGCACGGCCTGCCCCTGGACCGGCCGCGTCCGGAAACCCTCAGCGGACAGGGCCGTGTCGTCCTGTTCACGGTGGGCGCCGACGTGCGCGCCGACGTGGAACGGCTGGCCAGGAAGCAGGGCACGACCCCGTACGCGGTCACCATCGCGGCCCTGGGCCGGCTGCTCGGCACGCTGTCGGGCAGGCCGGAAGTCCTCTTCAACGTGTCCTACGCCAACCGCGAGCGCCGTGCGTTCGAGTCGCTGCTGGCCTGCACGGTCGCGGGCTTCCCGCTGCGCGTGCGGGACGCCGGGGACGTGCCCTTCACCGATCTGGTCCGCCGGGTCGCGCACGCCTCGACCGAGGGCATCGACCACATCATGCCGCTGCGCAGGCTCTCCAAAGCCCTGCGCGAAGAGCTGGGCGTCGAGGTGCCGGACCGGGTGCCGCTCGGGTTCCAGTACCAGAACTCCCTGGAGACGGACATCGAGCTGCCCGGTGTCACCGCGGCCGTCGAGGACCTGGCCGTCCCGGCCTCCCGCTCGGAGTTCAACTTCGGACTCGTCCCGGCGGGCGACGCGCTGACCGGGTACGTCGAGTACTCGACCGACCTGTGGGAGCACACCACGATCGAGGGCTGGGCCGGCGACTACGTGACCCTGCTGACCGAGGAGGTACGCGCCGCCCTGGCCGAATGATCCGCAACGACGGGACGGCACCGATCCGACGGGTCGGTGCCGTCCCGACGTTTGCGGCCCGTCGCGCCCGAATCGTCCCGTCGTTCCCGTGCCGTTCCGTCGCGCCGGCACCGTCCCGACGCCGCCGCGCCGTACGGGCGCGGGGCGGTGTCACCCCGCGTACGCCGGTGGGACCCGCGGCCGGCACCGGGCTGGACGTTCCGCCGCGGCTCGGCAATAGTATGGGCGGGACATCCACCGAATCGTCCCCGCCCTCGGCGATAACCTCTGCCAGTGCGCCCGGCGGGAACGGCGCCGCCCGGAACGACGGCGGCGGGGTGCATGCGAAATTGCGGGCAGTTGTGGAATTGGGGTTTGGGGCACTGTGATGGTTTCGGGCAAGGTCATCCGGTTCGACGAGGTACGCGGCTACGGATTCGTCGTTCCCGACCATGGTGGAGAAGACGTCTTCGTACACGTCAACGACCTGGAATTCGACAAGGGCCTGATGGCTCCCGGCGTCAAGGTCGAATTCCTGGTCGACGAGGGCGACCGGGGACCCAAGGCGTCCAGCGTGCGTTTCCTGGAAGGCGCCCCCGGCCGTTCCGGCGGCGTGCACCGCTCCCAGGCGCTCTCCGACGGACCTTTCGAGGACGGCGTGCTGTGCGACACGCTCTCCGCCCAGGAGTTCCTCGACGAGGTGACCGAACTGCTCGTGACGGGTGTGCCGAGCATGACCGGCGAGCAGATCCTCCAGGCCCGTCAGCGCCTCCTCAAGCAGGCCCAGTCCCACGAGTGGGTCGACGCGTAGGACCGGACGCCCGTCAGCGGCTCCGCACCTGCTGCGATGCCACTTCCTCGGCGGTCACCGGTGAGCCGATGGTGTACACATCGCCGATACGCGCGCGCTCGGGTGTGCTGTATTCGCCCCGCGCGGCGATCACCGTGACGGACACCAGCGAATCCGGCTGCCAGTACGTCCGGTAATACGGCGCATTGCCGGCGTACCCCGGTATCTCCAGCAGCGCTGCGCCACGCTTCTCCAGCCGCTGCCGCAATGTGCTGAACCGCACGTGGCGGGCGAACCGTCCGTACCGCGCGCGGATCACCTCGTTGACGTCCTTGCCACCACCGCCCGAACGCGCGAGCCGGTGGACCTGGAGGGTGAAATGGTGCCCTGCCCATGGACGTCCGGCGCCGTCCCGCTGCCAGGAGAATTCCACCATTCCGTAGTCGCGCCACATACTGCCGTCGCCGGCCGAGTTCTCGGCATAATCCGGCCCCAGAATGCCGGTCACCCGTTCGGGGCTGTCCGTCGGCCGGGCGCCGAGCACCGTACCGGTGGATATGACATCGAGGTAGAACGCGAGGGAACGAGGAGGCAACTGCTGTTTCCTTGAGCGTGCGGCGGCTGACCGGGACGAGCGCGACAGTACGGGAACAGTACGGGAGGGGCGGGCAGCGCCCGGTTACGGGACTGCCCGCCCGATGGCCGCCGTGCGGACCGGCGCTCCTCAGGAGGCGACCCGCAGCACCAGCTTTCCTCGGGTTCGCCCCTCCTCACCCCGGCGGTGTGCCTCGCCGGCTTCGGCGAGCGGCAGGACGTCCTCGACCTCCACCGACACCGCCCCCTCGTCGATGAGGCCACCGATGCGGGCGAGCGCCGCGCCGTCCGGCTCCACCAGGAAGCCGCTCGCCCGCAGGCCCTGGGCGCGGGCGTTGGCCACCAGCTCGGGAGAGGCGCCGGACGGGACGGCGATCAGTGTGCCGCCGCGCCGCAGCGTCCGCAGCGACCGGGTGCTGGTCTCCTCGTGTTCGTCACCCACCAGATCGATGACGACATCGACGTCCCGCACCGCCTCCTCGAAGCGGTCCTTGGTGTAGTCGACCAGTTCGTCGGCCCCGAGCGAGCGCAGCCAGTCGTGCTTGGCCGCCCGGGCCGTACCGATGACGTACGCGCCCAGGTGCTTGGCGAACTGCACCGCGAAGTGCCCGACGCCGCCCGCCGCCGCGTGGATCAGCACCCGCTGCCCCGCCTCGACGTGCGCCGCGTCCACCAGGGACTGCCACGCGGTGAGCGCGGCCAGCGGCACACCGGCCGCGTGGTCGTGGTCGAGCGCCGCGGGCTTGCGGGCGAAGTGCCGCGAGGGCGCGGTCACGTACTCGCCGTACCCGCCGGCCTGCCGCGGGAACCACGGCATCCCGTACACTTCGTCGCCCACCTGCACGGTGTGCACGCCGAAGCCGACCTCCTCCACGACGCCGCTGACGTCCCAGCCCACCGTGAACGGCGGATCCCCGAGGACCCCCGCCATGCCGCCGCCCTGCCGGGTCTTCCAGTCGATCGGGTTCACCCCGGCGGAGTGCACCCGGACGAGCACCTCGGTGGGCAGCGGCGCGGGCCGGGGCGCCCGGGTGACGTACAGCACCTCCGGGCCGCCGGGGGAGTCCTGGGTGATCGTGCGCATCGTCGGTTCGTCGCTCATGCCGTGTCTCCTGAAGGGCGTCGGGCGCGCGTACGGCCCGGTCGTTGATCATTCGCGTACGAAAATTACCGGAATGGCCGCGAACGGGTGCCGGGACACCTCCGGGGCGGCCGGTTCCGCTGCCCGGCCACGCCCCGGTACGCGAACCAGGGCACGAAGAACTGGGTCACCGGCCCGACCGCGAACGCGTACACCAGGGTGCCGGCCCCCACACTGCCGCCAAGGGCCCAGCCCACGGCCAGCACGGCGACCTCGATCAGCGTACGGACGGAGCGGAGGGAGCGCCCGGCCGCGGCGGACACGCCGGTCATCAAGCCGTCCCGGGGACCGGGGCCGAGGCGTGCGCCCACGTAGACCGCGACGGACAGGCCGTTCAGAAGGACACCGCCGACGAGCAGCCCGATCCGTACCGGCAGCCCGAGGTGCTGGGGCAGGAGCCAGAGCCCGAGGTCGGCGGAGCACGCGAGGACGACGACATTGGCACCGGTGCCGAACGTCGGCCGCTGCCGGAGCGGAATCCACAGCACCAGTACGAGGACGCCCACGACGGCGCTGATCAGGCCGAAACTCAGCGGTGTGCGCCGGGCCAGCCCGTCGTACAGCACGCTCCAGGGATTGACGCCCAGTGAGGCGCGCACCATCAGCGAGAGGCTGAACCCGTAGAGGGCGAGACCGGCGAACAACTGCGGCAGGCGCCGCAGCGGGCGCTCGGTGAGGGAGATATAGGTGAGCGGGGGCGGGGCCTCGTTCCGGCCCGCCAGGAGCCCGGCACGCGAAGCCGCCGAGCGCTGCCCGGCCTGGACATCGCTCTGCCCCGCGCCCCCGTAAGTGCCCGTCTCCGTGTGTTCCTGCCGCACGTTTTGGCCTCCTCCACCCATCGCTCATCTCCTGTGCTCGTACGCCTTCAAGGCCATTGCGGGCGACTCTGTACAGTGATTGGCCCGGAAAACATGGCCAATCCGGGGAGAGTGGTACGGCCCGAGCGCGGCGCGGCCGGGGGAACGGAACGGCCTAGGGAGAGCGGCATGGCGGACGCGAAGCGGGCTCGGCCCGTAACCAGGACCGGGCACACGGACCGCACTCTGGGCAGTCGGCAGCTGGCCGCCCTGCTGCCCGACCCGGCGGAAGCCCGGCCCGCCTACCGCCACCTGGCCCGGGCGATCACCACGCTGATCCTGGACGGACGCATCGCCCTGCACGTCAAGCTCCCCGCCGAACGGGAACTGGCCACGGCCCTGAACACCAGCCGCGCCACCGTCACCGCCGTCTACGACCTGCTGCGCGAGAGTGGTTACGCACACAGCCGCCGGGGCTCCGGCACCTGGACGGCCCTCCCCGAAGGCCGGGCGCCCCGGGGCATCACACGGCTCCTCGGCCCGCACGACACCGCGATCGATCTGGCCAGGGCCGCTCCCGGACTGCCCCGGCAGACGCTCACGGACGCCCTCGCCCGGGTCTCCCCGCAACTGGCCGAGCACGTCGACACCCCCGGCTACCACCCCTACGGCCTGCCGGAACTGCGTGCCGCCATCGCCGAACAGTTCACCCGGCGGGGACTGGCCACGGTGCCGGAACAGATCCTGGTGACCTCTGGTGCCCAGCACGCGCTCACCCTCGTCCTGGGACTGCTGTGCCGGCCCGGCGACCGGGTCATGGTCGAGAACCCGTCCTACCCGAACGCCCTGGAGGCCCTGCGGCGTGCCCGGTTGCGCACCGTGCCGGTCCCCGTGACCGACACCGGCTGGGACACCGGGACCATCGAGGCGACCCTGCGCCACTCGGTGCCGCAACTGGCCTACCTGGTCCCCGACTTCCACAACCCCACCGGCTGCCTGATGCCCGAACGGCAGCGCGCCCGTATCCTGCGCGCCGCGCAACGTTCCGGCACCTGGCTGGTCGTCGACGAGACCCTGACCGGCCTCGCCCTGGACGTGCCCGCCCCGCGGCCCTTCGCCTCGTACGCGGCACCCGGCGGCACCGGCCAGGTCATCACCACCGGCTCCATGAGCAAGACGCACTGGGCGGGCCTGCGCATCGGCTGGCTGCGCGCCCCCGCCCGGCTCGTCACCGAACTCGCCGGCCAGCGGATCGCCACCGACATGGGCGGCTCGGTCCTGGACCAGCTCCTGGCCCTCGACCTGCTGGACCGGTCCGGGGAAGTGCTGCCGCAGCGCCTGGAGGAGATGCGCCGTCAGCGCGCCGCACTGGCCTCCGCCTTGTCCGAACACCTCCCGCAATGGACCTGGCGCCTGCCGCCCGGCGGCTTGTCCCTCTGGGTGGACCTGGGCGAGCCGATCGCCGCCGCACTGGCCGAGCGGGCGCTCGACTACGGGGTGCGGATCGAAGGCGGCACCTGCTTCGCCACCGACCCGGGCCTCTTCGAACAGCGCCTCCGCGTTCCCTACACGACCCCGCCCGACACGCTGCACGAGGCCGTACGCCGCATGGCCGCCGCCCTCGCCGACGGCCTCACCCCCGCGTCCGCCGGCCGCCGTCCCCACTGGATCGCCTGAAGGCGGGGCCCGTGCGGCCCCTCCGACTTTTTACTTGCCCGGCGGGAAAGTCTGGAGTAACTTTCCCAGTGGGAAAGTCGGCGGCCGGGGAGTGGCTGCCGAAGATTCGGCACGTCAAGGTCACGGGGAGGCGATGTGCATGAGCACACCGGTCGACGCCGAGCGCGCATGGGCGGATCTGCAACGGATCCGGGTCCCGCAGGAGCGGGTCTACGACGAGCTGGAGCGCTGCTCAGGAACCAGTTGGCGGGCCCATCTGCCGATCGCGATCGCCATGTGGGTCTACGTGGCCGTCAGCGGACTCGACCTGCCGAAGTGGGCCGTCTGGGCGGTGCTCGCGGCCTACCTCGTCACGCTGGGCGCCATAGGCGTACGGGCGAGCCGCAGGTCCCGGATGCGCCTGCACCGTTCGCGCTACACCTGGCGCACGACCGCCGTGTTCTTTACGAGCGCCATCGCGGGCGGGAGCAGCATCGCGGTCACCGGCTGGCTCGTCGAATGGTCCCGGCTGGCGTACGGCAGCCTGGTGCAGGCCACGGTGTGCGCCGGCCTCTTCCTGCTCGTCACGGCACCCGCCAACCGGTGGGCCTTCGCCCCCGTGCGCAGCTACGACGGGAGCGGCCGATGACCACCCCCAGCGGATTCGACGAACTGATCCACCCCTCCACCCGCCTCTCGGTGGTCGCGCTGCTCGCCGCCACCGAATGGGCCGACTTCCCGTTCATCCGGGACAGCCTCTCGCTCAGCGACTCGGCGCTCTCCAAGCAGCTCCACACGCTGGAGGAAGCCCAGTACCTGGAAATCCAGAAGGAGGGCGGCGGGCGCAAACGCCGTACGAAAGTCCGGCTCACCGACCGGGGGCGGACCGCGTTCGAGGGACACGTGGCGGCGCTGCGCGCGATCGTCGACGGTGCCGCCAAGAGCGCACCACCGGGGTCCGCCGCGTCGTCCGCGCCCGAAACGGCTGCCGCCCGAGCGGGGTCCGGGACCAGCAGGCGTCCTGGGGGCGCGGGCCCGGAATCGCCGCGTACGGAGGCCCACCGGTGACCGCCCCCGAACCCGTCGTGCAGGTCCGCGACCTGCAGATGTCCTACGGCTCCAAAGAAGTGCTGCAAGGCGTCGACCTGGACATCCGCCGCGGCGAGATCTTCGCCCTGCTCGGCCCGAACGGCGCCGGGAAGACCACCACCGTCGAAATCCTCGAAGGCTTCCGCAGGCGCTCGTCCGGCGAAGTGCACGTGCTCGGCACGGACCCGGTGCGCGGTGACGACGCGTGGCGCGGACGGCTCGGCCTGGTCCTCCAGTCCTGGCGCGACCACACCCGGTGGCGGGTCGGCGAGTTGCTGGGACACTTCGCCGAGTACTACCCCGACCCACGCGATCCGGGCGCGCTCCTGGAACTCGTCGGTCTGACCGCTCAGGCAGACCAGCAGGTCGGCAAGCTCTCCGGCGGTCAGCGCCGCCGCCTCGACGTCGCCCTCGGCATCGTCGGCCGCCCCGAACTGCTCTTCCTGGACGAGCCCACCACCGGCTTCGACCCGGAGGCGCGCTACGACTTCCACCTCCTCGTCGAGAAGCTGGCCCGCGACGAGGGCGTCACCGTCCTGCTCACCACCCATGATCTGATCGAGGCCGAGCGGCTCGCCGACCGTATCGCCGTGCTGGTCGACGGCCGCATACGGGTCTGCGGCAGCCCGGCCGAACTGGCCCGGCAGGCCGCGGCGCGCGCGGAGGTGCGCTGGACGGCCGAAGACGGGACACCGCGACGGGAACGTACCGACGACCCCTCCCAGCTGGTGTGGGAACTGCACCGAGCTGCCGGGGGACCGATAGCCGACCTGGAGGTGCGCCGCCCGACGCTGGAGGACACCTACCTGCACATGGTGAACGCCCAGAACCGACACCAGCACCCGGAGGACACCGGGAACCGAGAGGACGAGGCCGCATGAGGGGGACGGGACCGCAGCGGTACCTGCGGGCGGGGCTCCGGCGCGGGGGCATCGAACTGCGCCAGCTCCTGCGCAGCAGAAAGGAGCTGAGCGGCCATCTGGTGAACATCGTCGTGGCGGTCGTGCTTGCCGTGACCATCAGCGACTCCGTGCCCGGCACGGAGCTGCCCATGGGCCATCTGATGATCGCCGGGTTCGCGGCCTACCTGCTCTTCCAGCTCGGCGTGCTGAACATCCCGCAGATGCTCGTCACCGAACGCGAAGAGGGCGCGCTGCTGCGCCTGCGCGCCACGCCGGGCGGCATACCGGCGTACCTGGTGGCCAAGGCGCTGCTGATCCTCGGCCTGGCCGCCGGCACCCTCGTGCTGCTGCTCGCGGCCGGCGCGGTACTGGCCGACGGCCCGCTCCCGGCCGGCCCCGCCCAGTGGCTGACCCTGTTCTGGGTCACCGGGCTCGGACTGCTCGCGGTCGTACCGCTCGGCGCGGCCATAGGCGCCGTCCTGCCCAACCCGCGCGAGGCGCTCGCTCTGATCATGCTGCCCGCCATGGCGCTGCTCGTGACCTCCGGAACGATGTTCCCGATCACCCGCATGCCCCAGATCGTGCAGCAGATATCCGCGCTGTTCCCGCTCAAGTGGATGGCGCAGGGCCTGCGGTCGGCCCTGCTGCCCGACAGTGCGCTCGCCGCGGAGCCGGCGGGTTCCTGGGAACTGCCCATGGTCGCTCTGGTACTGGCTGCCTGGACCGTCTTCGGCTTCCTCCTCGCCGTACCCCTCCTGCGCCGGACGACCCGCCGGGAATCCGGCTCCCGCCTGGCCGGCCGCCAGCACAAGGCGGCGATGTCAGGAGCAGCCACCCCAACGGCCTGACACGGTTTCCCTTTCCCTGCCTCTACCCGTCGGACTGGCGCGGTTTCCTTCCCCCGCCTCCACCCTCGCCCCCGTCACCGGCCACACCACCCGCCACGACATCCGCCGGGATGATTGCGTACGGGCCGTGTGTTGAGAAAGGGTCAGGTCGATCGCGGGCGGCCGGTGGGCCGTGGCGGGGGCCGTTCGACACGAAGCCACCATGGACGAACGATGATGGGACGGATGCCATGCCACTTGAGGGCGAGTACGAGCCGAGCCCGGAGAAGTGGGTACGCGACCAGGTCGAGCTCTACGAGAGCAGCGGCGGTACCAAAGGGACGACGATGCGGGGCCTGCCGGTCGTCGTCCTGACGACCCGAGGCGCCAAGTCCGGGAAGCTCCGCAAGTCCCCCCTGATGCGGGTGGAGCACGAAGGCACCTACGCCGTGGTCGCCTCCCTGGGCGGCGCCCCCAAGCACCCCGTCTGGTACCACAACGTCGTGGCGGACCCCCGCGTGGAACTCCAGGACGGCCCCGTGCGTATGGACCTGGTGGCCCGCGAGGTGACGGGCGAGGAGAAGGCCCTGTGGTGGGGGCGCGCTGTCGAGGCGTTCCCCGACTACGCCGATTACCAGAAGAAGACCACGCGCGAGATCCCGGTCTTCGTCCTGGAGACCCCGGAGACGAGCCACAGCTGACGCCGGCCGGTCGCCGACTGCCGGGACCCAGGTACCGGTAGCCGGCGTTCGAGCCCCGGGCCCGGATGCCGGCTGCCGGCAGCAGCGCTCAGGCACCCCGGGAAACAGCAGAACGGCCCCCTCCCGAGTGCTGTCCCGGGAAGGGGGCCGCGCTGTCTACGTTCCGTCATCCGCCACGGAGCGCCGAGCCGTGGCACAGATTGCGTGCAGGGCAGCGACCGCCGTCGCGATGCCTCGATGACGGGCATTCGCGTGCGTGCGAGAAGGGGAGGAGTGACGGCCGGCTGCTGCCACGAGGCCGTCGGTGGGTGCCCGTACGGTACGGACGCGCCCCCGCGCCGTGGAACGGACGCGGGGCGCAGCCGTCGGGCGTGCCGACGCGAGCGGGGCCGGGCTCAGCGCCAGACGGCCTTGAAGTAGCGGCCGTAGTCGAACTCGCCGGCGGACTTGCTGTGGGCGTAGGCGGCGCCGGTGGCGGTGACACCCGTGGGGCCGCCGACGTTGTAGTGGCGGTACCCGCCGAGCGTGTTCTGCGACGCGTAGGCACCGGAGCCGTACGCGCCGCCCGCGACGCCACCGCCGCCGGAATCGGCGGCAGCGGGCCCGGCGGCCAGGAAACCGGCCGCCGTGACACCGGCGAGGGTGATCGCGACGTTACGAAGCATGTGACTCTCCTGAAGATGATGTAGGTGGACCTGACGAGATGACCTTGACCCAGCCTTCGCCGGTCCGCACGCCGGGGTGGGCGAACGGGGTGACACCGCCGTCCGCCGCCCCCTCCGGCGCACCACCATCGGGCGCCCGGCCCGACCTCGTCCCAGAGCACGGCCGCGTGGAGATCCGTCACCGTACGGACGAGCTCGCGCCCCGGACGAGACGGAAGCCCGGCCCGCTCGTGTCCAAGTGGCCGGACAGCCGGCGCGCCCGCCCCACGCCCTATGGTGTACGCCATGCCCGCCCCTGAACTGATCCGCATCGTCTCGCGTTCCTCCCCGATGGCGCTCGCCCAGGTGGAGCGCGTACGTGCCGAACTGGCCGCCCGGTACCCCGCGACCCGCACCGAGGTGGTGCCCGTCACCACCTCCGGTGACCGCTGGATGGGTGATCTGTCGAAGCTGGGCGGCAAGGGGGCGTTCACCAAGGAGGTGGACGCAGCGCTGCTGGCCGGGGAGGCGGACCTCGCGGTGCACTGCGTCAAGGACGTGCCGGCCGACCGGCCGCTGCCCGCCGGTACGACCTTCGCCGCCTTCCTGAAACGCGACGACATCCGCGACGCGCTCGTCCACCCCGGCGGACGCCCCCTTGACCGACTGCCCGCCGGCACGCGCGTCGGCACGTCCTCCGTACGCCGGATCGCGCAGCTCGCCGCGTCCCACCCGCACCTCACCTGCGTACCGATGCGTGGCAACGCCAACCGACGTCTGGAGAAGCTCCACGCCGGGGACGCGGACGCCCTGCTGCTGGCCGTGTCCGGGCTGGAGCGCATCGGCCGGCGCGACGTGATCACCGAGGCGCTGCCGGCCGAGACGATGTGCCCACCCATCGGCGCCGGGATCCTGGCACTCCAGTGCCGCGACGACGACACCGGCACCATTGACGCGGTCAGCGCGCTCGGTGACCGCGACGCCTACCGGGAGGCGACCGCCGAGCGGATGTTCCTGCACGTCCTCCAGGGGCACTGCAACTCGCCGATCGCCGGGTACGCGAAGACCGAGCGCAACGGCGAACTGTCGTTGCGGGCCTGCGTCTTCACACCGGACGGCAAGACCGTGCTCAACGCACACGAGTGGGCCGGGCCGCTCGACCCGGCAACCCTGGGCACGTCCGTAGCGGTCGCGCTGCTGCGCCAGGGCGCGCGCGACCTGATCGACTCCATCGCACACTGACGTAACGATTGACGTACCGGAGGCAGTCCGGCCCGTAACTCCAATGGGTCTGCTTTTGCCGGATCGGGTCATGTATGGGACCGGCCGATCCTACGGTGCCGTTGTACGCACGGACCCGGCAGGGGAGGATCGCGATGACCCAGTCCATCGACCTGGAAGAACTGGCCTTTGTGGCGGCCGTCATGGAACGGGCGCACCGGCTGCTCGCAGCCGAGGAGAAAAAGCTGCCACCCCGGACGGCGGACGGGAACGAAGGCCCCGGAAGTCCCAATCAGACACTTCTCGGCGCCGGAGAATTGACGCGCGGCGCGGACGACGCGGTGCGGCGGATCGCCCTCGCGATCGGATATGCCTGCGCCGGTCTGCACGCACACGCGCTGCGGGCGACGACCATCGCGCACACCACCCCGCGCAGTGTGCCGGGCGGTACGGACCGTATGGCCAGGCCCCTCACTTCAGGCACCGTCGAGGCGCTGAAACTGGTGCGCCAGGTCTCCGATTTCTTCGGCGAGGGACTGCGGGAAAACATCGACAAGGCGCTCGCGGCCCCCACGGCGACGTGGCCGCCCGCGGCCTGGAAGAACGACGACGCGGAACGCGCGAAATCCGCCGCTTCGGCAGCTGCCGGTGCGCAGACGGCTTCCGCCGCTCCACTGACGGCCACTCCGCCCGCGGCATCCGGCTTTCCCGCGATTTCCGGAGCGCCCCTGACCGATCAGTGACGCTGTCCGCCGTTCCGCTGTACGAGGGTGTCGCCACTGATGTCACGAAAAGCGGGATCGCCGGGCCTGGCCGCCGCTCAGGCCCGGCGGCACGGCAGGTGAGCCGGCCGGTCCGGTCCCTGTGGGCCGACCGGCCCGGGTACGCGGCCTGGGTGCGTGTCCTGATGGAGTGGCGTCGTAAGGCGCTGTTCCTCCTGGAGGGGTGCCGTTGGGTGGTGTCCCTCCAGGACAGCGGTTGATGGCCCCCCTTTCTGAAGACCCTACGGCCTGGCACTGACAATCCTCGGGCTGGGGGATAGTGGGGACTGGGGGACCGGGGGGCTGCGGGGCTTGGGGCCGGGGAGTGCCGTTACGCGTACGCCGACGGCCGCAGCCGTCCCGTCAGCGCCAGGAAGGCGACGAACGCGCCCGTGGCGATCCAGCCGGGCCAGCCGGTCATCCCCATGTGCAGCGGGTCCACCGGAGCGTTCGGCGCGGCGAACTCCTTGACCATGCCCACGCTCGCCGTACTCACGAAGGTATGGCCGACGACCGCGGGGATCACCGACCCGGAACGCAGGCGCAGCCAGGTGAAGACCGGCAGGATGAGGACGCAGCTGACGACTATCGCGAACACGGACACGTACCAGTGCCGACCGGGGTACTGCCCGCCCATCAGGAGCGTGGGCAGGTGCCACAGCGCGAAGGCGGCGCCGGTGCCCACGTACGCCCACACCAGGCACGCGCCCTTGCCGCGCCCGGCGAGGCGGGGGAAGAGGTAGCCCTGCCAGCCCAGTTCCTCGCCGAAGAACAGCGGCAGCGACACCAGCATCTTGAGCAGCATGGTGAGCACCCAGGCGCCGAGCCCGCTCCAGGGCACGTGGAAGGGGTAGTGGCCCGTCGTCGCACCGATGACGAGCGCGACGGCGGTCAGGAGCGCCGGGACCGCCAGGGCCAGCAGGCACGAGCGCGCGACGTGGCCCCAGGACCGCGTCGAGCGCAGGGCGAGGACGTCCCGTATCCGGCCGGCGGGCTCGACGTACGTGACCACGAGGAGCGCGGCGAGGGCCGGTGCGAACATGGCGGCGGAGACGCAGACCTGCTCCAGTGTCCCCATGCCCGACCGGGCGCTGTCCCGCTGGAAGCCGGTGGCCAGGAGGGGCGTCATGGCCAACCACATGCCCATGTAGGCCACACCGAGGAACACCAGCAGTCCGCGGCGGCGCGGTGACAGGGACGACGGAGGAAAGGCCCGCAGCGAATGGGTCATGGCTACGACGCTAGAGACGCGTGCCGACCCGGGGAATACGGTATTCCACCGTTCCGGCCCGCAGTCTTCTGCACCGGAAAGACGGCATTCAGCAGCCGTAACCCCCCGGCCGGCGGCAAAAGAAAGGGCCTGCCCGTGGCCGGATGCCATGGGCAGGCCCCTGCCGTGCGTTACTTCTTGAAGCCGTAGTCCAGCAGCTTCTTCGCGTCGGCGGTGCGGTTGGCCGCCGAGGTGGAGGCCAGGACCGTACCGATGACCGTCTTGCCGTTCCGGGTGGCGGCGAAGACCAGGCAGTACTTGGCCTCCGGACCCGAACCGGTCTTCACGCCGATGGTGCCGGCGTAGCTGCCGAGCAGGTTGTTGGTGTTGGTCCACGACATGAAGCGGTAGCCACCGTTCTTCGTCGTGACCTTCTGCTTGGTGGACTTGGTCCCCACCACGCTGCGGAACGTGGCGTTCTTCATCGCGGCGGAGGCCAGCTTCGTCAGGTCGCGCGGCGTCGAATAGTTGGCTCCGTTGCCGATGCCGTCGAACGAGTCGAAGTGGGTGTTCTTCAGGCCGAGGTTCTTGGCCGCGGTGTTCATCTGGCCGATGAACGACTTCACCCGCGCCGCCCGTGTGGACCCGCTGCCGAACTTGTCGGCGAGCGCGTACGCCGCGTCACAGCCGGACGGCAGCATCAGCCCGTACAGCAGCTGGCGGACGGTGACCTTGTCCCCGACGATCAGACGGGCCGACGAGGCGGTCTTGCCGACGATGTAGTCGCTGTACGCCTTGTCGACCGTGACCTTGGTGTCCAGGTTGAGCTTCTTCTGCGACAGCACCACCTGCGCGGTCATGATCTTGGTGGTGGACCCCATGGAACGCCGGGTGTCCGCCGCCTTGGTGAACGCGGCCTTGCCGGTGCCGTTGTTCATCACGAATCCGCCCGCCGCGGTGATCGCGGGCGCCTTGGGTGCCGCGGCGGCCTTCGCCGGGGCGGTCCTGGGCGCCGCGGCCTGTGCCGGAGCGGCGAACGTCCCGGTCAGCAGGACGGCCCCGGCGGCGGTGACGGCCGTCGCGGACAGACGACGTACGCCCTTGATGCCAGTTTTCAATGCAATTTCTCCAAATGCCCATGTAGGACGGCCACATGAGGAAGTGGCCTGCTCGTGAGACGCGGGAGAGCTGCCGAAGGATGCGCGACACGCGGGGTTATTTCGCCGGTGTTCCCCTGACGTGCCACTGGTGAAGAGGCGGGCGCTTTCTCGGGTCCCGGCGCTGCACCGCTGGTCACAGGCCCGCATGGGCTCCGCACGACGTCCGGGCCGGCTCCCGGTGGCATCACCCGTCACCACCGCCCCCTCGATGCTCCGTACGATTTCCGCGGACGGTTGCTCGATTTCTGTTATCCGACCGGCCGTCGCCGCATCTCCTGGGTGTGGGACGCAAGAGGCCCGAGTCGAAAGAGAGTGGACAGAGCGTGAGCAGCGAACTCGATCCTGCGGTGATTGCCGCCGCCCAGGCGGGGGACGGGCAGGCCAGGGACCGGCTCGTCACCGAGTCCATGCCCTTGGTGTACAACATCGTGGGGCGCGCGCTGCACGGCCACGCGGACGTGGACGACGTGGCGCAGGAAACGATGCTCCGGGCTCTCGCCAGCCTCGGTGAACTGCGCGATCCGGGCAGTTTCCGGTCCTGGCTGGTGGCCATCACGATGAACCAGATACGCACACACTGGCGCCAGGACCAGGCCGCACCCGTGGACGGCGGCCTGGACGCCGCTTACGACGTCGCCGACCCGCGCGCCGACTTCGTCGGGCTGACCATCGTCCGCCTGGGCCTGTCCGGACAGCGCCGGGAGGTCGCCGAAGCCACCCGCTGGCTGGACGAGGGCGACCGGGCACTGCTGTCCCTGTGGTGGCTGGAGGCGGCCGGCGAACTGTCCCGGGCGGAGGTCGCCGCCGCCATGGAGCTGACGCCCCAGCACACGGCCGTACGGGTGCAGCGCATGAAGACCCAGCTCGAAGCCTCCCGCGTGGTGGTGCGCGCGCTGTCCGCGAACCCGCGGTGCGTACTGCTGGAGACGGTCGTCGAGCAGTGGGACGGCGTGCCCTCCGCGCTGTGGCGCAAGCGCATCGCGCGGCACGCCCGCGAGTGCACGATGTGCTCCGCGTTCTCCTCCGGGCTGGTGCCCGCCGACCGGCTGCTCGTCGGTCTCGCGCTCGTACCGCTGACCGCCGCCCTCGCGCCGGACACCCTGGAGACGCCGGTCCTCGCGGCCACCACCCAGCAGCCCGTCACGTCCACGGCCGCGGGCGGGACGGCGGCTCCCTCCGCGGGCGGTTCCTCCGCGGCCGGCGGACGCGCCCAGCTCCGTGACGCACTGCGCGAGAGCCGCCGCGTGCGCCGACGGCGCGCCGTCACCGCGGCCGCCGTGGCCGCCGCCGCCCTCGCCACCGTGGGCGGCGCCCTCCCGCTGATCATCTCCGGCCCGGACAAGGACCCCGGAGGCTCCAGCGCCGCCACGGAACCCGAATCGGCGCCCCTGGCCGCGCACCCGGCGAAGACGCCCGCGGCGAGCCCTTCGCCTTCGGGGAAGAGCCACAGCCCGACGCCCACCCCGTCCGCTTCGGCGTCCCCCTCCAAGGAACCGCACACCCCCAGGAAGAAGCGGGCCCCCTCGGAGCCGGCCACCCCGGCGCCGCGCCCGTCCAGTGCCGCGCCCGCCCCGGCCGCCGGCTCCGCGGGCGGCCCGTCACCGTTCGCGCAACAGGTCACCGCGCTGGTCAACACCGAACGCGCCAAACAAGGCTGCGCGCCCGTACAGAACAACGGTCAGCTCGACACCGCGGCCCGGCGCCATTCGCAGGACATGGACGCGCGCCATTACTTCGACCACACCAGCCCGGACGGCACCGACCCGGGCGACCGCATCCAGGCCGCCGGATACCGGTGGAGCACATACGGCGAGAACATCGCCCGGGGCCAGCGGTCCGCCGCCGAGGTGATGAAGAGCTGGATGAACAGCCCCGGCCACCGGGCGAACATCCTCAACTGCGATTTCCGCGAAATCGGCATAGGCACCCATGAGACGTCCGGCGGACCGACGTGGACGCAGGTGTTCGGCGCGCGTGGCTGACAGCGGAGCGGGCCGGGTCATGCGCGGGGCGGATTCACCGCCCCGCGCGACCGCCCGCTGCGTGAGCCCCTATGCGTAACCGGCCCCAGCGGCACGGCCCCCGACTTCCCCGTTTTCATGGAATTCTCAGGGAATTGCCTTCGGACAAGCCGCCGGCAATTGTCCGGTTCCGCGGCCGGTCCCCGGGCTGAGCAGGCCGGACAAGTGCTGGACAAGTCCTGGACAATCGCCCCCTTCCCGGGCCCGGCGACCCGCCGCAGCATCGGCAGCACGACGGCGACTTCGAGCCGGCACGCGCGGTACGGAAAAACGGGCCTGTGCCGGCCGGAGCCGTCCGGCACCCATGGCCGGCCGGGTACGACCGGCCGTGGCGGCGCGGCGGCGGGCCATCGGCTTGAGGACGGGCCGCCGGTTTCCGGCCCGCCGCGCAGAACGGTGCCGAAAGCGGGGGACCGGAGGTGCCGCGGGCGTGCCGTACCGCGACGGAATCCTTCCTGCTCTCCGCTGTTCCGTTGTCCGCAGCCGAAAGGCGAAACACCATCCGGTGTTTGTCGGCCGTACCTGCCGAAAAGGGGCCGGGGCGCGCTGTCCGGTCATCCGGAACGAGGCCGGCCAACGGCGAATGCGAGCCTAGGAGGGGGAATGGAACCCGGGCGGTCACAGGTGGATCTGCACACGGTCGTCGAGGTCGAGATCAGTGCCCTGTCGGTGAGCGATTCGCCGAGAATCGCGGGGGAGAAAGCGGAGCACGTCGACCTGCTGGCGGTTGCCGACGGGCCGCTGCCGCCCATCGTCGTCCACCGGGAGACGCTGCGGGTCATCGACGGCATGCACCGGGTGCGCGCGGCCCAGCGGCGTGGTCAGGAGACCATCGCGGTGCGGTTCTTCGACGGTGCCGACGCGGACGCCTTCGTCCTGGCCGTCGAGTCCAACAGCACCCACGGGCTGCCGCTGACCAAGGCGGACCGCAAGCGCGCGGCCGAGCGCATCATCGCCTCGCACCCCGCCTGGTCCAACCGGATGATCGCCGCGATCGTGGGGGTGGCCCCGGCCACGGTGGCCAAGGTCCGCCGGCGGATGCCGGGCGGTACGACTCCGGAGCGCCGACGCGTCGGCCAGGACGGCCGGAGCCGGCCGCTCGACGGCGCCGAGGGCCGCAGGCTGGCCGGTGACCTCATCGCCGAGAACCCGGGCCTCTCGCTCCGGCAGATCGCACGGGCGACCGGAATCTCCCCGGAAACCGCACGCGACGTACGCAACCGGATCCGCCGCGGCGAGGCACCCCTGCTGACCGGGCGCCGCAGCGGCCCGCGCGGCGAACGCGGCGGACAGCGCGGACCCGGACGGCCCGCCGGGCCCGGACAGTACCGGGAGACCACCGGTACGGCGGCCCGCGCCCGGCTACTGGGGACGGACCGGCGCGTGATGGTGCAGCGGCTCATGGGCGACCCGGCGCTGCGGTACAGCGACACCGGCCGCACCCTGCTGCGGCTGCTCGGCATCCACGCGATCAGCCCGCGGGAGTGGGAGAAGATCACGGAGGGCCTTTCGCGGGACTGCCGGCGCGCCGTCGCCGAACTGGCCCGCGCCTACGCGGACAACTGGTCGGAACTGGCCCAGCGCGCCGCCGAACGCCATGCCGCCGAATCTCTCGGCGCGTGAACGCCGGCCGGCGGGCAGGAAAGGGAGGCTCCCGGGCACCCGTATCCCGCGACGGCACGAGCCGCGCTGCCGCTGACCGCCCCAGCCGCCCCATTGCTGGGCCGCGCTGACGCTGAGCTGTCCCAACTGCCGAGCCGCCCGCCGCTGAGCCGAGCCCTCCGCCGCCGAGCCACCCCGCCCGAAGGCCGCCCGGTCACCCCCCGGCCCCGCCGCACCGCGATGCCAGACTGCTCCCGTGAGTGACCACAGCAGAGCAGGTACGGAACGGGACCCGGCCACCGGGCGGGAGCCGGCGCGCCGCGGGCGGCCGGCCCGGCTGTCCCGCGACCGGATCATCGAGGCGGCCCTCGATATCGTCACCAGGGAGGGCAGTCCGGCGCTGACCATGCGCCGGGTCGCCGAGGCGCTGGGCAGCGCCCCGATGAGCATCTACCGGCATGTCCGGGACAAGGACGAACTCCTGGTCCTGCTCCTGGACCGCATCGTGACCGGCCTGCCCCGCCCCGCCTTGCCCGACGAGCCCCGGGCCCGCCTCCTGGCCCTGCTGACCTGGCAGCGCGACACGTTGGCGGCCCGGCCGTGGGTCGTGGACGTGCTGGGCCGCGGCGACCTGATGGCCCCCTCGGTCCTGTGGCTGCTGGAGGAGATCTACGCCGCCTGGCAGGGCTGCGGCCTGTCACCGGAGCAGTCGGCCACGGCCAACCGGATCGTCTGGCACTTCCTCCTGGGCGACCTCGCCCAGCACGCCGCGTCCCCCGAGGGCCGCCCCCCGTACCAGGTGAGCGTGCCCGCCGGGGCCGACGCCGCCCGCTACCCCACGGTGGCCGCGTTGCGTCCGTACTGGCTGTCCCCGAAGCGCCGTGACCACTTCGCCGACGACCTCGACACGCTGGTGACCGCCCTGACGACCACGTTGCCGCACCGTTCCGGGACGCCGCGGGCCGCCGGTGATTGACCTTTTGCGTACGCGTACACAAAATGGCGGCATGACCGCCATCGCAACGCTCCACCGCCGCTGGCTCTTCGATCTCTGGCACGGCGACTTCGCCGTGGCCGAGGAGATCCTCACCCCCGACTTCGTCGGCCACTGGCCCACGACGGATGTGCACGGACCGCAGGGCGCGGCCGATCAGGTGCGCCGGTCGCACGAGTATTTCGCCGACATCCGCAACACCCTCGACGTCGGCCCGGTCGTCGGCGACGGTCTGGTGGCCGCACACTGGACCTTCCACGGCTCGTACCGCGGCGGCATCCCCGGCGCCACCGCGGAGCCCGGCACCCGGATCTCCTTCGCCGGGCAGGACATCTTCCGCGTCGCCGACGGCCGCTTCGCCGAGTACTGGGTCGTCTCGGACGGGCTGGGCATGATGACCGCACTGGGCGCGCTCTGAGGCTCGCGCGCTGTGTGCCCAGGGGCGGCCGGGGCGGCTCGGACCGGGCTGCCGGGCCGGAATTCCGCCGTCCGGTGACCGTCGTATGACGGCGATTTCCGCGGTGTGTGAGCGGAAAATGACAGGCCCCCGCACGGGACGTGCACCGTGTTTACCTCGACACCATGCACAGCAAGCACATCGCGGACAGCCCGTCCTCCTCGCAGCAGTTCCCCGTCCCCGCCGGTCCGCGGCGCCGCTCCGGGCGGCGCCGGAATCCCGTCCTGGCCGCCGGAGCCCTCCTGATCACGGGCGTGTCCCTCGTCGCCCTCACCGGCTGCGGCAACTCGGCGTCCGGCAACGGCGACGACACCGCCGCCTCCGCCCCGCCCGCCGGAAAGAGCGGCGGAGCCAACGGCGGGAAGAAGCTCTCGAAGCTCCTCTGGATGGGCGACTCGATCGCCGAAGCGGAGGCCCCCGCGCTCGAAGCCGCCGTCAAGGCGAGCGGCGCGGAATTCAAGTCCATCGCCTCCGCGGGCGGCGGCACGGTCGTCAAGGGCGAGGGCCCCACCGGCACGTTCGCCGAGGACACCTACAAGGACCTGGCCAAGGCGGTCGAATCCTTCCACCCGGACGTCATCGCCTACCAGGTCACCACGTACGACTGGGGCACCGCCGCCCAGCAGAGCAGCTCGTACGAGCACCTCTCCGAGGTCGCGAAGAACGCGGGTGCCGAACTCGTCATCGTCTCCGCGCCGCCCTTCAAGGCCGACGACTTCTACAAGGGTCACGAGGCCGCCATCAAGTCCGCCCCGAAGGCCGCCAAGGAGGCCGCGGACAAGAAGCCGGGCCAGGTCCGCTTCTTCGACGCCTCCGAACTGTGGGGCACCGACCGCGCCGCGGCCAAGGCCCGGCGCAGCCAGGACGGCATCCACAACTGCCAGCAGGGCGCGGCGGCGTTCGCCGACTGGTTCGGGGGCCGGCTGAGCCGGCACTACTCCTTCACCCCCGCGGCTCCGGAGAAGTGGGCCAAGGGCTCCTGGACCGGCTCCAAGGTCTACGGCCAGCTCAAGTGCGGCTGACGCCCGTACGCCGCCGCCCGGGCGCCGAGTCCGTACGCACGGCGGCGCACCGGAAGCGACGGCCGCGGGCCAGTCACGTCGCCCGCTGACGCGTCGGGGCGCGGTTTCGAAGTCCGGAGCCGCGCCCCGACGGCTGCCTTCCCCACCTCCCGCTGCCCCGAGGACCCGTACATGCCGACCTCCACAACTGCACCGTCGCCCCACCGCTCCGGCCACCACCGCCGCCCGCGCGCCACCGCCCGGCACATCGCACCCCTGGACGGCCTGCGCGGTCTCGCCGTCCTCGGCGTCCTGTTCTTCCACGCCGGGCACTTCGGCGGCGGCTTTCTCGGCGTCGACCTGTTCTTCGTCCTGTCCGGCTTCCTGATCACCGGCCTGCTGCTCAAGGAAGCCGCGGACCACCAAGGCGGCATCGGCCTCGCCGCGTTCTGGGAACGCCGGGCGCGCCGTCTGCTGCCCGCGCTGACGGTCATGATCGTCGTGACGCTGCTCCTCGTCTGGGCCGCCGGGCCGCCATACCTGCTCGGCTTCGCCCTGGAGGACGGCCCGTGGGCCGCGCTCCAGGCGACGAACTGGCACTTCATCAGCGAGCAGGTCGGCTACTGGAACGACGCCGATACCCGCGTCTTCAGCCACCTGTGGAGCATCGGCGTCGAGTGGCAGTTCTACGTGGTCTGGCCGGTGGTGGTCGCCCTCCTCGCCAGGGGACGGGCCACGCGTCGCCTCGTACCCGTGTTCGCTGCTGCTGGTGCGGTCATCTCCCTGACGGCCATGGTCGCCCTGGCGCACGGACCGGACACCACGCGCGTGTACGAGGGCACCGACACCCGCGCCTTCTCGCTGCTGCTGGGCGCCTTGATGGCCACCGCCCCGGTCCGCCGCCTGCTGGCCAAGGTGCCCAGTCGTCTGGCCGGCGGCCTCTGCGCTCTGCTGGTGTGTGGCCTCGGGACGTACTGGTTCCTCACCGACGGACCGAATTCACCCTTCCTCTTCCGCGGCGGCCTCTTCCTCCACTCCCTCGCCGCGGTCCTTCTCATCGCTCTGCTCGCGCACGCGCCGGCCGGCCTTGCAGGCCGTCTCCTGGGTAGTCGGCCCCTGCGTTCGCTGGGCGGCGTCTCCTACAGCCTCTACCTCTGGCACTGGCCGGTCTATCTGCTGCTCACCGAGGAAGTCCTGGGATTCGGCGGCTGGGCTCGCACGGCTGTCATCGTCCTCGTCTCCCTCGCGGCCGGATTCCTGTCCAAGGTCCTCGTGGAAGACCCCATACGTTTCAAGGCCGGCTGGGCCCGGGGCCGTACGGGTACGGTCTGCCTCGCCGCCGCACTGGCAGCCGTAGCCGGTGCGTGCCTTCTCGTTCCCGCGCCGAACCCGGGCGCGAATTCCGTGGACCTCACCCAACTGACGGCCGCAACTTCCTCGGGCCCGCCGCCTGGCACACAGGTTTGACGCTCCGCGTACCGATCGGTACTGTCATCTGCGTACCGATCGGTACGCAGGTGTGGGCCGCCTCCGTTCCGCGCATCGGCGGCAACACGGCGACCATTTCGAGGAGATCCGATGGCAGACGGGCGACCGCAACACTCACCGGCCGGGCAGCGCGTGTGGGAAACCGCGTGCGACCTCTTCTACCGGGAGGGAATCCGCTCGGCGGGCGTGGCCGAGATCGCGGAACGCTCGGGTGTCGGAAAGCCCAGCATCTACCGCAACTTCGAGTCCAAGGACGGCCTGGCGCTGGCCTATGTGAAAGCGAAGGCGGTCCCTCCCCGCGTCTGGCTGGAAACCGCACGCGCTGCCTGCCCGGACGACCCGCTGGGGCAGCTCCGGCACGTCATCGCCGACATCGCGGAGCAGATCAGCGCACCCGGATACCGGGGATGCGCCTTGGTGAACGCGTCCGTCGAATTCCCCGACCGCAACCACCCGGTGCGCGTGGCCGTCGACGAACTGAAGGCCGAGTACCTGGACTTGCTGGCAGAGCTGGTCTCGCAGCTCCCCGTACGCGACCACCGCACCCTGGCCTACATGCTGCAAATGCTGGTGGAAGGCGCCAGCGTCACCACTCAGATCTACGAGGCGGAGAAGTCCGCGACCGCGCTGAAAGAGGCGGCGGACCGCCTCATCGAGTCCTACATGGAGCGATAGACACGACGGCCGTCCGGACACGCGTCACCATCACCGGACCGCGTGTCCGCACTCAACCCTTTCTGAATCGAGACATTCATGTCCGCATCCGCAACCGCCACCGCTCAACTCCCCGAATACGCCGAGCAGCTGATACGCAGCCGCCGCGCGACCCGCGCATTCCGGCCGGACCCCGTACCGGAGGACACCCTCCGTGCCGTCTTCACCCTGGCCGGCGCAGCCCCCTCCAACTCCAACACCCAGCCCTGGCACGTGGAAGTGGTCAGCGGCGAAGCCAGGAACCGCCTCGGCAAAGACCTGGTCGCCGCGCACATGGACCAGCGCATGTCGCTGGACTTCCCGTACCGGAACGACCTTTACACCGGTACGTACGAGCAGCGGCGCCGCGCGGCGGGAGCGGCGATGTACGGTGCGCTGGGCATCGGCCGCGACGACCACGAACGGCGTGAGGCGTTCAACGCCGAAAGCCTGAATTTCTACGGCGCACCACACGTCGCGCTGCTGTTCCTGCCGCCGAACGCGGAAGAACGCATGGCCGCCGACGTCGGCATGTACGCCCAGACGCTCCTGCTCGCCATGGCGGCGCACGGCATCGCCAGCTGCCCCCAAGGACTCCTGAGCTTCTACGCCGACACCATCCGCGAATCGCTGGGCCTCAACAGCGACAGGAAAATCCTGTTCGGCGTCTCCTTCGGCTACGCGGACACCTCGGCCCCCATCAACAACATCACCGTCCCACGCGCCGAACTGCACGAGACGACACGCTTCCACTCTTGAGCGCAGAGGTCATATCGCGTAGCTCTCCCGGAGTGGCTTCCACGATCACCGGTTCGGCCGGGTCCGGTGCGCGACCGTATGGGCCCGGGACGGCGACTCTTCGGCGGCCCGATGGTAGTAGTGGGTGACGGCCAGCCATTCGAGGAGCGCCGACGTGAATTCATCCCTGCACCTGGCGCAGATCACGCCCGATAACGTCGATGCGGTGTGCCGCCTGCGCGTACGGCCCGACCAGGAGCGTTTCGTCGATCCGGTCGTCGTCTCCCTCGCCGAGGCGTACGCGCACGGGGAGTCCGCCTGGCCTCGGGTGATCTGCGACGGGGAACAGATGGTCGGGTTCGTCATGGCCGGCTTCGATCCGGTGCATCCCGTGGAGCCGTACCGGAGTTACCTGTGGCGGCTCAACATCGCCGCGGAGCGGCAAGGGCAGGGGTACGGCAGCTTCGCGGTGGAAGCGGTGTGCGCCGAGGCCCGGCGGCGCGGCGAACGCAAGCTGTGGGTCTCCTGGGTGCCGGGCGACGGCGGGCCGGAACCCTTCTACGTGCGGCTCGGCTTCCGCGTCACCGGCGAGGTGGTCGACGGCGAGATCGTGGCCGAACGCGAGCTGTAGCTCGCTCCGCCCTGCAACCGTCCCGCCCCCGGGTCATACCTGCGCGGTAGCGCGTGCAGCGGCGGTAGTACGGCGCCGTTCGAGTACCGCGGAAGTTTCGTCGCGGATTTCAACCCCGTACGGGATGCACGGTTTGCGGCCCGCTCGTAACTTCTTCGACGGAAGAACGGGCCGAGCGGCCCGGCCGACGATCCCAGCGGTCGACGGGGGAGCGAAGGGAAGTCATCGATGAAACAGCAGTTGGCGATCGGTCTCGGTGGCGCGGTGGTACTGATGGCCGGAGCGTTCAGCTTCGCGCCGGCGGCGGGCGCCAGTGCGGCCACGTCGGACCGCGCGCAGACGACGGCCGCCGCGGCGGCCGCGTGTCCCGCTCCGCTGCACGCCTACCAGTACAAGAACTACACCGGTGGCTACAAGAAGTTCTGCAAGTCCGACATGAAGCTGTCGGACAACCGGTTCAACAACGGCGGCAAGGTCAACGACCACATCCGTTCGGTCAAGAACCTGACGCGCGGCTGTTACTGGACGCTGTGGACGAATTACTACAACCGCGGCGCCCACCGGACCTTCAAGCCGTGGTCGTGGGACAACGACCTCGCCGGCAGCCGCGTCGGCTACAAGACCAGTTCGCTCTACAAGTCGTGCGTCTGATCGCGTGAACCGGCCGGGGCACCCCGTATCGCCTGCGGTACGGGGTGCCCTGCCACGTCAGGAGCTGATGCATGATGCGTTCCCGTCCGGTATGCGTGTCCGTACTCGCCGCGACGCTCGCGCTGACCACCGGCTGCTCCCATGACAGCTCGGACGACAGTGGCCGCAGAACACACACCGCGTCCCGCCCGTCGGTGCCGGCGCCGACTCAGGAGGTCAGGGATCTCGTCCTGCCCCTCGATCAGTACGCCCTGGACTCACCGCAGGTGGCACGCATCGCCGCGGCGCAGGACCGGCTGATCGCGGCATGCATGGCACGTCAGGGCCTGGACTGGAAACTGCTGCCCGAACGCAGCACCGGACTGTGGCCACACCGCGGAAGGTACGGTCTCATCGAGCCGGAGCCGGCCGAGCGCTACGGCTATCACGCGCTGCCCGATCCGGAATCCGAGACCAAGGAAGCCCGGATCGCCGAGCGCGAAAAAGAGCTGACCGCCGAGCAGCGTGCGGCGGCGTACGGCAAGGACGGCACGTCGGGGTGTGAGCAGCAGGCAGAACGGGAATTGCTGCGCGGCGTGCCGAAGGTGGACTTCGGGGTGGTCGACCGGGTTTCGCAGGCTGCCTACGAAAAATCCCAGCGCGACCCGGCCGTGCGGAAGGCGTTCGCACGCTGGAGTTCCTGTATGCGGGCGAAAGGCTTCTCCTACGCGGACCCGATGGCCGCCAACAACGATCCCGCGTGGAATGCGGACGCGAAAACCCCCACACGGGCGGAGATCGCCACAGCGCGAGCAGACGTCACGTGCAAGCGCCGCACGTCACTGGTCAGCGTCTGGTGGAAGGCCGACATCGCGTACCAGAAGCGGGCGATCAAGGAACGCGCCGGCCAGTTCGGCAAGATCCGCGCGGCACGCACCCGCTACCTGGCAAACGTGGAAGCACACGCGGCACACGGAGCTCCGTAGCGCGGCCTGCCGCGGCAACGCAGTGCCCTGTCCGTCACCGGGCCGGCACGCCAAGGGCCTGCCAGGCATTCATCAGGGCCACTGGTCCCGAGCCCGCCCTCCGGGGTTCCGCCGGTCGCGGCAGCCGGTACCGGGTGGCAAGAGAGCCGGCAACCCCGCTCGAAGCGGTGGTGGCCGGCTCTCGTCGTGCCGTTCCCGGGTTACGGGTGGGGTACCACGGCCACCGGGCACGGCGCGTGGTGCAGTGCCGCGTGCGCGACCGCGCCGATCTTCCGCAGGTCGTGGCGGCCCGGACTGCGACGCCCCACCACCAGGAGCCGGGCCCGTGCGCAGCCGGCCAGCAGGACCTGCCCCGCGCCGCCCATCTCGACGTGTTCGACGACCTCCACCTGCGGGAAGCGTTCCCGCCACGGCCGTACGGCGTCGGCCAGCCGCTTGCGCTCCAGCGGCTCCAGGCCACCGGCGTCGTCGGCCGCGCGCATGGCTTCGCCGCCCCACACCAGGACGGGCGGGATGTTCCAGGCCCGTACCGCCCGCAGGCTCGTCCCCTGGGCCGCGGCCACTGCGAAGGCGAACTCCAGCACCGAGTCGCTCTCCCGCACGTCCTGGACGCCCACCACCACCTCGTCCCGCGGCTGCTCCGCTTCGTCGCGGCGGGGGCTGCGGACGAGGACGACAGGGGAGGTGGCCTGCCGCAGCACGTGCAGTCCCACGGAGCCGAGCAGGTAGCCGACCAGCGTGCTGTGGCCGCGCGAGCCCAGGACGAGCAGCTCTGCCGCGGCGGCCTCGGCAAGCAAGGCCGGTACGGCCTCGGCTTGAAGGATCTCCGTGGTGACGGGCAGGTCGGGGAAGTCCTTGGCCACCCGGGCCGCGGCGTCCTGCAGCACTTCCCCGGCCCAGCGGCGCTGCACCTCTTCGTCCGCCGCGGCCGAGACCTCCAAGGGGTGCCATATCCAGGCGTGGACCAGCCGCAGGCGCGCTCCGCGGCGGGTGGCCTCGGCGGCGGCCCAGTCGGCGGCGGCGAGGCTGTGGTCGGTTCCGTCCAGTCCGACGGTGACGGTGGCGGACATGCGGGCCTCCTGAGGCAGGGACGGGAGTACGTCGTACCTCCACTCTCCGGGCACGGTGGCCACCGCGGGGACGGCCCCAAGGTCCCGCGCTCGGGGACCAACGGCCTTCCGGCGCCGGCGAGGTTCTTCTGCGTCCGGCTCGGCACCTCGTGGTCTTCTCCGCGGTTCAGCGGCCGTACCCGGCGCGGGTGCACGCGGCCCGCGCCCTTCCCGGGACGGTGCTCTCGCCTCCTGCCGGACTCACCAGCACACGACCGGGACACGGCGTCGGCCGCCTGCGGCTTTCCGGAAAAGGGGCGAGGCGTGGGTGGAGGCCGATGGGCGCGAAGCTGTGGGGCCCGCGAGGCGGACTGCCGACCAAAACCCGCACGTGGTGCGTCGTGGGCAGGATGGGACGTCGTGAGGCAGGCACCGCGAGGGCACGCCGGTGCGGCCCACATACAGGATCGCGCTCATCAGCGATGGCAGGTCGTGCCCAGGCGGGCGATCGTGTCAGGCAAGGAGAAGCAGACTACGACCGGCTCCTGCCCGTGCGGCCGTCGGTGGCCGTGCTGCCCGGTGTCGTCGGCGTACCGGAGGGTTATTGGCCGGTGGGGCGCTGTTCGATGGTGATGTCCACGCCGCGGGCGCTGTGGTGGTAGGCCGGGGTGAAGCCGGCGCGGGTGAGGGCCTGTTTCTGGGCTGCGGCGGTGCGGTCGGCGGCCTGGCGGGCGCCGGCCGACAGGTGGGTGCAGCTGACGTGCCAGACCCGGGAGGTGTGGCTCAGACGCTGCTGCAGAAGGGCCGGGTCGGCAGGCAGGTTGTCCAGGGCGCCGGATGCGGCGGCGGTCCGGACCCGGCCCACGTCGGGGCGGTTCGTGAAGGCCTCTTTGAAGGCGGTGGCGATCAGGCCGCACCGGGCGCCGTTGAAGAGGACGGCATCGCCGGGGGCGCTGCGGGTGCTCAGGGAACTGATCACGGCCTGGCTGTCCCACTGGCGGCTGTCCACCTGACGTATCGCCTGGTGGGACGCATAAATGGGCACGACCGCGAGGAGCGCGAGCAGCAGCTGCTGGTACGGAGGGATGACGGTGGCGGCCAGGGCGAGCAACAGGGCCAGGGCGGGCAGGCAGAACAGCAGGTAGCGGTAGGCGAAGAGGGGGTGGCCCAGGGAGACGGCCAGAAGGAGCAGCGGGGGCACGGCCAGCCAGGGCACGCCGACCGCCAGAGCCAGGGGCGGGGCTTTGTGCCGGCGCACGACGAGGAGGACCAGGGCGGCGACGGCGGTGAAGGTGAGCAGGAGTCTCAGTGCGACGGGCAGGGTGCCCTGGCCGGGGGTGAGGAGCCAGGTGAAGTAGGTGAAGGGGGTTCCGGCGGTGACCGGTGCGGCGTCGCCGACGGCGGAGCTCTGGGCGGCGGCGAGGATCAGCAGCGGGACGACGGCGGCCAGGCCCGCGGCCGAGGCCAGGAGCAGACGGACGACGACACGGCGGCCGGGGCGGCGCAGGACCACGGTGACCGCGTGGGCGGCCACCAGCAGCAGTCCGATGAGGTTGAACCAGCCCAGCAGGGCGATCAGCACGGCATAGGCGGCCAGCCACCGCCCCCGGGCGCGGCTGGACAGGATTTTCACCAGGACGCCGGTGGCCAGCACCGCCACCGCCATGACGAAAGCGAACGAGCGGGCCTCCTGCGCGTAGCGTGACGCGGTCGGCAGCACGGCGAGCACCAGCCCTGCGTACAGCCCCAGACGCCGGCCGCCGAGCAGCCGCCCCAGCCACACCAGACCGGCCGCCGCGACGGCCACCGCCACCGCGGACGGCACCCGTGCCGCGCCCCAGTAGAGCCCGCCGTTCTCCTGCCCGACCAGCCACATCAGCACGTAGTGCAGGCCGTGGACCGCATCGACCCGCCCCAGCAGCTCCATCATCTGCGGCCAGGACCGCCGCGCCACGTCCATGGTGACGATCTCGTCGGTCCATGGAGAGGGATCCCAGACCTTCCAGAGGCCGAGGACGAGGGCAACGACCGGCGGCACGAACCCGGCCCCGCGGCTCAGCAGAGCGCGGGCGGCGGAGGCGCCGGGTATGACCGGCAGGGCGGGCTGAGATGAGGTGGCCGTCACCGTGATGCTTCCTCGCTAGTACTTCGCGCACCGGACGGTGGCGGGACGAGGGCGGACCACATCGTGTGCGACGTCGAACAGAGCGCCCCCACGTCCCGCATAGTAGGCAAAATACTGACTTGATGTCCAAAAGAGCGCGGCTTGAGTACTCCCGCGAGATTTCACCATTGCCGCTGGTCAGAGGCGCCGTTTCGAGCCTGGCGAGCCGACGGACCGCCGAGGGCGGATGCGGCCGAAGCCGCGCGGAACGGCGGGCCGTTTCGTGCACGCTCGGGAGACGATGGCGGACTTCGTCACGGCACGTTGGAGTGCCGAGCTGGCGGATCTGTCCCTGCGGGTGAGCGGCGGGTTCGGCCGGGGCGAGGTACGGCGCCGGATGCGGGCGATCCCGATGAGCCCCGCGATGACCTGGGGCAATACGTGGCCGAGCGGCTCGGCTCCGCGGACGGTGTTCTGATCGTGGACGACACCGGATTCCTCAAGAAGGGCACCGTCTCCGGGCTGATCCAGGCTGATCCACACGACACGATCCGGACGGGTTGTCCGGACCCCGGGCGAGAATCGGCGGATGGACATCCGGCAGCTGGAGTACTTCCTCGCGATCGTCGACCACGACGGCTTCAACCGGGCCGCGTCGGCCCTGTACGTCTCCCAGCCGTCGCTGTCCCAGGCGGTGCGGGCGCTGGAGCGCGACCTGGGCAGCGAGCTCTTCCACCGGATCGGGCGGCGGGCGGTGCTCACCGAGGCGGGCCGGGCGCTGATCGAGCCGGCTCGCGCCGCGGTACGCAGTCTGGCGACCGCGCGGGCCGGTGTCGCCGCCGTGCACGAACTGCGTACGGGCCGGGTGGACGTGGCGGCGATGCCGTCGCAGGCGGTGGAGCCGCTGACCACGATGATCCGTGCTTTCAGCGGCCGCTACCCGGGGGTCTCGGTGGCCATCAAGGCGGCCTTCACCTCCCGTGACGTGGTCGACATGCTCCGCACGGGCACCGCCGAGCTCGGGCTGCTGGCCACGGCGGGGCCGCTGCCGGACCGGGAGGTGGCTTCCCACCCCGCCGGGGAGCAGCGCTTCGTGCTGGTGACGCCCGCTGACGGCCCGTTCGCCGGCCGGCGGAGCGTGGCGTGCGAGGAGCTGGCGGGGCAGCGGCTGATCGTCGGGCAGCGTGGCACGGGGATGCGCGGGTACGTCGACGGACTGCGCGAGCGTGGCATCGCGTTCACGATCGCGGCCGAGACCGAGCACCGGGTGGCCATTCTCCCCCTGGTGCTGGCCGGGGTGGGACTGGCGGTGGTGACGGAGTCGTGGCGTGCGGTGGCGGAGCGCGCCGGCGCCCGTGCGCTGGACATCGAGCCGAAGACCACGCTGAGCATCGGGCTGGTGAGCCGCCGCACCGGGCTGTCCCCTGCCGCGCGGGCCTTCCTCGCGGCGGCCTTGCCCGGGGCAGGAGCCGCTCACTGATAGGCCCTGCTTATAAGGCAGATCGCAACTGCGTCTTGGACCGGCCCGCGGGCCCGTTGCTGCAATCAAACGCATGACGAACCACCGCATCGCCCTGATCCCCGGTGACGGCATCGGCGCCGAAGTGCTGCCCCCGGCGCGGCAGGTCCTCGACGCCGTCGGCCGCCGCCACGGCTTCGCCTTCTCGTACACCTCGTACAACGACTGGTCCTGCGAGCGCTATCTGCGCGAGGGCGCGATGATGCCCCCGGACGGCCTGGAGCAGCTGCGCGACAAGGACGCCATCCTGCTCGGCGCGGTCGGCTTCCCCGGCGTGCCGGACCACGTGTCGCTGTGGGGACTGCTGATACCGATCCGCCGCCGCTTCCGCCAGTACGTCAACCTGCGCCCGATCCGCGTCTTCGACGGGCTCGACAGCCCGGTGCGGGGCGCAGTGGCAGGGGAGGTCGACTTCGTCGTCGTACGGGAGAACGCCGAGGGCGAGTACAGCGAGATCGGTGGGCGCCTGCACCGCGGCTTCCCGGAAGAGGCGGCCGTGCAGGAGTCGGTGTTCACCCGGGCGGGGGTCACGCGGGTGCTGGACTACGCCTTCGGGCTGGCCGCGGCCCGCGGCGGCAGGCTCACCTCGGCCACCAAGTCGAACGGCATCGTGCACACCATGCCGTTCTGGGACGAGCTGGTCGCCGAACGCGGCTCCGCGCACCCGCGGGTGGTCTGGGACCAGGAGCACATCGACGCGCTGGCGGCGAAGTTCGTGCTGGACCCGGCCCGGTTCGACGTGGTGGTCGCCTCCAACCTCTTCGGGGACATCCTCAGCGACCTGGCGGCGGCCGTGGCCGGTTCGATCGGCATCGCACCGGCCGCCAACCTCAATCCGGAACGCGACTTCCCCTCGATGTTCGAGCCGGTGCACGGTTCGGCACCGGACATCGCGGGCCGCGGCATCGCCAATCCGCTGGGGGCGATCTGGTCCGCCGCCATGCTGCTCGACCACCTCGGCCACCGTGCGGCGGCCAGGGACGTCACCGGTGCCATCGCGGCGGTCCTCGCCAAGTCGGACGTCCGCACGCCCGATCTGGGCGGCACCGCCACCACCGAGGAGTTCGCGGGCAAGCTCCTCGAACTCCTCTGAGCGGCCGCCCGCACCGCCTCGAACAGCCGTGGAGTCCCCGCCCGGCCGTGCCCCTCCCCCCGACGAGGAGAAACGCCATGGCACCACCCGCGCCCGCCGCCCCGGCCCCGGCCCCGCTCCGCGCCAGGCCCTGGTACCGGCAGCTCTACTTCTGGGTGCTGACCGCGATCGTCTCCGGCATCCTCACCGGCTGGCTGTGGCCGGCCGCGGGCGTCGCGCTGGAGCCGGTGGGCACCACGTTCGTGGCCGCCATCAAGATGCTCATCACGCCGATCGTCTTCCTGACCGTCGTGGCCGGCATCGGCAGCGTCGACAGCCTCGGCCGGGTCGGCCGCGTCGGCCTCAAGGCGCTCGCCTACTTCCAGGCGGGCACCCTGATCGCCCTGCTCCTGGGCCTGCTCGCCGTCAACGTCTTCCAGCCCGGCGCCGGGGTGCACGCCCACCCCGGAGACCTGCGGCTGGAAGGGGACGCCGCCCAGTACGTCAAGGAGGGGGCGGACCAGAGCTGGTGGCGCTTCCTCACCGACCTCGTGCCGACCAGCAGCGTCGGCGCCTTCGCCGAGGGCAACATCCTCCAAGTCATCTTCTTCTCGGTGCTGTTCGGCGTCGCCCTCAAGACCGTGGGGCCCGTCGGCGAGCCGATCGTCGACGGCGTGACCCGGCTGAGCGCCGTAATCTTCAAGATCCTGCACTACGTCATGCTGGCCGCGCCCGTCGGCGCGTTCGGCGCGATGGCGTACACCATCGGCAAGTACGGCGTCGCCACCCTCACCAGCCTCGGACAGCTCGTCGGCCTCTTCTACGGCACATCCCTGTTCTTCGTCGTCGTGATCCTCGGCGGCGTCACCGCGCTCCTCGGCGTCAACATCTTCCGGCTGCTGCGCCACCTGCGCGAAGAGTTCCTGCTCGTCCTGGGCACGTCGTCCTCCGAGAGCGCCCTGCCCCGGCTCATGAGCAAGCTCGAAGGACTCGGCGTCCGCCGCGACATCGTCGGCCTGACCGTACCGACGGGCTACTCCTTCAACCTCGACGGCAGCTCGATCTACCTCTCCCTGGCCGCCGTCTACATCGCCCAGGCCACCGACACCCCCCTCGGCATCGGCGGGCAACTCGGGCTGCTCGCCGTCATGCTCCTCACCTCGAAGGGGTCCGGCGGCATCACCGGCGCGGGCTTCATCGCACTGGCCGCCACCCTGTCCACGGTCGGCACCGTCCCCGCCGCCGGGATCATGCTCATCTTCGGTATCGACAAGTTCATGTCCGAGTGCCGCGCGCTGACCAACCTCGCCGGCAACACCGTCGCCACCCTCGTCGTCGCCCGCTGGGAAGGCGTCCTGGACACGGCCCGCGTCAACCGCGTCCTGCGCACGGAACGCCCCGAGCCGGACGTACCGGAAGGCCCCGAGACCCCGCGGAAGAGCGCCCCTTCGAACAGGCGCACCGACAGGCTGGCGCGCTAGACGAAGCTCAGGAGGCTGGTGCGCTGGTACTCCGGTCAGAAATCATCGGCCTGCTCCAGGATGCGGCGCATCCACCCGTAGGCACAGTCGCCGGTCACCCAAGCTACGGGCAGGGGCGAGGCCGGGTTTCGAAGAATCACCGCCCGGGCCGGCTCACCCTTGGTGCCGGTGTCATCCACGATCAACGCCCCATCCCGGCAACCGCGTTGCTCGTCAGGACCAGCTCATACAACGGTTCCTGACTGCAGTACCAGTAAGGGGAGTGAGTAGTTGTGCGGGTGGGGCGTGCGGGATTAGAGTCAACGGCCGTGCTCGGAGTGATCGGCGGGGGGCCGGTAACGCGGGCCTGAGGGAAGGGAATTCCGTCGTGACCGAGACCGAGATATCCGCCGCCGATCCCGCGATACCCGACAGAACCGACTCGTCCGACAGCCCCGACGGGATCGAGATACTCGCCTCGCTCAGCCCCGACTTCGTCGCCGACCCGTACACGGCCTTCGCGCGGCTGCGCGAGCGCGGTCCGGTGCACCAGGTAGTGACGCCCGACAGGGGGCTGGTGTGGCTCGTGGTCGGGTACGAGGCCGCGCGCGAAGCCTTCACCGCCCCGCAGCTCAGCCGGGACTGGCAGCGCGAGTGGCGGCAGCCCGGCTGGACCCCGCCGTACGCCCTGAACATGCTCGGCAACTCCAACATGCTGATGAGCGACCCGCCCCACCACACCCGGCTGCGGAAGCTGGTGGCGGGGGAGTTCACGGCCCGGCGGGTCGAGGGGATGCGGGGGCGCGTCCAGGAGATCACCGACGAGCTGCTGGACCGCATGACGGCGGACGGAGCGCGTCGCGCCGACCTCATCGAGGCGTTCGCCTCTCCGCTCCCCATGATCGTCATCGCCGAACTGCTCGGCGTCCCCGGCCTGGACCGCGCCTCCTTCCACGCCTGGTCCAACGAGACCCTCGCGCCCACCAGCCCCGAGGCGGAGAAGGAGGCGTACGAGCAGATCATGCCGTATCTCACAGGGCTCATCGCCGCCAAGCGCGAGAGCCCCGGGGAGGACCTGCTCAGCGCCCTCGTCCACACGGCCGACGAGGGCGGCGACCGGCTCACCGAGGAAGAGCTGGTCTCGTTGGCCTTCCTGCTGCTCGTCGCCGGGCACGAGACGACGGTCAACACGATCGGCAACGCGGTGCGCGCGCTCCTCGCGCACCCCGAGCAGCTGGCGGCCGTACGGGCCGATCCGGCGGGGCTGGCGGCAGGGTTGGTGGAGGAGACGCTGCGCTACGACGGGCCGGTGCCGACCACCACGCCGCGCATCGCCCTGGAGGAGACCGAGATCGGCGGCGTACGGGTGCCGCGCGGTGCCATCGTGCTGATCGCCATGGCCGGCGCGGACCACGACCCGGCGCGCTTCCCCGAGCCGGAACGCTTCGACGTACGGCGTCGCGAGGCCCGGAGCCATCTCTCCTTCGGACACGGGGTCCACTTCTGCCTGGGCGCCCCCCTCGCCCGCCTTGAGGGCGAGGTGGCGCTGCGCACGCTGCTGGAGCGCTGTCCGGACCTGACGGCGGACGGGGAGCCGGGGGAGTGGCTCCCGGGGATGCTGATCCGGGGGAGGCGGAGCCTGCCGGTGCGGTGGTGATACGCCCGCCGCGGGCGGGCTGACGGGCGGGTGAGCGGTCGCGGCACGCCGTTCGCGCAGGTCAGCGGGGACTGTCAGTGGCGGGGTCCACACTGTCCGCAGTGCTGTGACAGAGGCGTCACGCATCGGACAGGAGAGAGGCGATCGTCATGACCGCGACCCTGCTCCCGGCGAGCACCAGGAGCGGCTTTTCCTCGATCACCGGCGCGACGGGGCATGGGAGTTCGAGGAGCCGCACTTCCCCGACCAGGCGCGTGTACGCCGAGGCCGTCCACGCGCGGCACCCGGGCGGGCCCCGGCTGCTCGCCTCCGGGGACAGCGCGCACTGGGGCCCAGCGTCTTCCGCTGCGACGATCTCGGCGCCAGCCGGCAGGAGCCCGAGCGGCCCACCGTGCGCTTTCCGGAGGAGAGCGGGGCCTCGTTCAAGCGGGTGTGCCAGCTGATCCCAGCGCCCGCCGAGGGGTTGGGGGGGTATGCGGGGGCGGAGCTCGCCGCGCTGTTCCGTTCCGCGGACGGGGCGAGACCTGCGAGCTCGTACGCGGCCTGTGGGACCACCCGCACCCCCCCGGTGGGTGCCGAGCAGCGGCGGGCTCGGACCGCACACCCATCCTGCCCGCCCGCGAGAAGGCGGATGCGAGCGTGCTGACCTTCGCCAACTCGGCGGGCGGGCACATACCGTACGCACGACGCGGGCGCCGGCTGGCAAGCGTCCAACGAGGGCATCGAGGCGCGTTTCCTGCGGAGTCGTACCCGGAGTACGGGCAGAGCGTGCGCAAGATCGCGCGGGACGCGGACGATCCGCAGCGCTTCTATCTCCAGAACCACTGGGGCTACCGGAGCGACGACGGCGGCAGGAACTGGCAGGACATCGGCGCCGAACTGCCGTCCACCTTCAACTTCCCGGGCACCGCGCACCCCCGGCGCGGCTCGGTGGCGTACATCTTCCCGCTCAACGCGGACACAGCCCGCGTCCCCGCCGAGCCCCGCTCCCGGGTGACCTTCGAGCTGGCGCCGTACGGCGAGGGTGTCACCCGGCTCGCCCTCACCCACGATCGCTGTGGTGAGGGTGCGGACTGTCAGCAGGTTCTTCGTCCTGCTTGGACCGTGGCGATGGCGTCGGTGCTCTGGGGCGGGGCCGTGAATGGTCCGGACCTTGTGCCCCGTATTGCCATGCGTCCTGGAGAGATCGCTGTCGCGCCACGGAGGAGGCGAGGTCAGCACCGTCACCGCGCGACGCGATGGCGGCTCCTCCTCGGGTACGCGTCGGGTGGCATGCGGCTGCGCCCGGGACGGACCAGGGTGACGGGTGGCGCCATCGACTCTTGACGCTGAAATGACGCTCCGCTGCGCGGGTGTGGCAGGGTCGTCGGGGTTTGCGGTGTCAAGCGGTCCGTACCGTGCTGGATGCATGCCGGACGCCGACGAATCGCGCGGGCACCACGGGCGCGCGTTCCGTGCGTCGGGACGCTGCCCCGATCGATCTGGTCTCCAGTACACGTTCTTCACATGACTCGATGCCCGCCGTAAAAGCACCTCTCTGTTTTCCCGACGCTGTCGATTCCCGATGAGATGACGAGGCGGCTTGAAGTTGTTCCGTATGGACACATCGGAAACCCGGCATGCCGAGGTCACGCTGCGTCTTGCTGAGGGCCGGGGCCGCCATCGGGGACATGTAGGAGCCTGAAACGCCGCCGTGCGGGTTCTGCGCGCGGTCGTCCTGACTGAAGCCGATCGGATAACGCGAACGCTAAATCATTTGACACGAATCGGGGTACAGTGTAGTGGCCGTGATCACCCGCCCCGTGGCACAGGACGCACTCGTATGCAGCAGACATCGAGACAGCCTCCCGGAAAGGCGGATGTGATTTCGTAAACCACGTTCGTGGTGAAGAGATTGTGTAGTACTCGATCTGCGCCACATCCTGAGCGCTTGCTTCTCGATACTCGATGTGAAATTTCTGGATTCGTCACCTGACGGAAAAACCCAAAGACCGCCCCTTTTTCGGAACGTGCCTACCAAGCGGCGTGAGCGGCCATAAATGGCCGAAACGCGTATGGTTGGTCCGTGGATCCCCGTAGCTTTATGCGTCGTGCGCCGCCGCGCTTTGGACCAGACCGACACTGCGAGGTTCCACCGATGCACATTCGACTGCTCGACGCCCGGATCGACGACCCCGCTTATCACGGCTACCTCGACGCGCAGCAGCGCGCCTACTCCCGGCCCGGCTACGAGACGTTGACGAAATACGGAAGCACGGACCCGCGCACCACGCGCGACCCGTTGAAATATCTCGCTGCATTCGATGAACCGGGAAGCGGCGAGGGCGAAAGACTGGTCGGCGGAATCCGCATCCACCGAAAAATAGAGGGCCTTCTGCCGTCCGAGATTCACCTCAAGAGCCAGGAGTTCAACCAGGCCCTGGCGGACGAGCTGGCCTCCGGGGAGTCGGCGGCGGAGATCTGCGGCCTCTGGGTGGAGAGCGACTGGAAGGGCCGCCACCTCGGCGCCCTGCTGTGCGTCACCGCCGTCGTGGCGGCCCAGCGACTGGGGGCAACCGTGATCTGTGGCAGCTGTCCCCCCGAACGCATCAGGTTCTACGAACGGTGCGGTCTCCGTTTCAGGCGTGACCACCCACTGCCCGACCGGCCGTTTCCGGGCGTCACGGGGTACTACTCCATCAACCGGGCCGAGGCCATCCGCCATCGCGAGGAGCGGCTGACGGAAGCGACGACGCTGCTGGACCGCGCCTTGGACCGGGCCGCCTGCATACCCACCGACGTCGCCCGCGCCGCCGCCGAGCGGCTCGGCCTCGGGCTCTTCACCGCCCCGGCCGCTGCAGACAACCGCACGCTGAGCACCTCACGTTAGGCACGCGATGAACCTCGAAGCACATCTCGACGCCCTCGCCCAGCCTGCCGGCGGCGCGGCCCCATGGCGTCCAGAGCTGTACGCACCGGCCGACCCCGAGCAACGTCTTGCCCTGATGGAGCTCCTCGAACGCGGCGCCGTCGTCTCCGCGCACGACACGCTCGCCGAGCAGGTGGCAGAGCTCCTCACCACTCGGCGGCCCGGTTGGCGGCCGGACTCCGACGAGTTGGCTACGGCCGTCGCCGACCACCTCGACGGCGGACGCCCGGCGGAGTACGGCACCTGGGTGTGGTACCCCTGGTCGCGGCAGCTCGTCCACGTCCTGCCGCCGGCCGAGTACCGTGAGCTCCGCCAGTCCCGCAACCGCTACAAGATCACGGCGGAGGAGCAGAGCCTCCTGGCGCGGAAGACCGTGGCGGTGATCGGCCTCTCCGTGGGTGCCGCGAGTGCGGTCACCCTCGCCCAGGAAGGCGTGGGCAACCGCTTCCGGCTCGCCGACTTCGACCGCCTCTCCCTCTCGAACATCAACCGGCTCCGCGCTTCGCCCGCCGAGATCGGCCTGCCCAAAGTGGTCATCGCCGCACGGCAGATGTACGAGATCGACCCTTACCTCGACATCGCCGTCTGGCCGGAGGGGCTGACCGAGGAGAACACCGACACCTTCCTCGTCGGCAGCGGCCGCACCGACCTCCTCGTCGAGGAGTGCGACGACATGTACCTCAAGGTGCACGCCCGCGAACGCGCCCGTGCGCTCGGCATCCCCGTCCTGATGGAGGCCAACGAGCGCGGCATGCTGGACGTGGAGCGGTTCGATCGCGAACCGGACCGTCCTCTACTGCACGGCCTGCTGAACGGAGTCGCGGCCGCCGGCTTCAAAGCGATGTCGACCCGCGAGAAGCTCCCGTACCTCCTGCGCATCCTGGGCGAGGACGAGCTCTCCGAGCGCCTCGTACCCTCGCTCGTCGAGGTAGGCAAGACCATCTCCTCATGGCCCCAGCTCGCCTCGGGAGTCGCCCTGGGCGCCGCCCTGGTCACCGATACCGCGCGCCGCCTCCTCCTCGGCCGGTTCACCGCGTCAGGACGGTACTTCGTCGATCTGGACGAGCTGATCCGCGATGGTTCCCAGACCCTCGTGACGGCTCCCACGCCCGACCCCACCCCGAAGGAGACCCCGGCTCCTCTTCTCCTGCCCGATGCCGGCAGCGCCACCCTGGGCGAGGAAGGGATCCGCCGCCTGGTCGCCCACGGGATCCAGGCGCCGTCCGGCGGCAACAGCCAGCCCTGGCAATTCGTCGCCCGTGGCGAGGCAGTGGACTGCCGCATCGACCCCGCCCAGCCGGAAACCCTGCTCGACTTCGAAAGGTGCGCCACCCATCTGGCCATCGGCGCGGCGGTGGAGAACATCCACCTCGCGGCCCAGGCTTCGGGCTGGGCCTGCGATGCGCAGACCTTCCCCGCCCCGGCCGACTCCGACCTGGTCTGCCGGCTCACCTTCTCCAGGGCGGCGCACGCCCCGCGCCCGGCCCTGTTCGACTGGGTCGAGCACCGCACCACCAACCGCAACCCCGGCCCAGCCCGCCCGCTCGACGAGGCACACGCCGCCGCACTGACGGACTGCGCCGCCGAGAGCGGCGCCCGGCTCCACCTTGTCACCGACCGCGACCAGTTGGACGCGATGGGCCGCATCCTGGGCGCAGGCGACCGGCTGCGAATGCTCTCCTCGCAACTGCACCGGGAGATGATGAACGAACTGCGCTGGGACTCCGAGGATACGCGGCGCACGCGAGACGGCATCGACATCGCCACACTCGGGCTCGACGACGTCGACCTCGCGGGCGTCCGGCTGGCCCGGCACTGGTCCCACCTGGCCTTCATCCGCCGGATCGGCGGTGGTGAAGCTTTCGAGGAGGGCGCCGTCAAGGCCATAGCCGCCTCCTCGGCCATCGGCTGCCTGACCATACCGGGCACGGGCCCCCAGGCCTTCGTCGACGGCGGCCGTGCGTTGCAACGGCTCTGGCTCACCGCCACCTCCCTCGGCCTGGGGCTGCAGCCGCACACCTCACTGCTCTACCTGTTCGCCCGCGCAGAACGCGGCAACGACGCCGGGCTCGATGCCGCCGAGACCGACACCGTGCGCGCCCTGCGCACCAGGTTCACCGCCGTTGTCCCTGCCAAGCCGGACGAGTCCGAACTCATGCTGTTCCGGCTCTCCTACGCACCGTCCCCAGCCGTCCGCTCCTTGCGCCGCACCGTCGACTCGGTGCTCCGCTTCGCCGGGCCGCCTCCGCGCGACGGGGCGTGATCCCGAGCGCTTGACCGGGGCGGAACGGCCATACCGCCGACGGCGGTGCTTCGGCGCGCGAGGTGGCGCTGGGATTCACCCACGTCACCTCGCGCGACTACGGGTCCGAGCGTGCGGCCGAAGAGGTCCAGCAGTGCCGACCCAGTGCCGTGCGGCGGCATCCGGGTCATAGGCCGCGGTGTCGGCTTGTGTGTAGCCGTGGTGAGCGCCGGTGTAGACCTCGCAGACGTGCCGTACGCCGGCCTCGGTGAGGGCCTTTTCGAGGCGTTCGATCTGTTCGGGCGGCAGCGTCTGATCCTGGTCGGCGTGAGCGAAGTACAGCTCGGCTTCGATGCGGTGGGCGAGAAGGTGCGGGCTGTCGGACGCGGTGGTGGCCAGGTACGCACCGTGGAAGCCGGCCGCCGCGGCGACCCGGTTCGGATAACAGGCCGCGGTGTGCAGGGTCAGGCCGGCGCCCATGCAGTAGCCCGTGATGCCCACCGGCGCGTCCGTGACCGTGGGGGAGCCGGCCAGCCAGCGCAAGTAGGCATCGGCGTCGCGCATCGCCAGCTCGGTTGTGAGCGACTGCGCGACGAGCATGATCTGCTGGAAGTTCTCCGGGCGCTGCGTCGGGTCGATGAATTCGGGCAGGTCGAACACCGGTGCCGGCCCGTGCCGGTAGAAGACGTGGGGAAGCAGGACGGTGTAGTCGGCCGAGGCGAGCCGGTCGGCCATCTTCCTGAGGTGCGGACGCAGCCCCAAAGCATCCATGTAGAACAGCACCGCCGGGTGAGTGCCGGTGTCATCGGGGCGAACCAGGTAGGCGTCGGCAGTGCCGTCAGGTGTGGGTATCCCCACGGATGTGCCACGCACGGCGATCATCTGCAACACCCTCTGCTTTCTTAGCGTGAGTCGGTCGAGAACCCGAAGAAATCACGGGGGGGGGGGCGCGGTCGGGGCTTCGTGTTCCAGGAGTCGATCCCGTCGCGGATCTGCTCGACCGGAACGTGGACGCACCGGACGACTCGACCCGCGCCGCGCCGGAGCGGAGGCGGGATCGTGCAAGCGGCCGCGGTCAGCTCACCGGCCCCAACGCCCGTTCGATGAAGTCCGGATACGAAGGCGCGGGGCGGTCGCCGAACTGCGCGGTCCACCGCGCCTGGTCGTACTCGGCGCGGACCTGTGGCATGAACAGATTCAGCCCCCAGGTGTCGGCGACGATGTGATGCACCTTGTCCTGGGCATGGACGATGCCCTCGCGTTATCGGGGACCGCGACCTCGAACAGTCGGCGGCGGTCCACCTCGAAGGGGACGTCGAACGCCTCGTGCTCGGCCCATTGGCACGGAGTTCCGTACTCCGGGTCGATTCGGAATTTCGGGAAGGGGGAGTTCGCTAGCCCGTCCATGGCGACTGCAGATGGTTCGGCCATGGTGCCCCCTCGCGGGCCTCGGGTGTGCACCTGCGGCTGATTCGTCGTGGAGTCCGGCATCGGCCGGCGTTCTGGCGATCGATGGGTGCTCGGGGCGGCCGATGGGAGCAGGAGCAGCGGATCACCGCCCATAGTCGGGTCTCGCCTCGCTCCGTCTCGGACGTGGAGTACGTCCCTGTTCCGCGTTCAGCGGGCGGCGTTCATCTTCGCAGGCACGCGGCGCAGCGGCGATCTTGTCGAGCCCGGCGAGGTGTGGGCCGCCTCCGTGGCGTCCTCCTGGCAAGCGCCAGTCACGGCCCGGCGTCGCCGGCATCGGGTGAGCGACGTTTCCTCTCCGCCATCTCCTGCATCGTCAGAACCTCCCCTTGCACGAGGCAACATCACTCCCGGGGGCCACACAAGCCTTTTGAGGCCACCGCCCCCCTCATCGGTGGCGTGAATCGTGCGGTGTTCTCCTCCGCATTCCTTCACCTCTGGCCGCCTGATCGCTGAACGCGACCGGAAACGCGTTCGGCAACAAGGCTGAAATCCTTCCATTGGAGAAAGCGGCGGGCAGGTGGACCATGTTTCCGCCCCGGACAGGGAGGTCGAACGGCTACGTCTGCTCATAAAGAGGGCCCTGGCGGAACACAGGAGCAAACGCTCAGGCAGGTCTCCAAAGATGGGGAGAGGGAGAAGTTCTCCACCACTACCCCGGAGGCCGCAACCGGCCTGCGGTCCGGTACCTGCGCGGTTGCCGACCAGATCACTCCGTCATGGGCAGGCACTCGGCGAGGAGGCTGACGACGTCGCGCCAGGCTCGCTGCGCATGCTGCGGGTGGTAGCCGACGCCGGGGCGCACGGCATGCTCGACCGGCGGGTGGTGGAAGGCGTGCAAGGCGCCGCCGTAGACCACGAGACGCCAGTCCACGCCCGCGTCCTGCATTTCGGCAGTGAACGCCGCCCATTGCGCGGGCGGCATGATGGGATCTTCGGATCCGACCCCCGCCCACACCGGGCAGCGGATGCGTGCCGCCTCGCCGGGCCGGCCCGTGGTCAGTGCGTTGACCGTTCCGATGGCGCGCAGGTCGACACCGTCGCGGCCGAGTTCCAGCCCGATGGCGCCCCCGGTGCCGTAACCGACGGCGGCGATCCGGTCGGGGTCCGTTCTCGGCTCCGCGCGCAACACGTCGAGCGCCGCGTGGCCGATGTCCCGCATCCGGTCCGGGGCGGCGAGCAAGGGGGTCGTATGCGCCAGCATCTCCGCGGGATCGGTGAACCAGCGCCCTCCGTTGATGTCGAAGGCCAGCGCCACGTACCCCAGTTCAGCCAGGGCGTCGGCCCGGCGGCGCTGGAAATCGTTCAACCCCGCCCCCTCCGGGCCGATCAGGACCGCGGGCCGGCGGCCGACACCGGCGGGGAGCGCGAGATGCCCGCTTATCGTGAGGCCGTCGGCCGGGTATTCGACCGTGCGCGTGGTAACCACCGTCATGGGACTGGACTGTAGCGATCGTTGCCGGTGATCTCGTATAGCGGCGTGGCCGCGGTCCGGTCGTGCCGCGCCGAGTCAGCCGGGCGGCGGAGCCGAGCCGAGAGGCCGACGAGGTCCTGCCGCGCGATGCTCCCCGAGGTCGGGAGAGTCCGAGCACGGACGAGGGGCCGGGATGTGGTGTCCCGACCCCTCTCGCCGGAGTGCCACAAGGCAGCGTACGAGGATCAAGAAGCTCCGGGGACCGACCGAGGCGCAACTACGTGATCGATCAGTCCGTGCTCCTTGGCCCCCTGGGCAGTGAAGATCGTGTCCCGTTCCACGTCGGCAGAAACCTGCTCCAGGGTCTGCTGAGGGGGGTCCGCCAACACCTTCTCCATGAGTCGGTGCAGCTGTTCGATCTCCGCCGCCTGGATTTCCAGGTCGGATACCTGGCCCTGCTGAACGCGACACCTCCATACGAGTGGGCGTCGTGGTTCTACCACATATTCAACCGGCAGAACCGCCCGGGGAAGTGCTGGCACCCGGCGTACCTGTGGCGTTGGTCATGATGTGGTCGATGAGGCCGTACTCCTTGGCCTCGGCGGGCGTGAACCAGCGGTCCCGGTCCGAGTCCTGGGTGATGCGCTCGGGAGTCTGCCCCGAGTGACGGGCGATCAACTCGGCCATTTCCCGCTTCGTTTCCCGCAGCTGCTCGGCGTAGATCCGGATGTCGGTGGCGGAGCCCGCGAGTCCGGCCGAGGGCTGGTGCATGAGGATCCTGGTGTGCGGCAGCGCGAACCGCTTCCCTGGCGTGCCGGCCGTGAGCAGGAACTGCCCCATGGACGCGCAGAATCCCATGGCAATGGTGACGACATCATTGCGGATGTACTGCATGGTGTCGTAGACCGCCAGTCCGGCCATCACCGAACCGCCGGGGGAGTTGATGTAAAGGTAGATGTCCCGGTCCGGATCGGCGGCCAGCGTGAGCATCTGGGCCGTGATCTGGTTCGCGATTTCGTCGTCGACTTCCTTGCCCAGGAAAATGATGCGGTCACCGAGCAGGCGGTTGTAGATCTGGTCACCGAACGCGACTTCACCGTTGGGGCTGTAGGCAGACGGTGCCATCGACGCTGCCGCGTGGTGGAACTTCGCGTCACTCATGTCTTCCCCTGTTCTTGACCGAGCCCCCGGCACTCCGGGGAACTGCTTCGGGTGAGCGATGGTCGGTACTCGCCTCCCCAGTCTCGTTTGAAGCTAACACGTTCACACGCCACGGAACGTGACTCCGTCTGTCGTTCGCTGAGAGCGGATGCGCGGCTCAACGCCCGGCGCGGCGACCGGCGTTGCGCCGCGGTGGCGAGCAATCGACGCGCAGCATGGCAGTCTCGGACATGCGGCGACGCATTTCAGTCAGGCCCCCGGCGCTTTGCGTCCCCCCGAATGTCCGCAGGCCGGGGCTTTCAGGGTGCGTTGTCGGCGGATCGTTCGCTCGAATGGGGCGGGAATGACTCGTTCGCGTGTAAATGGTGACGTGGTGTCATTATTCGTCTCTCTATCCGACCTCCCCAGCCGAGGCAGGCCTGTTGGTACGCGCCGACGAATAGGCGCTCGTGAACAGCCGGTTGCTCCTGCACTGCTCCTGGGCGTACTCCTTCAACGACACCGGCGCGGGCGGAAGCGGATGCCGGGTGGTCATCGTCCATCCGGTTTTGTCGCGTCCCCCGAACCCCCGCCCCACAAGCACCGTTTCGGTGCACCGTCCTACTTCAGGCGGATGGTCCATTTTTCGGCCATTTAAAGGATGGAGGATTTTCAGCCGCGTGATCGAACGGGTGGCGGAACGGTTTCGGCGCCCCGGCGCGTCTCGCGCCGGTATCCGGAAGAGAGCGCCGCACGATTCGCGCCACCGTTGGGAGGGCGGTGACTTGAGAGGTCTTGTGTGAACTCTGAGCCTGGTGTTGCATCTTGCGGGGGAGGTGCTGACGATTCAGAAGACGGGGGAGAGGCGATACTGCCCGCCCGACGCGCGCGTCGATGGGCCGAGGGGCAGGGCTCGCCACGGAGGAGGCCGCCGTGCCGGCCCGGCATCTCTCCGAGGCCGGCGATGTCGTCGCCGCGCTGCGCATCGAGGAAGCCCAACGCCGTGCGCGCGCCCGCCGGGTGACGAACAAGACGCATCCCGTATCCAGGACGGTGCAGTGAGCGGGCCGGCCACGGACGGCGATCCGTAGCCGCTGTTTCTGCCGCCCACTTCGAGCCGCCGCCGAACCGCTGACCCGGACGATGTCGGACCGCACCACGACTCGACCGAGGACGCCCGCCCGAGGCCTGCGATTTCGTGAAGGGAAACACCATGACTGAACCGTCGGCGACCGCGTTGGACGAGCTCTGGAAGCTGGTCTACACCAGCTTCCGATTCCCGTTCATGCATGCCGCTCAACGGCTGGATCTGTTCACCCTGCTCAAGGACCGGCCAGGCAGCACGCTTGAGGAAATCACCGACGCGTTGGGGCTGGAAGAGCGCGCGGGACACGTGCTGCTGCTGGGGTGTTGCGCGTACGAACTGGTCCGCAAGGAGGGCGACGGCTACCACAACACCGCCGCGACCGACCTCCTGGCTGGTGACCAGGACGCCTTCATGCCGGTCATCGTCCGCTACACCCATCAGATGCTCTACCGGCCGGTCGGCTGGCTCTACGAGTCGCTGGTGCAGAACGAGAACCTGGGAATGGGACGGGAGTTGCTCGCGGGATCGTCGGCGACGACGCTCTACGAGCTCCTCGCCGAGGACAAGGACCTCGAAAAGGTCTTCACCGCGATGATGGAACACCAGAGTCGTTCGGTGGTCGAGGACCTCGTCAACGCCGTTGACTTCTCGTCGTACCACCGCGTACTGGACGTCGGAGGGGGGACCGGAACCAACGCCATCAGCTTCGCCGAACGATGGCCGCATCTTCAGGCGACCATCCTCGAACTGCCCAACGTGGCGAAGATGGCGAACGACCGGATCGCCGAGGCCGGCCTGTCCGAACGGGTCAGCGCGATCGGAACCGACATCATGCAGGAAGAGTTCCCCACGTCGTCCCACGACTGCGTCCTGTACTCCCGGTTCCTCGAAATCTGGTCCCCGGAGCAGGTCCAGGACCTTTTCGCGAAGACCTACCGCGCGTTGGAGCCGGGCGGCCACATGGTGATCGTCGCCTGTGCCCAGGACGACGACGAGACGGGCCCCGCCCACGCCGCGTTCATGGCGGCGTACGTCCAAACGGTCGCATCGCCCGAGGGCCGCATCTACACGGCGCGGGAGTTCGAGCAGTGGTACACCGAAGCGGGTTTCGAGACGATCGACCGTCAGTACCCTGGACGGTTCGACGTCATCCTTCGCGCCCGCAAGCCCGAGGCCGTCTGAGCTGAACCAGCTCATCCGAAAGGGGAGTTGACCGGAGGCATACCGCTCGGACCGGCTCGGCCCGGGACTCGCCCGGGCTCGTGCGTCGGATGCGCCGACGAGCCCGTCCGCGCCGGAACCGGGGCACGCTCTGCTCGCTTCGCTTCTTCGGAGGCATCGCAGATACAACGGGGGCTCGAATGAGATCAGCTGACAGGCCGGCTGCGGTCACCGGCGGAACCAAGGGCACCGCGGACCAGTCGGGACGCAGGCGCGGGTGATCCGCCTCGCCGGAGGAGATCGACGCGGAGCGAATGCGGTGCGGCCCCATTCCGGCTCGGTCGAGCGGGAATGCCTGAGCGCGGTGCTGGAAGTGATTGCGCAGCACAGGGCCCGCGTCACCGCCATAGGGTGGACGCACTTGAATTCGTGATGAATCAACGTGCCGTCTCGACCAAGAGCCGAAAATTATGACTTCAAACGGCAGTCGAATCATGCTGTAATGTCGCTCGGCAATCTTCTGTAGATTGCGCGTCAGTGTGCCTGTAGGTATCGGGTTTTGACGAACGGGGGAAGTCATGCGAGCACGCCTTGGGCGCTGTCAGGGGAACCTGGAGCAGGAGTGCCATCCCAGTTCTGCTATTTCACCGCACTGGAATTCCTTGAGTGCCTGACCCTTGGTCTCCGAAGGGCGCGGGAAACGAAGCATGCCATCTCACCTCCGAGGTGGCCGGGGATTCCTGGCGGCACGGCAGCACAGCTGCACGACCGCCGCGGAGAATACCCGCTGAGGCACTCGCACAGCTCATGCAGCACAGGCAACAGCCGAGGAAAATGGAGCGACCGTGAATCTACGGGGGCGCAAGTCTCTTACGGCCTATCAGCAGGACATCTGGGCAGCGAACTCTCTTTACCCGGACCTCCCGCAGTTCAACTGCTTCATCACCGACCGGTTCACCGGTGAGGTCGACGTCGACCTGCTCAAGGAGTGCCTGCGCCGCGCGGCCGACCGCAACGACGCGTTCCAGCTCCGGATCGACCCGGAGGACGGTACCCCGAGCCAGTGGGCCGAGCACGAGGCGTTCGACATCCCGACGGTCGACCTCTCCGGGGCTGCCGAGCCACGCACGGCCTGTGAAAAGTGGATCAAAGACGCGTTCGACGTCCCGTTCGAGGTCGAGCGCTCCCGGCTGTTCATGATCGCGGTCCTCAAGGAGCGCGAGGACGTCGTTCACACATACGTCAAGGTGCATCACATCATCGCCGATGGCTGGGGCTTGAACCTGTTCATGTCCCAGGTCCGCGCCGAATACGACCAGGTGCGGCGGACCGGGCGGTTCCGCGACCGGCCCGCGCCGTCGTACCTCGACTCCGTCGACGACGAGCGCCGCTACCAGGGTTCGGACGATCACGAGCGGGACCGTGCGTTCTTCCAGCAGCAGTTGGAGGGCGTCACCCCGGCGTTCTTCCGCCGCACCGCCCCGGCCGGCTCCCGGCGAAGCGCCCGCCACAGCTTCCTGATCGAGCGCGGCGTCATCGACGGCATACGCGAACGCGGCCATTCGGCCTTCGCGTTCGTCGCCAGCGCCTTCTCCGTCTATCTCTCCCGGGTCCACGGCAGCGACGAGGTCGTACTGGGCGTCCCGCTGCTGAACCGGCCCACCGACGGCCAGAAGGAGACCGTCGGTCATTTCGCCAACACCCTGCCGCTGCGGGTGACCCCTTCCGGAGACCGCACGATGAGCGAGCTGGTCGCCGGGGTGCAGGCCGCGACCAAGGCGCTCAAACCACACGAACGGTTCTCCCTCGGCGATCTGCTGCGCTCGGTACCGCTTCAGGAGAGCGGCCCCAAGCGGCTGTTCGACACCACCATCGCCTACCTGCGCTGGCCCAGCCCGCTCGACGTGCAGGGGGTGGCGTACGAAACCGTCGTGCAGGCCCGCGCCCACGACGACGACGTCCTGGCGGTCGTCGTCAACGAACTGGACGACGTCAGCGACGTCCTGGTCGACATGGACTACGCCCTCGACGTCTTCGACGCTGACTTCCCCATCGAGTCGGTGGCCACGCACATCGAGACGATCCTCAAGGGCGCCCTCGCCCGGCCGGACCGCCCGCTGACCGAGGTGCCGATGATCAGCGACGCCGAGCGCGCCGCCCTGATCGCGGCGGGCAGCGGTCCGGTGACCGACTACTCCGACGACACCACGGTCCACGCGCTCTTCGAGCGGCAGGCGGCCAGGACCCCCGACCGGTTGGCCGTCGTCACGGACGATCCCGCCCAGTCGCTCACCTTCGCCCAGCTGGACGCGTGGTCGAACCACATCGCGCACCGGTTGCGCGGCGACGGCGTGAAGGTCGGCGACCGGGTGGCCGTGGCGGCCGAGCGCAGCCCGCAACTGGTCGCGGCCGTCCTGGGCGTGCTCAAGGCAGGCGGCGCCTACGTACCGGTCGACCCGAGCCATCCCGCGGAACGGGTCAGGTTCCTGCTCGCCGACAGCGGGGCGAAGGCCGTACTGCTGGGCAGTACCGTGTCCGGTGCCCTGGTGGGTGACGCGGTTCCTGTACGGAAGCTTGAGGCCGCCCCGTGTGCCGCGTCCGCGCCGCCCGGCCCCTTCGGCGGTCCGCGTGACCTGGCCTATGTCATCTACACCTCGGGGTCCACCGGGCAGCCCAAGGGCGTACAGGTCGAGCACCGTTCCGTGGTGAACCGCCTGGAGTGGATGCAGCGCGGCTACCCGGTCGGTGCCGAGGACGTCCTGCTCCAGAAGACACCGGCGACCTTCGACGTCTCGGTGTGGGAACTGTTCTGGTGGGCGATCACCGGCGCCGGACTCGCGCTGCTCCCGCCCCAAGGCGAGCGGGACCCCAAGGTCATCCTCGGGACGGTCAAGGCGCACCGGGTGAGCGTGGCGCACTTCGTGCCCTCGATGCTCGGTCCCTTCCTGGACCTGCTCGAAGCGACTCCGGCACTTGTCGAGGACATCGCTTCCCTGCGCCTGGTGTTCTGCAGCGGTGAGGCGCTGACGCCTGCTCAGGTGAACCGGTTCAACCGGGCTTTCACCGCGGCCGGTGCCACCACGCCGCGGCTGGTCAACCTCTACGGCCCGACCGAGGCCACGGTCGACGTCACCCACTACGACTGCCCGGGCGACGCGGCCGGAGAAGTCCGACGGGTTCCGATCGGGCGGCCGATCGACAACATCCGGCTCTACGTGGTCGGGGCACACGGCGACCTGCAACCCGCCGGGGTGGCCGGTGAGCTGTGCATCGCAGGTGTGGGCGTGGCACGCGGCTACCTGGACCGGCCCGAGCTGGACTCGGCGGCGTTCGTGACGGACCCGTTCACCCCCGGCATGGGGGTCCCCCCGGCCGAAGGCCGGGGGAGGATGTACCGGACCGGTGACCGGGCGCGATGGCTCGCGGACGGCACCCTCGAATACCTGGGACGCCTGGACGACCAGGTCAAAATCCGTGGAAACCGGGTGGAGCTCGGTGAGGTGCGCGACCGGCTGGCGGCCTTCCCGGGCGTCCGGGACGCGATCGTCGTGGACCGGAGCACCTCGGCCCGCGGCGTCCACCTGGTGGGCTACTACGTAGCGGACGAGGAAGTGCGGAGTGCGGATCTTCGGGACCGGCTCCTGGAGACATTGCCGGAGTTCATGATCCCGGCGTTCTTCGTACGGCTCGACCACATCCCGCTCACCGCGAACGGCAAGGCCGACCGGCGGCGGCTGCCCGCTCCCGCCGTAGAGGCGGACGCCAAGGGCGCGGCGCCGGCCAACGAGATCGAGGCGAAGATCGCGGCGGCCTGGTCGGCCGTCCTCGAAACCGACGGGATCGGTGTCGACCAGGACTACTACTCCCTGGGCGGGGATTCGATCCTGATGCTCCGCATCCAGGCGGAGGCACGGCGCGCCGGCGTGCACTTCACCCTGGCCGACATGGTCCGGCATCCCACCGTGGCGGCACTCGCCGAGGTCGCGACCACCTCGTCGCCGGACGGGCAGGACGCTCCACTGGAGCCGTTCGCGCTGGTATCCGGAGTCGACCGCGCGCGGCTGACCGGCCTGGCGGACGCCTACCCGGCGACGCGGCTTCACCTCGGTCTCCTCTACCACAGCCGGGAGCATGAGCGGACGGCCGTCTACCACGATGTCTTCCGCTACTCCCTCAAGACGGTCTGGGACGAGGACGCGCTGCGCCGCGCCTTCGACCGCCTGGTCCGGCGCCACCCGGTGCTGCGCTCGGCATTCGATCTGGGCGGATACTCCGAACCCCTGCAACTCGTCCACCGCGAGGCCGACGGTGGACTGGAGATCGCGGACCTCCGCGGTCTCCGTGACGAGGAGGCGCAGGCCGAGGTAGCCCGGCATGTCGAGGAGCGGCGGTACCACGCGTACCGGCTGGACCGCCCACCGCTCTACCTGTTCCGCGCGCACGTCCTGAACGCCTCCGTGGAGCTGGTGTTCAGCTTCCACCACGCGATCCTGGACGGCTGGAGCGTGGCCACCCTCGTCCGCGAACTGCTCCAGGACTTCCTCCACAACGCCGGGCAGCCCGTCGCCGCCGTCCCGTCCGGACAGCTGCCGTCCCCCGCCCTCTACGTACGAGAGGAACGGCGGGCCCTCGCCTCCGACGTCACCAAGGGCTACTGGCAACGGCTGCTCGCCGGCGCCGAACTGGTCCAGCTCGACGGATTCCGGCCGTACGCACCCGCGGGCGACGAGGGACTCATCGTCCACCGGGTGGAACTGCCGGACGGCCTCGGCACCCAGGTGCGCCGGTTGGCGCGCACCCACGATCTGCCGGTCAAATCCCTGTTGCTCGCGGCGCACTGTCTGACCCTGCGGCTGTTCTCCGACACGCAGGACATCACCACCGGCCTGGTCACCGGCGGACGGCCGGAGGAGGCCGGCGCCGAACGGATCACCGGACTCTTCCTGGAGACGCTGCCGCTGCGCCTCGACACCCGGCCGCGGACCTGGCTGGACTCGGCGCGCGAGGTCTACCGGCAGGAGCGGGACAGCCACCCCCACCGGCACTACCCGCTCAGTGCGATCCAGGAGGACCGCGGCGGGGACGTGATCTTCGAGACGGCCTTCAACTACGTCCACCCGCACGTCCTCACCTCGCTCTTCGAGGACACCGGCATGGAGCTGACCGACTTCAGGACCTGGGAGGAGACGAACTTCAAGCTCCTGGTCAACGCGGTGGTCGACCCCGTGGACCAACACCTCTGGCTGCGCATGGACGGTGATGGACGCACCTTCTCCCGGGCGCAGGTGGAGAGCATCGGCCGGACGTATCTCGCCGTCCTCCAGCAGTTGGCCGAACGCCCCGACGAGCAAGAGGACTTCGTCTTCCTGCGCGATCCGCGGGCCGAAGCGGCACTGAGGTCAGCGCCCGGCACCGGCGTGGACGCGCACAAGAACGTCATCCGGCGGATCGAGGAGCACGTCGCGCGCACTCCGGACGCGGTGGCCGTCTCCTGCGGACCGCGCCAGTGGACGTACGCGCAGCTCGACGACGCCGCGAACCGGATAGCCCGCGGCCTGATCGGCGCCGGAGCCCGGCCCGGGACGACCGTCGGCATCGCCATGGACCGATCGCCCGAAACGCTGGCCACCGTGCTGGGGGCCGGGAAGGCCGGCGCCACCTGCGTCCCGCTCGACGTCAGCTACCCGCCGGCCCGGCTCGCGGCGATGGTCGCCCAGGCCGACCCGCTGCGGATCATCACGCACGCCACGCACGCGCACCTCTTCGAGGACACCTCCCGGCTGCTGTACGTGGCCGACCTGCTCGCCGCCGAGCCGGCACCCGACGGCGGCCCGGAACTGCCGGAGATCACCGGCGAGACCGTCGCCTACCTGCTGTTCACCTCCGGCTCCAGCGGCGAGCCCAAGGGCGTCGAGCTGCCGCACCGGGTGCTCGCCAACTACATGGACTGGCAGATCCCCGCCGCCAGCGGCGCGGCGGGCGGCAAGACCCTCCAGTTCGCGCCGCTGAGCTTCGACGTGGCGTTCCAGGAGATCTACTCCACCCTGTGCGGCGGCGGCACCCTCCAGCTCCTCGCCGAGGAGGAGCGGCGCGACATGCCGGCGCTGCTGCGTCTCCTGGACCGCGAGGAGGTGGAGCGTGCCTTCATGCCCTGCGTGGCGCTCCAGCAGCTCGCGGAGACCTCCCAGGCACTGGGCATCCGGCCCCGCGCGCTGCGGGTCGTGATCTCCTCCGGCGAGCAGCTGCGGATCACCGACGAGATCCGCCGGTTCTGCGCCGCCCTGCCGGGCACCGTGCTGGAGAACCAGTACGGACCGACCGAGACGCACCTGCTGACCCACCACACGATGACCGGCGACCCGGCACGCTTCCCCGACCTGCCGCCCATCGGTACCCCGATCGACGGGATCGAGATCCACCTGCTCGACGGGCTGATGCAGCCGGTGCCGCCCGGCGCTAAGGGGGAGGTCTACGTCGGCGGGGTGTGCCTGGCCCACGGCTACCGCAACCGGCCCGATCTCACCGAGCAGCGCTTCGTACCGCACCCCTCCGGCGCGCCGGGCGCCCGCCTCTACCGCACCGGAGACCTGGCCAGGGTCATGCCCGACGGGAACCTCGTGTGGCTCGGCCGCGCCGACTCCCAGGTGAAGGTGCGCGGCTACCGGGTCGAGCTGGCCGAGGTGGAGATCGCCATCGCCAAACTCGCCGAGGAGCACCCCGGGATCCGCGAGGCCGCGGTGGTGGCCCGGCGCCGGGAAGGCGCCGACGCCTTCCTCGCGGCGTTCCTCGTCGGTGACGCGGCGGCCGTGGACCTCGACGAGGTACGGACCCGTCTGCGCGCGGCGCTGCCGGACTACATGGTGCCCTCCCACCTGGAGTGGCTGCCGCGCCTGCCCCTGACGCCCAGCGGCAAGCGGGACGACGCGCTGCTGCGCCGGATGCCGCTCGCCGCGCCGTCGACGGACGCCGCCCCGCCGGGGGACGAGCTGGAGAAGGCGCTGGTCGGCATCCTGGCCGAACTGCTGGAGCTGCCCTCGCTCGGGGTGCGGGACAACTTCTTCGACATCGGCGGCACCTCGCTGACCGCGATGCGGCTCGTCATGACGATCGAGAAGCGGTACGGCGTCAACGTCCCGCTGTCCGCCTTCGTCGCGGCGCCGACCGTGTCCGGGCTCGCACAACGGCTGCGGGCCGGGGTCCCGGCGCCGGAGTTCGACCCGGTCGTACCGATCCGCGCCCAGGGCAGCAGGCCACCGCTGTTCCTGGTCCACCCGCTCGGCGGCCACGTGCTGTGCTACGTACGGCTCGCCCGCCACCTGCCGGCGGACCAGCCCGTCTACGCGCTGCAAGCGGCCGGGACCGTCCCCGGCACGGAACCGCTCAGCTCCGTCCCCGAGTTGGCCGACAGCTATCTGAAGGCGATCCGCCGGGTGTGCCCGGACGGCCCGTACGTCATCGGCGGCTGGTCGTTCGGCGGCTTCATCGCCTACGAGATGACGCGCCGGCTGCGGCGCACCGATCCGGACGCCCTCCAGGGCACCGTGCTGATCGACCCGATCGCCGTCAGGCAGGGGGAGCGGCCCGATGTCGCCGACCACTCGCTGCTGGAGTGGTTCTTCTGGGAGCTGCTGTGGATGGAGCGCGGCGGGACCGCGCCGGTGATCTCGCTGCCGGACGGGCTGGAGGAGGAGGCGAAGTTCGACTTCATCGTCGAGCACGCCACGGAGGCCGGGGTCCTGCCGGCGGGCAGTTCCCGCACCACCGTGCGACGCCTGTTCCGCATGTTCAAGGCGCACTGGCAGGCGATCCTCTCCTATCAGCCCGAACCGGGCGACGAGGACCTGGTACTGCTCCGCGCCACCGCGGAACTTCCGGACATCCTCCAGCCGATGCACGGAGCCGCACAGAGTCTGCACGAGGACCCGACCAACGGGTGGGGAGCCCTGACCACCGGCCGGCTCCAGGTGGTGGACGTTCCCGGTGACCACTTGGTCCTGCTGGAGGAACCACACGTGAGCACGGTCGCCCAGAGGGTGGCAGAAGCGATGTCCGACCGTCTCGACGGGCGGCCGGCCGAGAGGAGCGGGAAATGATCCAGCACTCCCCACGCAAGGCCCTCATCATCGGGGCCGGGATCGGCGGGCTGGCCGCCGCGGCCACGCTGCGCCGGGTCGGTGTCGAGGTCCAGGTCTTCGAACGGGCCCCCGAGCTCCGCCCGGGTACCACGGCGGTGTCGCTGATGTGCAACGCGGTCCTGGCGCTGCGCAGCCTGGACATCGACATCGCCCCGGGCCTGGACAAGCGTGGCGCGGTGTTCGACGAGCTGAAGTTCCTCACCCGGCGGGGCCGTCCGATCAGGGCGCTTCCGTTCCGGGAGGTCTCGGACCGGCTGGGGGCGTCGAACTACGCCGTCCACCGGGCCGATCTCCAGCAGACGCTGCTGGACGCCCTCGGGGACGAGAGCGTCATCGCACTCGATGCCGCGGCAGCGGAGGTCGTCAGCGGCGAGGACGGGGTCGAGGTCACCTTCGAGGACGGCAGGACCGCCTCGGGCGACTTCCTGATCGGGGCGGACGGCTTCAACTCCGCGATCCGCAGACAGGTGGCGGGCGCCGACGAACCGCGGCCCGGCAACTACGCGTGCTGGCTGGCCACGGTGCCCTTCAGCCACCCTCGGATGACCAAGGGCTACGCCGCGCACTACTGGGGGCGGGGCCAGCGCTTCGGCCTCGCCGACATCGGCCACGGCCGCGCCTATTGGTGGGCGACGAAGAACGTGCCCCCGGGCGCCTCCGGACACCTACGGCGCGGCAAGGAGGGGCTCGCGGGCCTCTTCGCGGGCTGGGCCGACGAGGTACAGGAGGCGATCCGGACCACCCCCGAGGAGACGATCGTCCGGATCACCGCCCAGGATCGCCCGTTCCTCCAGCGGTGGGGCACCGGACGCACGACCCTGCTCGGTGACGCGGCCCACCCGATGCTCGTGAGTCTGGGCCAGGGCGCGGCGCTGGCCATCGAGGACGCCGTCGTCCTCGCCCAGCACCTGCGCGCGACAGCGGACCCGGTCGCGGCGCTGCGCGGTTACGAGGACGAGCGCAAGCCGCGGACGGAGGGACTGGTTGCCGCGGCCCGTGCCCTGAGCGAGACCGAGCAGCTGGAGGGCCTCTTTCCCGCCCTGGCGCGCGACCTCTACTTCCGGTTCGCGCCCCTGTCCAAGCTCACCAGCCGGAACGAAGCGGTTCTCACCTGGCCCCCACTGGGCTGACCACATCCCATGACCGCTGATGGCCGACCCGCGGGTGGGCATACACGTGCCCGCCCGCGGCCGCACCGGTATCCGCACTCTTCGTAGGAGCAAAACATGGGTCTGTCTCAACCGCTGTTCGCCCTCGACCCGTTCGCCGCCGACGCCCGAGCGGAAGCTGCGCGGCTGCTTGCATACGGCCCGGTCGTACTGAACAGCGGCAACTGGGGAGCGCCTCAGCGCGGTGAAGCCCCCGCAGGCCGGCCCCCGATCAAGATCACCAAAGCCCGGTACATGGGCACCGCTGATGGGGCCGAGCACCGGCGGCTGCGCAACCTGGTGTCCGGGGCGTTCACTCCGCGCCCGGCCGACGCCCAGGCCGCGTGAGGAGGTGGCTGCCGGAGTCTGAGCGAAGTTTCTCGCGCACGCCAAAGCGCAGCACCCCCCTCGTGAAGCTTTCACCCGTAATCCCGGTGCCGGCCCCGGAGTTCCGGCATACCGATTTTCCGTTGTCCAGCGCCGGACCGTGAAAGTTGGGCCAGGTAGGCCCCGACGACATAAGGAGTTCTTCATGCAGCCGCGACTTGCCGTGGTCACCGGCGGAACGAAGGGAATCGGCCTGAGCCTCAGCCGCAGGCTGCTGACCGTGGGGTACCGGGTCGTCGCCCTGTACCGCAACGACCAGGAGTCCGCCGCGCACGCCACGAAGGAACTGGGCGACGACGGTTTCACGGCGCTGCAGTCCGACATCTCCGACAGTGCCGAGGCCTTCCGCACCGCCGAGCTGCTGCTGTCCGAGCACGGGACCCCGCACGCGCTCGTCAACAATGCGGGACGGAACATCGACCGCCCCTTCCTGGAGATGTCCACCGCGGACTGGGACCAGGTCATCCAGGCGAACCTGTCCGCGCCCTTCTACCTCACCCGGGCACTGGCCCCGGCCATGCTGGCGGCCGGTGGCGGCAGCGTCGTCAACGTGGCCGCCACCACCGGAATCCGGCCCCGGCTGAACGGTGCCAACTACTGCGCGAGCAAGGCCGGCCTGCTCCATCTCACCAAGTGCCTCGCACTGGAACTCGCCCCCACGATCCGGGTCAATTCTCTGATCCCCGGAATGATCGACACCGAAGAGATGAATACACGGTTCAGGACGGATGAACCGGAATTCCGTGACCGGCTGCTGGCCGAGATCCCGCAAGGACGCATCGGCAGCCCGGAAGCGATGGCCGACGCGCTGGAGTTCCTGGTCAGCGAGAAGGCTTCGTACATCACGGGGCAGAAGATGATCGTCGACGGCGGCCAGTTCATGTGGTGACGCGTCCGCTCGCCACCGACCGTACAGCTGATCCCCTCCCGGCAGACGCCCTCACGCAACGAAAGGTACGCCACATGCAGTCGCGCATGGCTCGCTACGAGAACTTCCTCACCCATGAATACCGGAAGGGATTCCTCAAGCCCGAGGAGTACTCCCTCGCGGATGTCACCGACGACCTCCGGCTCAAGATGAAGTCGGGACAGTTCAAGCGGGTCGTGTTCACCGGCATGGGCTGTTCGGCGATCGTCTCCGACGTCGTGGCGGCCTTCTTCAACTCGGCCGGCAGCGACCTGGAATTCCACGTCTTCAACGACTACGACTACCGGTACCTGCTCCCGGCCTCCATCATCGACGACGAGTCGACGCTCATCATCCTCAGCTCCTACAGCGGCCACTCGAACGAGCCGGTCCACGTCTTCCACAATCTGGCGCACGCCCATGACAGGGTGCTGCTGCTCACCTCGGGCGGACGGCTGGGTGACCTGGGCGAGGAAGCAGGGGTATCGATCGCGCGGTGGACGCTGAGCGAGCCGGACCGCGAGTACCCGCTTTTCCACGTCGGGCAGTACTTCGCCATCCTGCTGGACATGTTCCTGGAACTGGGGCTGATCGACCAGGACCACCGGCAGGAGACCCAGCAGCTCCCCGGTCACCTGGAGACCGACTTCACCGCCGCCCACCGCGAACTGGCCCGTGTGGTGGCCGAGCGCAGCCGGGACGCCAACATCATCATGCTGGCCTCCCCCAAATGGCACGAGAGCCTGCTGAAGCTCGGCAAGATGCACCTCAACGAGATCGCGATGGTCCCGGCGACCCGTAATTACTTCCACGAGTTCTGCCACAGCGAGGTCGCCACCCTGTCCGACCCGACCAGGAAGCACAGCCTGATCATTTTCGAGGACGAGGACGACGACGCCTACACCAGGGCGAAGATGAAGAACCTGGTCGGTCTCCTCACCAGCGACCGCCCGGAGAACCGGAACATCGAGGTCTCCGTGGTCCCGCTCGCCGAAGCCACTTTCATGCGCAAGTACTTCACCGCGCTCGAACTTGTCCAGTACATCACGCTGGACCTCGGCCGGGCCCGCGAAACCCGGTCCCGCGAACTGATATCCGAGGCCGCGGGAAACCCCTGGTACCACGGGGACACCATCCGCGCCGAGGAAATCGCCGGCTGACGCCCGGATCACAGGGGACTGCACTGATTGCGGAAGGAGGGGAGGCCCTTCATGCAGGCCGCGTACCCACCACACACGATCCGAGCTGGTCGCTCTCATCACCTCTGAGGGCCTACCGGTGGAAGATCCACCGCTCGACGTACTGCTGTCACCGGGCGAGCGGCACCCCTCCACGTCGCCTTGGCGGACGCGTCGCCCTGTGTGGCGAAGCCAGGCCCCGGAGAAGAAGGCCGGTCGTGGACGACGACCGGGAAGGACGAGCGGATCCGGCCGTCGCCGGGATCCGGGCGGTACTCATGGGCGCCGCGTGGGCATCGCGGTGTGGTGGCACGGTGCCCGTACCGGCCTGGGGGAGGAGCGGGCGCAGCGCCGGCACGGTGCCGGTCTGGGCGTTTCGGCCGGACCGGCACTATGCCGCCAACTACCGGCGTGCGGGCCACGTCACCGGTCGGTGCGAGCTACACAAGAAGCGTGGGGTGTACTCGCCTGACACGAGGGGGCCGGCCGGTGTTGACGATCAACCTAGCGGTGCTGCTCACTGTCATCGTCATCGTGCGGCTACGCCGTCGCACGGAGGCCAGAAGCCGGTTCGACGAGAAGCTGACTGTGGTCATCGTGCTGGCACTGGGTGTGCTGATCGCCCCGACGGCGTTCGGCCGGTGGATCACGGACGTACTGAGCAGGCTCGCCGACGGTATCTCTCAGATCGGTTCGTGAGGACAGGGGGCCGGGAAAGGGGCGCCGCCCCGCTTCGCCCGAGTGCGGCAGCCCTTCTGTGCCCGTAGGTGTCCGGTGCCGATGCCCCGGCCAGGGCTGCGGCCGTTCGCGGTCTCCCGCCGTGGGGGCCTGCACGACTTCCCGCCGTGCGGACCCTCGCGGTGTCCCGTTGTGGGAACCCCCGCGTACGGCCTCAGCCCCGGCTCCGGTGCGCGGTCTCCGTCGCCGCGCTACTCCGTGACGCGCAGCGCTCCGGACGGGCACAGCATGCCCGCTTCGCGTACGGCGTCCCGGCTGCCCTCCTCGATGTCGGAGGTCAGGACGGTGACGATGCCGTCGTCGTCCTGGTCGAAGACCCCGGGCGCGGTCAGGGCGCACATCCCGGCGCCGACGCACACACCGCGGTCGGCGGTCACGTGCATGGTCGCTCCCTTCGCCCCGCTCACCATGTGACGGGGAGTTCGTTGACGCCCTGGATGGTGCTGCCCGGACGCAGGACCAGGCGCTCGACGGGGGCGGCCAGCCGCAGCGTGGGGATGCGTGCGAACAGCGCGGTGAGGATGATTTCGAGTTCGAGGCGGGCGAGGTTCTGGCCCAGGCACTGGTGGACGCCGTAACCGAAGGCGAGGTGGTGGCGGGCCGAGCGGTGGATGTCGAAGGTGTCCGGGTTCTCGAACACGTCGGCGTCGCGGTTGGCGATGGAGTGGACGGCGAACACACCGTCCCCGGCCCGGATCAGCTGCCCGTCGATCTCGATGTCGGCGGTGGCGAACCGGCCGCTCGCGATGTCGGCGATGGCGAGATAGCGCAGCAGCTCCTCGACCGCGCCGGGGACCAGGGACGGATCGGCGCGCAGGGCGGCGAGCTGGTCGGGGTGTTCGAGCAGCGTGATGACGCTGAGGGAGGTCATGGAGGCGGTCGTCTCGTGCCCGGCGACGAGCAGCAGCAGCGCGTTGGAGATCAGCTCGTCACGGTCGATGGCGCCGTCCGCGAGCTGCCGGCTGACCAGCGCGCCGAGGAGGCCCGGCCCGGGCTCGGCCTCCAGGGTGGTGATCAGGTCGTCGAAATAGCGCTCCAGGTCGTCGCGTGCGCCGGTCGCTTCCGCCGCGCTCGTCGACTGAACGAGGCGCCGGCTGGCGTCCTGGAAGAAGTCGTGGTCGCCGTAGGGCACGCCCAGCAACTGGCAGATGACCATGGAGGGCACCGGCAGCGCGAACCGGCTCACCAGGTCGGCGGGCGGGCCCGCGGCCAGCATCTCGTCGAGGAAGCCGTGCACGATCCGCTCGATGTCCGGCCGCATGCCCTTGATGCGCTTGACGGTGAACTCGCTGATCGTCATCCGGCGCCGGGACCCGTGCTCGGGCGGATCCATGCTGATGAAGGCGGGGCGGCGGCCGCGCACGGCCGCTAAGCGCGGGGAGGTGACGGGGAAGTCGGGGTGGGTGCGGTTCGACGACAGCCGCGGATCGGCCAGCAGCTTGCGGGCGGTCTCGTGTTTGGTCACGACCCAGGCGGTACGGCCGTCGTAAAGGGTCACCCGGCGCAGCGCGTCCTGTCCGTCGCGGAGCCGGGCGTACGTCTCGGGCAGGTGGTACGGACAGGTGCGGTCACTGGGGAAGGCGGGGGCGTCTGTGGTGGGAAGGGTGGCGGAGGTCTCGGTCATCGGTCCCCTCGAAGTCTCTGGCACTCGCTTAAGGAACGCTGAGTTCTCTAACTGGGAGGCTAGACTGCCGACTTAGGGAACGCAACGTTTTCTCGGCCTACGTCAAGGAGTCACGCTGTCACCGCACGCCGACCAGACCGCACCACCGGCCGCCGACCACCGCAAAGGGCCCCGGCGCCGCGGCGAGGAACTGGAGAACGCGATCCTGGCCGCCGTGCTGGAGGAACTGACGGAGGTGGGCTACGCCGCGCTGACCATGGAACGTGTCGCCGCTCGGGCCCGTACGAGCAAGGCCGCCCTCTACCGCCGCTGGTCCGGCCGCGCCGAACTCGTCATGGACGCCTGCAAGGTGCGCGGCTTCTCCGAGCTGGACCTGCCCGACACCGGGACGCTGCGCGGTGACGTGATCGCCCTGCTGCAGCTGATGTCGGCGAAGATGGCCTCGCCGATCGGGGGTATCCTGCGCGGCCTGCTCGCGGAGATGACGAACGACCCCGACTTCGCCCGGCTGATCCGCGAACGCATCCACACGGTGGGGCCGGTGGGCATCCGGGGCATCCTGCGACGGGCTGTCGAACGCGGCGAGGTGGAGCCGTGGGTGCTCGACTCGCGGCGGGCCGTCGTCGCGACCGACCTGCTGCGCAACGAGTTCCTGCTGTTCGGGGCCCCGGTCGGGGACGAGACCATCACCGAGATCGTCGACGACGTCTATCTGCCCCTGGTCCTGGCCCCGGCCCCGAAATCGGGACGGGTTTCGGGCGCGCGTGGCGATGCATAGGGTGCGTTCTGCCACGCCGTCGGTTCCGGGACACACGTAGCACGAGGTACGAATTTCTCGCGTCCGTTCTCGTACTCTGCCCGGAATGCGGGAAGGCCCCGCGCCCAGAACCTCTTCGCGTCGACGCGTCTCGCCTGCCGGAATTGTGGGACGGCGGAGGGGCAGAGCCGTGGAGGCCGGATCCGCGGCATCATGGTCATCGATGGATTCATGTACGAGAGGACGAGTGCGGCGGGTGTCCGGAGGCGGACAGACGGCTTTGACGGAGCTGTGGCAGCAGCGTTGGCCCGGTTGCCCTCCGGTCGGGTACAAGCTTCGTGACCCGTACCGGGAGGTCTGGGTTCGCTTTCACAGCCTGCCGGAGTCGAAGCGGTACGCGGAGGACGAGGGCGAATACACCGTTGTCCTGGAGCGTCACAACACCGTCCTCGACGCATTGTTCGCCGGTGCGGACGTATATGTGATCACTCCGCTCTGGACGGCCGGAGCCGAGGTGCCGTCATGGCAACCGGGCGCGGAATATTGGCAGAGCCTTCTGTTGCAGGACGATCCCGACCCTGAATTCCGCACGTACTGCCACCTCTTCGCCGCCCGCCGGGCCTGGCGGCGTGGCTGCATCGACGAGCTGCTCAGAGACATCGCCGACGACAAGGTGGCGGGAGTCCTCATCACTGACGCCCGGATGCAGCACATCTATCACCCCTACGACGGTGGCGCCGACGTCTTGCTCGCCACGCCGGAGGAACGGGACCGGATGCGTGATCGGCATGCCGACTGGCTTTCCAGCCACCCGTCGGGTCTCTGACCGTGCAGATCGTCCACGACGGTGCGCACCGGCAGCCCGCGTATCCGGGCGCGGTAGTCGGCCTCCCACTCACCGGACACGGCTGAGACGACGCTGACCTGGTGCAGTCCGCCGTCAACACGGTCGACCAGATACGGGCCATTGCCGACCAGCATGAACTCTGGATTCCGAGTGCGTACGTATTCCTCGGACTGCCAGGAGACGATCCATACCAGTTCGTGCTCCTCGACACCGAGCACGGCCATGCGCACCGGGTCCACGCCCACATCCCGCCATTCTCGGTAGTCGCGCTCCAGTTGCTCTTCCACAGCCTGAACTGCGGTTTTTCGCTCAATCACGTGTGCAGCATTCCGTACTGGCCCCTTGTACGACCAGTGAATTCGCGCGCCGAAAGCCATGGGCGCGAGGCCTGACGGCCCCCTGGTTCAGGAATGGGAACAGCGGAGGTGTGACCCGGTAGCACCGTGGTCACGGATCAGAGCGGTGCGCGTCGGCGGACCGCGCCCGCCACTACCCACAGCGGTCTGTCCGGGTTCCCGGTGTCTGGAGCAGGTGATGCCCCACCTCACAGCAGGAGCCACCGCGTCCATGCGCCGTGCGCGCCCGTTCCCCGTCGGCCAGCACGTGGTCGACGCGTCACGCCTCGTGGTGCTCGCCGCCCGCATGGCCCCGCCCACCGAGTCCGGGCAACGGGCTTGGGGCGGGCTGCTTTCGGCAGGCACAACAGTTGGTGCTCCGCCAAGGGCGCCCTCGCCGTTTGCGGTGCGACCAGGGAACGGCACCGGCGGCATCGGCCAAATTTCACGCATGACGCCCTTTACACGTGCATGAACGATTACTGTGGCCGCCGATGACGTCCGACCGTGCGGTACCACTCGGCTGCTCCGCGTCCCGGACCGGAGCAGTGATCCTGGTGCTGCTCGCTGCCCTGGCACACGTATTGGTCTGCGCACACGGGCCGGTTCCGGCAGGTGGCGGCCATGTCGACACCCCCGTCGCGGCAGCCGCCTTCGATTGCGCGGGCGCGACCGAACAGCTCGCGGACACCGCGGCCGCCCACTCGCTGCACGGGCACGGCACCGCCGAGCGCTGCTCGGGTCCGGACAGCCCCACGCTCCAGCCCTCGCGGCAGATAATTTCCCCCCTGCCGTCATTTCCGAGCCTCGCGCCGGCCGGTGCCGCCGAGGCCGTGCCGGACAGCGCAGCGGCCGACCAGCCGCCGCCCCCGCACCCCGGCCGCACGTCGGCCGGGCAGGAGCGGGCCCGCTTTGGCGTGTGGCGGACCTGATTGCTCCGCAGGCCGCGCCGGCACCTCGGCGCGGTCAGTGAGCCCCTCCGTCATCCCCCGACTCACGGCCGGTCGTCGCCGCGCGACGCCGGCCGCAGGAGAAGCACGCCATGAACCAGCTCACCCGCACCCCCGTACCCGCCTCCCCGGCCCAGCTGCTGACCGGCGCCCGGCGCCCGATGCACACTCCCGCCGGCCTCGTCGGAGACACCCCCGTCCTGTGGATCGGCGCGCCCTTCACCGCCCCCGGGCGGGGATTCTGGGCCAAGCTCGAAGGCCACAATCCCGGCGGCATCAAGGACCGCACCGCCTTGCACATGGTCCATGAGGCGCGGGCGCGCGGGCAGCTGCTGCCCGGTGCCCGCATCGTCGAATCCACCTCGGGCACCCTGGGCCTCGGCCTGGCCCTGGCCGGCGCCACCTTCGGCCACCCGGTCACCGTCGTCACCGATCCGGGCATGGAACCCCTGATGACGGGGCTGCTCACCGCCTACGGTGCCGACATCGACCTCGTGCACAGCCCCCACCCGGTCGGCGGCTGGCAGCAGGCCCGCCGCCACCGCGTCGGAGAACTCCTGGCCGCACACCCCGACGCCTGGTGCCCCGACCAGTACAACAACCCCGACAACGTGGCCGCCTACGCCCCGCTCGCCCACGAACTGACCGCCCAGCTCGGCCGGATCGACACCCTGGTCGTCTCGGTGGGAACCGGCGGCCACTCGGCCGGCGTCGCCTCCGTCCTGCGCGGCTTCTTCCCGCACCTGCGCGTCGTCGGCGTCGACACCACCGGCTCCACGATCTTCGGCCAGCCCGCCGCGCCCCGCCTGATGCGCGGACTGGGCTCCAGCATCTACCCCCGCAACGTCGCCTACCACCTCTTCGACGAGGTCCACTGGGTCGCCGCCCCCGAAGCCGTATGGGCCGCACGGCGCCTGGCCCGCGACCACTACGCCACCGGCGGATGGAGCGTCGGCGCCGTCGCCCTGGTCGCCCGCTGGCTGGCCCGCACCCTTCCTGCCGAGGAACGGATCGTCACGGTCTTCCCCGACGGCCCGCAACGCTACGTCGGCACCGTCTTCGACGACACCTACGGCCGCGAGCACCACCTGCTGGACCAGCTGCCCGCCGAGGGCCCCGACGAGATCGACGACCCCGGCCGGCGGGTCGTCACCCGCTGGACCCGCTGCACCCACGTCACCGACCCGACCCGCCCCACCACCCGCCACGACCTGACCGCCGCGGGAGCAGCCCGATGAAGCACCTGTGGCAGCAGACCCGCTCCTTTTCGCCCTCGGCACGGCTGCTGATGGCCAACCAGTTCGCCATCAACCTCGCCTTCTACATGCTCATGCCCTACCTCGCCGCCCACCTGGCCGGCACCCTGGGCCTGGCGGCCTGGGCGGTCGGCCTCGTCCTGGGCGTACGCAACTTCTCCCAGCAGGGCATGTTCCTCATCGGCGGCACCCTCGCCGACCGCGTCGGTTACAAGATCCCCATCATGACCGGCTGCCTGCTGCGTACCGTCGGTTTCGGCCTGCTCGGCTGGGTCGACAACCTGCCCGCCCTGATCGTCGCCTCGGCAGCGACCGGCTTCGCCGGAGCCCTGTTCAACCCCGCCGTCCGCGCCTATCTCGCCGCCGAAGCCGGCCCGCGGCGGGTGGACGCCTTCGCCACCTTCAACGTCTACTACCAAGCCGGCATGCTCGCGGGCCCGCTCGTCGGCCTGGCGCTGCTCACCGCCGACTTCCGCCTGGTGTGCACGGTCGCCGCCGCCGTCTTCGCCGCGCTCACCCTGCTGCAATGGCGCGCCCTTCCCCGGCTCAGCGGCACGACCGCGTCCGTCCGGGGCCGGGAACGGGTGCTCACACAGTGGCGCGCGGTCGCCTCGAACCGGCCCTTCCTGCTGTTCTCGCTGGCGATGATCGGTTCCTACGTCCTGACCTTCCAGGTCTACCTCGCCCTGCCGCTGGCCGCCTCCGACGCCCTCGGTGCCCGGGGCACCCTGATCACCAGCGGCCTGTTCGTCGTCTCGGCCGCCGTCACCGTCGTCGGCCAACTCCGGCTGACCGGCTGGGCCAAGGCCCGGTGGAGCCCCAGTCAGGCTCTCGTGCGCGGCCTGGCCGCCATGGGGCTCGCCTTCCTTCCCCTGGCCTTCACCTCCTCAGGCGTACCCGCAGCGGTCCTCGCCGCACTCGTCGCCGCCGTCGTCCTGCTCGCCGCGGGCAGTGCGGTGGTCTACCCCTACGAGATGGACACGGTCGTCGCTCTGTCCGAAGGCCGCCTGGTAGCCACCCACTACGGCCTCTACAACACGGTCTCCGGCCTGGGCGTCACCGTGGGCAACCTCGGCACCGGAGCCCTGTGGGACTTCGCCGCGCGTCACGACGCCCGCTGGCTGACGTGGAGCGTCCTGGCCGCGACCGGCCTGACCTGCGCGACGGCCCTCGCCGCCCTCGCCCGCGGCGGATACCTGGCACCGAGCCGGCGCCCGCAACCCGCCCCGGCGTAGCCAGCCGGTGCGCCGGCCCGGCCACCGGCTCCGGGCCGGCGCAAGATCGCTGTCCCGCATCCCCTGATCCGTAACCAGCTGAACCGACTGACCGCCTGTGGCAGTAGAGGCCGGATGGCGCGATGTGCTTCGTCCGTGGCGGGCGGTGAGTGAGTAAATGAGGCGATAGAGAAGGAATTGCCCCGTAGCGTGGCCCTTCCCCACCTGGCCATGGCGCCGTCCTGTCTGTCTGCAAGAGGCGGCATGGTCTGGCTGCCCGGGTGGCGGAGGTAAGCCGAGAATGTGAGAGGAACCATGCTCCACCCCCACTGACCCGCGCTGCGCGAGGCTCTGTCCGGCCGTTTGGTGCTGCCGCAGGACGCCGGCTTCGACGCGGCCCGGGCGCTGCAGATCGTCGATTTCGACCGGATGATCCGGCCGCAGGCGGTGGTCTACTGTGCGAGCGAGGACGATGTGCGGCAGGCGGTGGGCTTCGCCCGTCGGCACGGCTTTGAGGTGCACGTACGGGGCGGCGGGCACAGTCTGGCGGGGTTCTCGACCGGCACCGGCATGGTGATCGACGTCTCCGGGATCAACCACGTCGTCGTCCAGGACGGGCTGGTGCGTTTCGGCGCCGGCACGCAGACCGTCGACCTGCACGACGTCCTGCGGGGGAGCGGCCTGCCCCTGCCGTCCGGGCTCTGCCCGACCGTCGGCGTGGCCGGTCTGACCCTGGGCGGCGGCGTCGGCCCGTGGACGCGCGCGTACGGGGTGACGAGCGACCGGCTGCGGGCCGCGCGGGTGGTGCCGGCCGACGGGCGCGCCGTCCATTGCGACGAGTACCACGAGAGCGAGCTGTTCTGGGCGCTGCGCGGCGCTGGTCCGGCCTTCTTCGGCGTGTCGCGCTGGGACACCATGTTGTTCTTCTTCGGCTGCGAGGACCTCACGGTGGCCGAAGCGCACCGCGAAGGTACTGGCCCACAGGCCGTACTGCCCCGCGACGGCTGTGTCCTGACCCGCGGCCACTTCGTCACCGATCCCGTCCCGCCCGAGGGCATCGCGGACCTTCTGACCGTCTTCGACGGTCACCGGCAGGCGGGCCAGCCGCACAGCCTGGAGTTCGGTGCCATGGGCGGCGCCTGTAGCCGCATCGCCCCGGACTCCACCGCCTTCGTGCACCGCAACACCTCTTCTTCGGCGGCTTCTCCGCCGAAGACACCGCCGAGCTCAGCGAGGACGCCCGGCGATCGGTCCAGCGATGGACGGGCACCTGCCGTTCCACCCTCCGCTCCAACGCGTCCTCGCACAGCTATCAGAACTCCCCGGACGCCCGGCTCGCGGACTGGCGCACCGCCTACTACGGCGAAAACCACCCACGCCTGGCCCGAGCCCGCCAGACCTACGATCCCGACCGTTTCTTCCAAGGCGCGCAGAGCATCTGAACCGTAGCGGCTTGGGCCTGACCAAGGCCGAGTCAGCGGGAGCGAGTTGGGCGGTGTGCGGCTGTACACGGAAGTGTATGGGCTTGAGCTTGTTGAGCGTTCCGGCCGGCTCGAAAGGAGGTGGCGCCGGTGGACAGGGCGCAAACCGGAACGGGAAGCAGCGGCTCTTCACGGCCCCCTCCGCGCCGCTCATGCCGCCCGCGTCTCAGGGCACCTGCGGATGAGGCGACTCCGCTCGGCCCCGGTCGTCGCACACCAGGAGCAGGACGGCGGCACGCTCCGCGCCGAGGGAGCGGACCTTGTGCGGCGCCGTGGCCTTGAAGTACGCGGAGTCGCCCGGCCCGAGCATGACCGACCGGGACGGGAAGAGCAGCTCGGCCCGCCCCTCGTGGACGAAGAGGAACTCCTCGCCCGGGTGGTCCCGGAAGGGCACCGGGCCGGTGTCGTGCGGCGGATACAGCATGAACGGCGTCATCCGCTTGGCGCCGGCCCGAAGCGCGATGCCCTCGTAGCGCGATCCGGACTCGTCCTCGGCGGTGAGCGGCTGCCGGTCTCCGGCCCGGGTGACGGTGACCTCGGTCAGCTCTTCCGTATCGGCGAACAGCCGGTCCAGCGGGACGTCCAGGGCCTTGGCCAGTGAGGCGCCGACGGCGATCGAGGGGACACTCCGGCCACGTTCGACCTTGGAGAGATAGCTCTTCGTGACACCGGAGCGCTCGGCGAGCGCCTCCAGGGTCATCAGCCGCTCCTTGCGCAACTGCCGTACCCGATTGATCACCGGTCGCTTCCCCCGATCACCGACTGGATCCCTTCCCGTACTCCCCAGGCGCACCCGCCCCTCATCCAGAGGAACGTGGCCGAAACGGCTCCAGTATCCCGCAGTCATGGCGGCCCTTCGGGCGTCGGACTCCGCGAGCGTTCCCGGAGCTCCGAAGGGCCTTGCCGCATGACACCAGGTGTCCTACGGTGAACCAGGTTTCCTCGGAGTCTTGCACGAGACGAGCAGCACCGGAAGACGGGAGCGCCGGTGGTCCGGCGCCCCGGAACGGGAGCAGAAGTGGCGAACACCCTGCACGACCCGAAGCACGTGCTCATCGACCGCGCCGAGCGGCAGATGGGCGACCATTTCGGGGACTCGCAACTGACCACCCGGCAGAAACTGGCCCTGACGTGCCGCATCGCCTTCGACGGCGGACACGACTCGGGCCTCGCCGGCCAGATCAGCGCCCGCGGACAGCGGCCCGGCACCTACTACACCCAGCGCCTGGGACTCGGCTTCGACGAGATCACCGAGGACAATCTGCTGTTGGTGGACGAGGACCTCCGGGTTCTCGAAGGGGAGGGGATGCCCAATCCGGCGAACCGGTTCCACACCTGGATCTACCGGGCGCGTCCGGACGTCCACTGCATCGTCCACACCCACGCGCTGCACACGGCCGCACTCGCGATGCTCGAAGTCCCCCTCGTGGTCTCCCAGATGGACACCACGCCGCTGTACGACGACTGCGCCTTCCTCAAGGACTGGCCCGGTGTACCGGTGGGCAACGAAGAAGGCGAGATCATCACCGCGGCCCTCGGCGACAAGCGCGCCATCCTCCTGGCCCACCACGGCCAGCTCGTCACCGGCGCCACCGTGGAGGAGGCGTGCAACCTGGCGCTGCTCATCGAACGCGCCGCCCGCCTCCAACTGCTCGCCATGCCGGCGGGCACCATCCAGCCGCTGGACCCGGCCCTCGCCCGTGAGGCACACGACTGGACGTCCACCCCGCGGCGCAATCAGGCGAACTTCGCCTACTACGCGCGCAAGGCACTCCGTAATCACCCCGACTGCATCACGGGCAAGGTGGACATCTGATGGCGACACCCCTCTTACGCGGCATCATCTCCTACCCCGTCACCCCCTTCGCCTCCGACACCGGCGATCCCGACCTGGCCGCGCTGCGCCGGCTCGTCGGCGAACTGGTGGACGCCGGAAGCCATGCCATCGCCCCGCTGGGCAGCACCGGCGAGAGCGCGTACCTCAGTGAGAGCGAGTGGGACGCCGTCTGCGGGACCACGCTCCAGACCGTCGCCGGGCGGGTTCCGACGCTGGTCGGCGTCTCGCACTGGAGCACCGACGGCACGGTACGCCGTGCCCGCGTGGCCGCCCGCCACGGAGCCACCGCGATCATGGTCCTTCCCCAGGTGTACTGGAAGCTGACCGGAGCGGAACTCGAACGGCACTTCGCCACGGTCGCAGCGGCGACCGACCTCCCGATGATGCTCTACAACAATCCGGGCACCAGCGGAGTCGACCTCCTGCCGGAGACGGTGGCCGGGCTCGCGCGCAAGATCCCGAACCTGACCATGGTCAAGGAGAGCTCCGGCGACGTCGCCCGCTTCCGAGCCCTCCGCGACCTGTCCGACGGCGCATTGTCGGTCTACAACGGGAGCAACCCGGTCGCGCTCGCCGCCTTCCGGTCCGGCGCGGCCGGCTGGTGCACCGCGGCCCCCTGCCTCGTCCCGGCGTGGTGCACAGAGCTCTGCTCCGCGGCGATGCGCGGGGACGAGGAGCGGGCCGACGCGGTTCTGGCGGAACTCCTGCCGCTCCTCAGATTCATCGTCGGCCACGGGCTGCCCCGGACCGTCAAGGCGGGCCTGGAGATCCAGGGCCGAGGCGTCGGCCGGCCGCGGCCGCCACTGCTGCCGTTGCCGGACAAGGAGACGGAGCAGCTGCGCGAACTGCTCGCGCGACTCGGCTCGCCGCCGCCCGCGGACCAGGGGACGGCGCATACGGGCTGAGCCGGTCACCGCCCGCCGGAACCTGGCCCGGGCGACGACGCACCTGCCAAGGGTGGCGACGGGCCCGTACGCCAGGAGGCCGCCCGCCGAGCCCGCTGCCGGCCGGCGTCAGGCAGCGGGCTTGCACCACACCGAGACGTGCCGGCTGCTCTCGCCGGTGAACGGTGCGCGTGACCAGTCCTCCCACCGGTCACGCAGCCGCAGTCCGGCGAGCTGGGCCATCAGGTCCAGCTCGGCCGGCCAGACGTACCGGAACGGCATCGACCAGTACTCCGCACGCCCGTCGGCGATCGTCACGTAGTGCGAACTCATCGCCTGCGTGGCGACGTCATAGGTGTCGAACGCCCACTGCGTCGGGCTGATGCGGAACGGCACCGCGTTCTGGCCCGGTGGCAGCCGGCGCAGGTCCGGCACCCCCACCTCGACCACGAAGCACCCGCCGGGCCGCAGCTGGGCCGCGGCGTTGCGGAAGCAGGCCACCTGGGCGTCCTGGGTCGTCAGATTGTTGATCGTGTTGAAGACGAGATAGGCGACCGCGAACGTACCGCCCACCTGCGCCGTGGCGAAGTCGCCGATCGTCACACCGACGCCGGCACCGCCCGGCTTGGCCCGCAGCCTCGCCACCATGGCCCGGGACATCTCGATGCCGTGCACCGGGGTTCCACGGGCGGCCAGCGGCAGGGCGATCCGGCCGGTGCCGACACCGAACTCCAGGGCCGGACCGGCACCGGCCAGCTCGGCCAGCACACCGACCGCCGGATCCACCGTCTCCGGGCGGAACATGTCCGCCTCCGACTCGTCGTAGGTGGCCGCGACGCTTTCTCCGAAATAACCGTCGTCATCGGGCATCCCAGGACCGTACTGCCCGATGCGCCGCCAACGCCCGTGATTTTCCTCCGCGTTCCGGCGGCGCCCGGGTGCCGGGCACCCGGGGCGGGACCCGCCCGGCCCGGGCGCCGCCGGACCGACGAGAGCCCCGCCACCCTGATCAGCTAGGGAGACCGTCGACCGTCGGCACCACAAGACCGAACAGATCCGTGACCGTGGTCAGGGCGGCGGTCTGGAGGGCCGCGCCGGGCAGCACGGTGCCGTCGGGGGCCGTGAGGGCGCGGGTGGCCGTCGTTTCGGCGACGACGGTGGGCCGGTAGCCGAGGTTGAAGGCGCCCTGGGCGGTGAAGGTGACGCACATGTGCGTCATGAAACCGGCCAGGACGAGGTCCTTGCCGCTGCCCGGCCCGGCGTTCAGGTCGGTCAGGACCTTCTCCAGGTCCGTGGCGTGGAAGGCGTCGGGGAACTGCTTGACCACGACCGGTTCCGCGCCGGCCGGGGCGACCGGGTCGCTGATGGAGCCGATGTGGGCGCGGATGTCGTACGGACTGTTCTCGCCGCCGTCGTTGACGATGTGGACGACCGGGGCACCCGCGGCGCGGGCGCGCTCCAGCAAGCGGGCGGCGGCCGCGAGGGCCGGTTCGGCGCCGTCCAGGGACATCACGCCGGTGCGGTAGGTGTTCTGGAAGTCGATCATGAGGAGTACGGACTCGCTCAGCCGCGGGGGCCGGTTGTCCAGCCCGATCACGTCGCGCAGGGTGGTGGACGGGGCGATGTCGGTCATCGGAATCCTTTCGGGATGATTCTGGGCACGGCGAAGCAGCGCGTCTCGCTTTTCGCCGGTGGAAGGGGCCGGGGAGCGGCCCGGCGCGGCGGGTCAGGCGGCCCGGACGCGGAAGCGGCGGCGGTAGGCCGCCGGGGTGGTGGCGAGCTGCCGCCTGAAGGCCCGGTGCAAGGTCTCCGCCGAGCCGAGCCCGGCGGCGGCCGCGACCTGGTCCAGCGGACAGTCGGTGGTTTCCAGCAGGCGCCGGGCCAGCTCGACGCGGGCCGCTTCGACATAGGCGCCGGGAGTGCTGCCCGTCTCCTGTTTGAAGACGCGGGCGAAGTGCCGCTCGCTGAGGCACATACGGGCGGCCAGGGCCGGTGCGGACAGGTCCTCGTCGAGGTGGTCGGCGATCCACAGCCGCAGCTCGTCGATGTCCCGGCGCTCGGCGGCCGGGCGGCTGAGCGGTACGGAGAACTGGCTCTGGCCGCCCTGCCGCTTGAGGTACATCACCAGCTGCCGGGCGACCGCCAGGGCCGTCCGCTCGCCCAGGTCCTCGGCCACCAGAGCCAGCGCGAGATCCAGGCAGGCACTGATCCCGGCCCCGGTCCACAGCCGTCCGCAGTCGGAGCGGACGAAGATCGGGTCCGGGTCGACCGTGACCTCCGGGTGGTCGGCGGCGAGCCGGCCGGCGGTCGACCAGTGCGTGGTCGCCGTCTTCCCGTCCAGCAGACCGGCCGCGGCCAGCACATGCGCGCCCACACAGACCGACGCGACCCGCCGGGCGTACGGGGCCGTCTCCCGCACCCATGCCACGACGGCGGGATCGACACAGGCGGCCGGGCCGTCGTCGGTCAGGTCGACCGCGCCCGGCACCACCAGGGTGTCCACCTGCCCGCCGACGTCGTCGAAGGCCATGTCGGCGCAGAGCCGCACGCCCGCCGACGTGCGCACCGCGCCGGCGGCCGGTCCCGCGAGGCGCACCCGGTAGCCGGCACGGCCCGCGGTCTCCCGGTTGGCCAGCGCGAAGACCTCGGCCGGGCCGGTGACGTCAAGGAGATCGACATCGGGGAAGACCGCGATGACGACACGGTGTGGAGCGGACATGCCTTGATCCTCACCGCTCCCACCGGTGGCCGCAATGACGATTACCTGTCACATACGGACATGCCGCGCGCGCGTCCCTTCCACGGGCCGCCGCACACACCCGCCCGACCGGCGTCAGACGCCGTAATGCACGAAGGAGACCCAGGCGCTGGGATGGCGCGGGCGCCGGCTGCGTTCCTCGCGGACGGCCAGCCGCAGGGCGTCGGCGCCCGCGGCGTAGCGCAGCGCAGGACGGGCGAACAGACGGCCCAGCGGTTTTGGGACGGGCAGCAGATGCTCGTAAACGCTCTGGGCGATACGGGCGGTGGGCGCGTCGGCGACGGGCCACAGCGTGCCGATGACGGACTGGTACTCGGCGTACATCAAGGCGGCGGCCAGACTGATCCACTCGTCGCGGACCAGGTCGCCGCCGGCGGCGGTCGTACAGGCGGCGAGCATGGCGAACTCGGCCCGGGCGCAGCACAGGTCGGCCAGGTCCGAGACGGTCAGCGGCTCGTCGCCGAGGGCCAGGTGGCTCTTGAGGGGCTCGTCCAGGTCCTGCACGCCGTGACAGTCGAAGTGGGCCCAGGCGTGCTCGGGCAGGGCGCTGCGGACCCGGTCCCGGGTGGCATCGGCCCCCGCCAGGACGGTACGGCGCCAGTGCGGCATCAGCTCGCGCAGACGGGCGTGCAGGCGGGCGGCGCCCGGCAGGTGGGCGGTGTCGGGGGTGACCAGCAGGTGTTTCCGCTGCGGCCGGGGCCCGCTTTTCCCGTCGCGGACCCGGCGGGCCCGGACCAGGGCACCGAGGGTGGAGGTGTACGAGGAGATGACCAGGTTCAGGACACAGGGCCCGTCCGCGGCGGTCCGCGGGGCGGCCGCGTGCAGCGGCAGGGTCGTCAGCGGACCGGTGGGCACCCACCAGGTGCGCGCGGGCGCCTCGGTTATCGGCAGGGCTTTGAGGACGGGGGCGGCCACGGAACGCCACAGCCAGTCCAGCATGTCCCGGATGACCTCTTCCCGGTCGGCGGCGGCGCTGCGCATGACGGCCAGGTACCGCTGGGCGCGCTCCTCGGCCTCCGTGGCGGTCAGCTCCGGGAGCGGGATGTGCACCGGCTCACGGTGCCGCATGTCGACGATCAGGGCGTCGCAGCGGAAGGGGCTGACATTGACGTAGACCACACAGCCTTCCTCGGCGGCCGGCCGCAGGTCGGCGTACTCCGCCATCACGAACGCGTAGTCGGGCAGTTCGCGCTGGGCCGTGTGCGAGAGCCGTGCCCACTCCGTCTCCAGGCGGCGCAGCGACCAGTCGTCCATCCGCGCGCCGAGGCCCTCCCGGAGCCACGGGCGGCCTGAGCGGTCGAAGTCCATGCGCGGGTCGCCCGCGGCGCTCTGAGAGCTGTTCCCGGCCGCCCGGGCCAGCGGCTCCAGTTCCGACAGCCCGGCGTGCACGCGCTGCATCCGGCGTTGCAGCTGGCGGGTCTGCGGGGATGCGGCGTGTGCCATCTCCTCGTACCGGGTGCGGGTCTTCAGATGCCGCTCCCACAGGACCGCACGGCCGTGGTCGAGGAGTTCGACGGCGTGTTCGGGACGGCCCGCGGCCAGGGCGCAGGCGGCGGCGTCCGTGGCGAGACCCCGGCGTTCGGCCAGGTCCCCGAGAATGTGCTCGCGCGCCCCCCAGACGACACGCGGCAGCAGGCTCACGGCCCGCGCCAGGTAGGGGTAGCCGGCGGCCGTGCCCTGGGCCGCGGCCGTCGCGTATCCGCTCTCGCAGGACGCCTCGAACCGTTCGACCACGGAGATGCCAGGCTCGCCGGTCATCTGCGAGCGCAGCGACTCCCGGGACGGCAGCCGCTCGCGCAGCCGCTTGGGCAGTGGGGGGTCCGCCACGGACAGCCGGGTGTCGAGGGCGGAGAGCAGGTTGTGCAGGATACGGGCGTGGCCGGTGGTGCCCGACTCGCTCTTCTCGTGCGCCGCGAGGAGATGCCGGAGCGCCGCGTCGAGGTCACGGGTGTCGCGGCTGAGGCGGTAGCGGTCCATCAGGGCCACGCCCAGGCTGTTGAGGCACTTCGCCAGATAAGGGTCGCCGGGCCCGCCGGTGGCCACGGTCCGGTTGTCCCGGACCGATGCGACGGCCATGCGGAAGCAGCTGATGGCCCGGTCCAGCCCCGCGCTGTCGCGCCGGTGCCGGAACTCCGCATGGACGGCGATGCCCTGCCGCAGCAGTCTGGTGGTACGGGCGAAATCCTGCTCCCCGGAGCTTCGCTCCGTCCGGTGCGGAATGTCGACGGGCCGGCTCTGCCCTCCGTCGTCGTGCCAGGACCTGCTGTAGCTCATCACGCCCTCCCCGTCCCGCGTACGCGGGCGTACCGCATTCGTTGCCTCACTGTCGTCGCCGACGCGCTCCCCGCTGCCACGGCGGGCCCGCGAGCGCGGCCGCCACCCCCGCAGCCGCCCCGGCCCCGGCCCACACCAGCGTCCAGCCGACCGCTCGCCCGCCCGGTACGGACGCCGAGGCGGCCACCCAGCCGAGGGTGCCGCCCAGCACGGCGACGCCGAGACCCACCAGCGCCTGCGACCACCGGCGCTCCGGTGCGACGGCGCGCAGCACCACGAAGGAGGCCAGCAGCGCCAGGGCACCCAGCGCGGCGACGACCGCGGGTTTCACGGCGCCCGGCAGCGGGAGCGTGTACGGCAGCGACTGCACGGCGGCCAGGCTCATCAGGATCGCGCCCAGAACCCCGGTGAGCGCGAGGTTGACCGTCTCCTGGCGGCGTTGCAGGTCCCGCTGGACCACCTGGTCGGTGAAGGCGCCGACATCTTCGCACCGGCGCAGCGCGGCCTCCAGGTAGGTGGCCTCGTCGTCCAGCCGCTGGGCGAACCAGTCCGCCAGTGCACGGTCGTCGGCGAACGGACCGCAATCGGCACCGCCGCTGAGGGCGGTCAGATTGGCGGAAGCGATCTCGACGGTGCGGGCCATCTCGCGGCTGCGGGTCGAGCGGTCCACCAGGCCGCGTTCCCGGGCCTGGAGGTCGACCAGCGCGCGGGAGGCGTTCAGCAGTTCGGCCTGGCGGCCCGGTCCGCGCCGCGCCGCGGCGGTGCACTCCAGCACCTCGGTGATGACCGCATCGGCACGGGCTCGCAGCGGTCCGATGTCCTCGGCCGCGGTCCAGACCCGTACCTGGTGGCGGAGCTTGGCCGCGTGCAGCAGGTAGCGTCCCAACGGCGGCAGGTCGAGGGCGCGGGTGGTCCAGGTCCAGGCGGTCAGCTCCGGGTCCCGGTCGTGCGCGGCGATCACGACCAGGCGCCGCTCCGTACGGGTGTCCACGGCGGCCGACGCTTCCCACACCGCGAAGCCCTGCGGCACCACGCCCCCGCGGTACGGCCAGCTGCCCGGCGGCACCCCGCACGCGGCCGGCGTCTGCGCGCGCACGGCCACAGCCAGTTCCCCGGACGGTTCCGGCCACCCGTTCGCGGCCCGGCCGGCTTCGGGGGCGAGGCGCGCCAGATACAGGCGGGCCGTACCGAGCAGATCCGCCTCAGGCCGTCCCGCTGCCGCCGCCTCGACGGCTTCCGACCACCGGGCGTCCAGCTCGGCCCAGCTCATGCCGTCGGCGGGGGCGGGGGCCAGCATCACCGACAGGCACCAGGTGTCGTGCTGACGGCGGAGCGCGGCCTGCCACACGCCCGGGCCCGGCCTCTTCCGGGCGGCGAGCAGCCCTCGCCAGGCCCGTCCGCCGCCGGCGTGGTCCAGCTGGGCTTCCCACCCGCGCTCGGGCTCGGTGCCGGCGCCGGTCCGCTGGACCGCGTCTGTCATGCCCAGCACCCGGCCGCACTGGTCCCAGAGGTGCCGCACCGCGGCCAGGGACCGGTGCGGGTGCTCACCTCCGGTGACGGCGAAGAGGTGCACACCCAGCGCATGAGCCTCAAGCATCCCGGTCGGCGGCATCTCCGCTCCCCGGGGCCGCGCCACCCATGGTCCGCGGGTTCTCGGGCGGAGTCGCGCCCAAGGTGTGGATCAGCTCGTTGACGCGCTCGCGGTGTTCCTCCGGCAGCGGCAGCAGACCGCAGTCCTCCAGCCCGCTGATCCGATGGGGACCGGCCATCTCCACGTCCGCGAGTGCCCGCCGCACGCCGGACAGGTCCCCGGCCGCCAAGGCCCGCTGCACGTCTGCCAGCGCCCGGCCCACCACGTCCCAGTCCGCACGCTTGAGCCGCCAGACCGACACGTCCTCCAGGATGCCCATGGCCATCCGCACAGTCCCTTGCTCCATGCACGGACAGACTAGTGCCGGCAGGGTGAGGCGAGCATTCGTCCAAGTGCGCGATACGGGCCGGTCCGCCACGCCCATGCGCCCCTCCGGCGTGACTCGGGCCGCCGCTTTCGTGCCCTTCGCGGCGGCCCGGACCTAGGAGCACCGACGCTCCGTCACCTCACGTCGATCTGGAATGTGGACGTCGTGTTGCGGATGTTCTCCGCATTGTCGCGGAGGACCAGGTTGCGGAAGGACGCTTTGCCCACGGCCGCATTGGCCCAGATTCCGAAGCCGGACCTGGCGTCGTACTCGTCACCGCTCTTCTTCGCCCCGGTGACGGTCACATCCGTCAGTTCCGTGTCCTCGACCGGATTCTGCGGCTGCTGGCCGACGTAGTTCGTCTGGAACATGATGCCGTGGTACGTCGGGTCGGTGATCTCGGCGCCCTTCACCCGGATCGCCCGGAAGGGCTTCGACGCCGAGTAGAGCCAGATTCCGGGGAATGTCTGGCCGTCCCAGAAATGGCCGCCCGCGCGCTCTATGCGGAGGTTCTCGAATGTCGTCTGTCCGGGACCGAAGCCGTTCATCGGGAAGTTGAAGTCCAGCGAGGAGATGGTCACGCCGGAGTAGACCAGGGTGTCCGTGACGCGGACGTTCCGGAAGGTGTTGCGCTGGCCGCCGTAGACGGCCAGGCCGGCGGCGCGCCAGGTGAGCTTGGAGGTGAGGTTCTCGTAGACGTTGCCGGTCTGCTCGCCGCCGCCCGAGTCGAGGGCGGAGAACAGGGCGAAGGAGTCGTCACCGGTGGCCCGCGCCTCGTTGTTGGTCACCAGGTTGTCGCTGGAGCCGTTGGTCATGTTCAGGCCGTCGGCGAAGGTGTTGCGGATGCGGTTGTTCCTGAGCGTCATCCGGTCGGTGTTGGCACCCCAGTAGAGGCAGACCATGTGCTCGGCCCAGATGTTGTCGATGGTGATGCCGGAGATGTTCTGGAAGTCGAAGACCTTGCCGGGGCCGTCGATGCGCGAGGTGTAGTTGCCGAAGTACGCGAAGCCGGAGAACGTCGAGCCGCCGGCGCCGTCGGCGGCGCGGAATCCGACGTCGGTGTTCTGCTGGCCGGCCGGGGCGTGGAATCGGGTGAACCACGGCCCGGCGCCGATCACCTTCACCGGCTTGAGATAGACCTGGAACTTGCTCGACGTCTCGTAGTCGCCCGGCGGCAGATATACGCCCTGGATCTTCCCCGTGGTGTCCATCCGGGCCCGGTCCAGCGCGTTCTGCACGTCCTGGTGACCGAACCCGGCCGGTTGCACGAACGCCTGCGGGTCGGGGTTCGGCTTGGCGGAGACCTTCTCGAAGTCGACGAAGTCGATGGCGTACGAGGAGGGGTTGTCGGCGTCCTTCTGGAGCCGGACCTTGCTGCCCGCCGGCACGGTGCGGCCGAGGTCGAGGTGCGCCTCGTCGTAGATGTGCCGGGCCGGGCCGGCGCCGGGATCGTTCACCGGGGACGCCTCGGGGCCGTACAGCCAGGCGTACTTGGACGTCAGGTCGAGGGGCCTGGTCTTCTGACCGTTCACGTAGACGTTGAGTTTCGCGTTCGTGCCGCCGCCGCCCGGTGCGTCCGGGATCGAGAAGCGGGTGACCAGGGTGTTGGTCTCCACCGGAGTCGTGAACTCTACGTACTGGCCGGTCTGCTTCAGTGTCACGGCCCTGCGCCCCGACGCCTCACCCGCCAGGTCGCCGATCTTCCGGTTGGGCCCCACCACCTGCGCGCCGCCGCCGGTGCTGCCGGACTCCGCCTCGACGGTGGTGTACGGCATGGTGGCGCCGGTCGCGGCCTTGGCACGCCGGACCTCCGGCTGCGGCCCGGGCCGGGGCTTCCCGCGCGGCGGGGTGAACGCGGCGTGCGACGAGCCCTTGCCTGCCGCGACGCTGCGGGAGACCGGACGGCTGTCCGGGGACTGGTTGCCCGACACGTCCCGGGCCCGCACGGTGTAGACGGTGGTCCGCCGCGTGCCGCCGGGCGCCGTGGTGTCCTGCCAGCGCGTCGCCGTCGCGGGCAGCCCGGCGCGCAGTCGGCCATCGGCGTAGACGTCGTAACCGGACGCGTCAGGACTACGCTCCCAGCTCAGCGTCCCGTCGGTCAGCCGCACGCCGCGCGGCGCCGCCGGGGGCGTGGTGTCGTCGGCGCCGTAGACCGCGAGTTCGCCGACCCGGTGCGCGCCGACGACGCGTACGTAGCGCAGCGGGGCGCCGCCCAGGCGCAGCGTGACGTCACCTTTGCGGGCCCGGGTGTCGGACAGGTCCACGTAGTCGCGGCCGTTGACCGAGCCCTGGAGCTTGACCTGCTGGGCCGCGCCGGGCAGCTTCAGCTCGACCCGGTCCAGGCGCCGGGTCGCCCCGAGATCGGCCCGTACCCACTGGGAGTCGCTGCCCTTGGCGTACGAATCGGGGTCGCCGTCGTGCGCGCGGGCGGCGCCGTCGCCGCGGAGACTGACCGGAAGGGGCGCGGCGCCCCCGCTGTCCGGCGGGGCGGCGGAAGCCGTCTGCCAGCCGCTCAGTATCAGTCCGGTGCCGAGCACGGCGGCCAGTACGGGCCGCCAGGCTCTGGTGCGGTGTGTGGTGCGTGGTGCGGCGTACTTGATGGTGCCCATGACATTCCCTTCCGTGGGGAGTCGTCGGGGAGAGGACGGCGGCCGTGCCCGGGTCAGGCCCGCAGCCAGACCGCCGTGTCCTGTGGCAGCGCGCCCCCTGGCGTGAGGGGGCCGCTGGCGAGCAGGAGCTCACGGTGCGCGGGGAGCGCCATGTCCCGCGGTCCGAAGTTGACCACGCACAGAACGGTGCCGCCGGTCAGCTCCATGCCGCCGTCCGGCACGGTCCGTGCGAAGGCCAGCGCGTCCGGTACGTCCGTGTGCAGCCAGCGCAGCGGGCCCGCGTCCCGGAAGGAGCGCCGTATCCGCAGTGCGGTCCGGTACAGCGTGAGCATCGAGTCCGGGTCGGCGGCCTGCCGTTCGGCCGCGTACCGCGCCCAGCCCGCCGGGCGCGGCAGCCAGCTCGGGCCGTCGCCCTCGGCGCGCCAGGGCAGCGGCACCCGGCAGCCGTCCCGGCCCGGGTCCACCCCGCCGGAACGGGCGTGCATCGGGTCCTGGATCAGCTCCCGCGGGATCTCCGCCTCCGGCAGGCCCAGCTCCTCGCCCTGATAGAGGTAGACGGAACCGGGCAGGGCCAGGCTGAGCAGCGCGGCGGCGCGCGCCCTGCGGGTGCCCAGAGCCAGGTCGCTGGGGACGCCGAAGCGCTTGCGTGCGAAGGCGAATCCGGTGTCCCCGTCCCGCCCGTAGCGGGTGACCGTACGGGTCACGTCGTGGTTGGCGAGGACCCAGGTGGCGGGGGCGCCGACGGGGGCGTGCGCGGCCAGGGTGAGGTCGATGGACGCGCGCAGTTCGGCCGCGTCCCAGGGGCGGGCCAGGAAGTCGAAGTTGAAGGCGGTGTGCAGTTCGTCGGGGCGCAGGTAGCGGGCGAAGCGCTCGGCGTCCGGCAGCCAGATCTCACCGATCAGCACGGCGCCGTACTCCTCGGCCAGCCGTCGCCAGGAACGGTAGATGCCGTGCAGCTCCGGCCGGTCGTGGAAGGGGTGCGGGCCGCCGTCGCCGGGCATGTCGGGCAGCCCGTCGGCCTTGACGAGCAGCGCCGCGGAGTCGATCCGTACGCCCGCCGCGCCGCGCTCGAACCAGAACCGCAGCACGTCCTCGTGCTCCTGGCGCACCTTTGGATGGCTCCAGTTGAGGTCCGGCTGCTCGGGGCTGAACAGGTGCAGGTACCACTGGCCGCTTTCCGTACGCGACCAGGGCACCCCGCCGAACTCGCTCACCCAGTCGTTCGGCGGCGCGGGGGAGGGCGGCCGGAAGTGGAACAGTTCCTGCTCCGGCGATCCGGGGCCGGCCGCCAGCGCCGCCTTGAACCACGGGTGCTGGTCCGAGACGTGGTTCGGCACGATGTCCACGATGGTGCGCAGGCCCAGCCCGCGCGCCTCCGCGAGCAGCGCCTCCGCCTCGGCGAGCGTGCCGAAGACCGGGTCCACGGTGCGGTAGTCGGCGACGTCGTAGCCGCCGTCGGCGAGCGGGGAGAGGTACCAGGGGGTGAACCACAGCGCGTCCACGCCGAGCGCCGCCAGATACGGCAGCCGGGCGCGCACCCCGGCCAGATCGCCGGTCCCGTCGCCGTTCGCATCGGCGAAGGACCGGACGTACACCTGGTAGATGGCGGCACTGCGCCACCAGTCCGTGCGGGGCAAAGGAGCAATCCTTTCGTACGGGGTGTACGGGTCGTACAGGGTGTACGGAGCGCGTCAGCCCTTGAGGCTGCCCGCGCCGAGACCGGCGACGATCTGCCGCTGGAAGACCAGGAACAGCGCGATCAGCGGCAGCGATGCCATGACCAGGCCCGCCACCAGGCTGTTGAGCGGCGTGTCCTGGGCGACGCGCTGGAGGAAGACGCTCAGCGGCTGCTTCGCCGGGTCCGGCAGCACCAGCAGGGGCCAGAGGAAGTCCTTCCACGCGGCCACGACCGACAGGATCGACACCACGGCGAGGATCGGCCGGGACAGCGGCAGCACGATCCGCCACATGGTGCCGAACGGGCCGGCGCCGTCGATCCGCGCGGCGTCCAGCAGCTCGTCGGGGACCCGGTCGAAGAAGTTCTTCAGGAGATAGATGTTGAAGGCGTTGGCGGCGGCGGGCAGCCAGACCGCGCTCGGGCTGTTGATCAGGTTCCGGTGCACCAGCGGGACGTCGACGACCGTGAGGTAGGCGGGCACCAGCAGCGCGGTGGCGGGCATCATCAGGGTGACCAGCATCAGCCCCAGCACCATGTTTCCGAACCGGGGCCGCAGCTTGGACAGCGCGTACGCGGCCGGCACCTGCACCGCCAGCTGGATCAGCCAGGCACCGCCCGCCAGCAGCACGGTGTTGAGGAAGTAGCGGGTCAGGTCCATCTCGCGCCAGGCACGGGCGTAGTTCTCCGGGTGCCAGGTGGTGGGGACATAGGTCGGCGGGTTCCGCGCCAGCTCGGCCGAGGACTTCATCGCGCCCGTCGCGGCCCAGTACAGCGGCACGAGGAAGGCGACGGTGAACAGCGCCAGGGCCACGGCCAGCACCGACCAGTAGATCAGCTTCCCCTTGCGGGTGCGCAGGACGGCGGGGCGGACCAGCGTACGGGTCGAGGCGGCCATCAGTCCTCCTTGGCGCCGCGGGTGACGCGCAGGTAGAGGGCGGAGAAGGCGGCGAGGACGAGGAGCAGCAGCAGGCTGAGCGCGCTCGCGGTGCCGAAGTCGTTGTAGACGAAGGCGTAGCGGTAGATGAGGAACATCACGGTGACGGTGGAGTCCTCGGGCCCGCCGCCGGTCATCACGTAGGGCTCGGTGAACACCTGCATCGTCGCGACGACCTGGAGCAGCAGGAGAACCAGCAGGACGAACCGGGTCTGCGGGATCGTGACGTGGCGCAGCCGCTGCCACAGGTTCGCGCCGTCCAGCTCCGCCGCCTCGTACAGCTCGCCGGGGATGGTCTGGAGCGCGGCCAGGTAGATCAGCGTGGCGGTGCCCATGTTGGCCCAGGTGGAGACGATCACCAGGGAGACCAGTGAGGTCGAGGACGAGTCCAGCCAGTCGGAAGTCGGCAGGTGGAGGGTGCGCAGGAGCTCGTTGAGCAGACCCGGGCCCGGGTCGTAGAACCACTTCCACATCAGCGCCACGACCACCGGCGGCAGCATCACCGGCAGGTGGACCAGAACGCGGAAGTACGCGCGCGCGTGCCGGAACTCGTTGAGCAGCACCGCGGTCAGGAATGGTACGAAGAAGCCCAGGACCAGGGCGTACGCGGTGAACAGCACGGTGTTCCGCCAGGCAGTGGCCAGCAGGGGGTCGCGGAAGAGCTTCTCGAAGTTGGCCGGGCCCGCCCAGGTGCTGCCGGTGGCGAAGTCGACGTGCTGGAAGCTCAGCAGCACATTGCGGATGATCGGCCACCACGAGAACAGCGCGAAGACCACCACGGCGGCGCACAGGAAGCCGTACGCGGTCAGGTGCTCGCGCGCGGAACGGCGGAGGCGTGCGGCGCGGCGCTCCCGTCCCACGGCGGCCTGCGGCGGGGGCACCGGCTTCTCCAGCAGGGGAGCGGTGGCCATCAGAGGGCGCCGTAGAGCTGGTCGACCTTCTTCTCGGCGGTGGCGAGGAGCGCGTCGATGTCGGCGTCCTCCCTGGTGAGGACCGCCTGCATCACCGTGTCGAGCACCGCGTAGACCTGCTGTGCCTCCGGCGGCTCCAGTACGCCGGGGACCCGGGGAGCCGCGTCCATGAAGGGCTGGTAGTTGGCGACGGGGACGTTGGCGTGCGCGCGCTTGGCCTTCTCGACCCGCTCGCGGACGGAGCCCTTCCATATGTCGGGGGTGGGCGGCATGGGCAGCCCGATGGGCAGCTTCGCCGCGACGTTGTCCCGGATGTTCTGTTCGACGAGGTCCGGGTTCAGGTACTTCCACTGCAACCAGGTGAGGCCGGCTCTGATCTTCTTCGGCGACGCCTTGGGGTTGATCATGTACCCTTCGCCGCCGATCAGGGTCGACCTGGCGTCCGGGACGGGGGCGAGACCGTAGTCCCGGTACGCGCCGCCGAACTGTTTCGCGATGACGGCGATGTTGTCGGCGGCCGAGACGTACATCCCGAGTTTGCCGCTGCCCATCATCCGCTGGACGTCCTCGGCCTGGAGCAGCTGCTTGCTGCCCATCGAGCCGTCCAGCCAGCGCATGTCGTGCAGGTCCTGGAGCGTGGTCCTGCCTGCCGCGGAGTTGAACGCGGCCTTCCACTTCCCGTCCTGCCGGGCGGCCACCCGGCCGCCGCGGGAGTACAGCTCGGCGGTGAAATGCCAGCCGCCCTGGTTGTTCTTGGAGAAGTCGGCGTAGCCGACGGTGTTGTCGCCGAGCCGCGCGATCCGCTGCGCCGCGGCGCGCACGTCCGCCCATGTCTTCGGTGGCTTGTCGGGGTCGAGCCCCGCCTTCTCGAACAGCGCGCGGTTGTAGAGCAGGCCCATCGAGTAGTTGGCGGTCGGCAGGCCGTACTGGCGGCCCTTCTCGTCCTGGAACGCCTTCATCAACGCGTTCTGGACGTCGCCGCGGTGCGGCATGTCCTTGACGTAGTCGGTGAGGTCGGCCGCCTGATGCTTCGCGATCAGGCCGCGGGCGTCGGTGAAGTAGACGTAGAAGACGTCCTCCAGCTTGCCGCCCGCGAGCTTGGCGCCGAAGGTCTTCGGGTCCATGAAGCCTTCGTGCGGGACGATGTCGATGTCCGGGTTGGCCTTCTCGAACTGCGCCACGTGCTGGTCGAAGAGCTTGCGCTCGAACGCCTGCGTCGTGGGCGGCTGCCCGTTGACGGAGAGTGTCACCTTGCCGCCCGGCGCGTCCTCGCTGTCGTTACTGCTGGTGCCGCAGGCGGTGAGTGCGGTCAGGGACACGACGGTGACGGACGCGAGCGCGAGGGAACGGCTTCTCGTGGAGGACATCGGTGGACCCCTCTGAGCGTGAGCGGTGCGGGAGTGCGCGACGGCGGACACTCAAGCACCAGGGGCAGAAGAGCGCAATAACACGTGCATAATCTGCAAAACTTCGACAGTAGGTGGTCGAGTGTCCGACGGCCTTCCGGGAGCGGGGAACTGCGGGCCCGGCAGGGCGCGTTGTGGTCCGGTTCGGGCCGTGCGATCGGTGGCGGCGGCGAGCCGACGCGTCGTGGTCGGACGGCCGGTCCCACGCATCGCTGACGGGGCGGGCAGCGGCCTAACGCGAGGCGAGCGGGCCGGTAGAGCCCCGTACGACGAGCTCCGGCTCGAAGAGGATCTCGTCGCGGACCACCTCCCCGCCGTCGATCTGCGCCGTCAGCAGCTGGACCGCGGCCCGGCCCATCGCGTCGATCGGCTGCCGTACGGTCGACAGCGGCGGTTCCGTGACGGTCATCAGCGGCGAGTCGTCGTACCCCACCACCGACACGTCGTCCGGGACCCGCAGCCCGCGCCGGCGTGCGGCGCGCACCGCGCCCAGCGCGATGATGTCGCTCGCGCAGATGACGCCGGTCACCCCGGCGTCCAGCAGCCGGGACGCCGCCGCATGGCCGCCCTCCATCGAGTACATACCGCGTACCACGCGCTCCTCCGGCAGTTCGGCGCCCGCGGCCCGCGCCACCGCCCGTCCGGCGGCCAGCTTGCGCCGCGAGGGCACATGGTCGGACGGGCCGAGCGCCAGGCCGATCCGCTCGTGACCGAGCGAGGCGAGGTGCCGCCATGCCTGCTCCACCGCGACCGCGTCGTCGGTGGAGACACAGGGGAAGTCCAGGCCCGGGATCGGCGCGTTGACCAGCACCACCGGCAGGTTCCTGTCGTGCAGCAGCCGGTAGTGGTCGTGCGGTGCGTCCGCCTGGGCGTACAGCCCGCCCGCGAACACCACGCCGGAGACCTGCTGTTGCAGCAGGAGGTCCACGTAGTCCGTCTCCTGGATGCCGCCCGGCGTCTGGGTGCAGAGCACCGGGGTCAGTCCGCGCTGGGCGAGCGCGCCGCCGACCACCTCGGCGAAGGCCGGGAAGATCGGGTTCGACAGCTCGGGCAGCACCAGCCCGATCAGCTTGCCGCGTTCCCCGCGCAGTTGGGTCGGCCGCTCGTAACCGAGCACGTCCAGCGCCGTGAGCACCGCTTGCCGGGTGGCCTCCGAGACTCCCGGCTTGCCGTTCAGCACCCGGCTGACGGTCGCCTCGGAGACGCCCACCTTCTTCGCCACCTGCGCAAGTCGTCGCGTCATCTGCGCAACACTAGCGCAAGCATTGCAAGTTGTTTGCGTTGCTTGCGTACTGGATCAGGCTGGTACGGGACGGGCCCGACGCGGGCGCGCCGGTGTTCCTCGGGCTCGCCCCGCTTCGGCCGCACGACCGGTCAGCCGTCACCTCGGGGCGGCTGCCGCGGCCGGTTCAGCGGACGAACTTCCAGGAGACCCGCTCGACCATGTCGGTGCCCGCCGGCACCAGCTTGCGGAAGGCCGCCTGGCTGAGGTCTATGTGGGTCGAGGCGCAGGAGGGACACTTGTCCCTGACCGGTACGGTGATGGTCCTGCCGTTGTACGTGACCTGCACCTTCACGCCCGAACAGAGCGGGTCGTTGTTGGGGTTGGGCGAGGTCCACCAGGCGGCGGAGACGGCGACCAAGTCCTGCGAGGCGGCGTCGATGTACGTGCCGCAGGCGCCGTAGCCCCGGTCGTTGTAGTAGGTCATCTTGCCGGTCATGGTCTGGCCGATGGGGACGGCCTGGGCCGTACCCGTGCCGAGGGCGAGGCCGGTGGCGGCGAGCACGCCGCAGACCGTCATTCTCCAGCGGGCGGAAGTGCGCATGGGTCCTCCTCAACCGAGTTCATCCGGTTCGTGCCGGGTCCTTCTCGGGCAGCTGCCGATGCCGGGCGGCGGTGCGCCCGGCGGTGCGCAACGGCAGGGAGCCGTCGACTCGTTGCCGTCGTCGGGGTGCGTACGGCGCCCCGACGCGCGGGCTTCAGGTGTGACGGGGATGAGAGCGCTCTCAGGCACATGAGTGTCATGGACCGCGGCCGTCCCACAACCCCCTTTGGGCACAGCTGTCCTGAAATCGCGGATGAATTCGGTCGATGTGGCCCGGAACGGTCGGACCACGGCTGGATCGCTAGGTAGTTGCAATGGCGAATGGAACCCGCGCCGGACCGAACGGGCACGCCATCGGCCGGATCAGGCGCGACACAGGGGCGTGGCGCTCGCGCCGCTCGCGCCCTCGCCCCTGCGCGACCGCGGCATGAAGCCGTTCGCGCTCGGCCTTGCCGGCGTCGAGTCCGGCATCGATCTCTCCTTGGCCCTGCAAGCTCCGGATGCCCGCGGCCAGTTGGAGCCCTGCTTCCGGTAACGGTCCACCACCTTGTCACGCCAGCTCAGCCAGGCGGACCAGAAAAGTCAGCGCATCGCGACCAACGGCACCTTGACCAGCGCGGACTCGGGAATGGTGAGTAACTCGGCGTAGCTGCCGATGCGGTAGGACCAGGAGGTCCGGTCGCCTGCGGTGAATTCCCGGGCCCCTCGCCGAGGCCGCCCACATATCCCGTTCCCTCGACTCCGAGAACCGTGGGAGCGGCCCATCCGGAGCCCCCGGAAGTCCGGGCTCCGACATCCATGAAATTCATCCCGCGATGGTGAGGCGTACGAGTACTTCACCCTTTTCCGGTGTCGGATTCTCATAGGGTGCGGTGAGCCGACCCACGACCGATGGCCGCACCGCGGCTCGCTCCTCGACGCCGGGCGCAGCCCCGAGCCCGAGGCCGGTCGAAAATCCCGCACGGCCTCCGAGCGGTGGTGTTAGCCTGGCGATGACGTGATCTCGGATCGAGGAGATGCAGCTGTGGCGGGTGACGACGACATCTCCGGGTGATACCCGGACCTGACGGCCGTCGGCCGGTGCACAGGAGCACCGCCGTGGTGGCCGCCTTCGTCGTGCCCTTCGCCCGTTCCCGGGCACCGGTGTCCGCCGGGCCCGTTGTGCTTTTCCGAGGTTTTCCATGTCCGACGCTTCCGTCGTCTGCTCGAATCTGTCCTTCTCCTGGCCCGACGACACCCCCGTCTTCCAGGACCTTTCCTTCACCGTCGGCGCCGGCCGTACGGGGCTGGTGGCGCCCAACGGGTCCGGCAAGAGCACGCTGCTCAGGCTGATCGCCGGTGAGCTGCGGCCCACCGCCGGCTCCGTGTCCGTCTCCGGCGTCCTGGGCTACCTCCCGCAGAGCCTCCCGCTCACCGCCCACCTCACCGTGGCCGAGGTGCTGGGCGTCGCCGAGGTGATCCGCGCCCTGGACGCCGTGGAGTCCGGCGACGTGAGCGAGGAACACTTCGCGACCATCGGCGACGACTGGGACATCGAGGAACGCACCCGGGCCCAGCTCGACCGGCTCGGCCTGACGGGACTGGCCCTGGACCGCGGCCTGAGTACGCTCAGCGGCGGCCAGATCATCTCGCTCGGCCTGGCGGCGCAGTTGCTCAAACGGCCCGATGTCCTGCTGCTCGACGAGCCGACGAACAACCTCGACCTCGACGCGCGGCACAAGCTCTACGACGTCCTGGGGGACTGGCCCGGCTGTCTGCTCCTGGTCAGTCACGACCGCGCGCTGCTGGACCGCATGGACCGTATCGCCGAGCTCGACCGCGGTTCTTTGCGCGTACACGGCGGCAACTACACCGCGTACGAGGAAGCCGTACAGGCCGAGCAGGAGGTGGCCGAGAAGAACGTCCGCAACGCCGAGCAGGAACTCAAGCGGGAGAAGCGGGAGTTGCAGCAGGCCCGCGAGCGCGCCGAGCGCCGCGCCGGCAACGCCTCCCGCAACCTCAAGAACGCGGGCCTGCCCCGTATCTTCGCCGGGAACATGAAGCGCGGTGCCCAGGAGGCGGCCGGCCGGGCGGGCCAGATGCACGCCTCGCGGGTCAGCGAGGCCAGGGCCCGCCTGGACGAGGCGGGGCGCGCCGTACGCGACGAGCAGCGCATCACACTGGACCTGCCCGCCACCCACGTGCCCGCGGGCCGCAACCTGTTCCTCGGCGAGGGCCTGCGCGTCAGCCACGGCGAGCGGCCCCTGTTCGCGGCGGACGGCGTCGATCTGACGATCCGGGGCCCCGAACGCATCGCGCTGACCGGCCCCAACGGCGCCGGGAAGACCACACTGCTGCGCCTGCTCAACGGCGACCTCGAACCCGACGCGGGGCAGATCAAGCGGGCCGACAGCCGGATCGCCTACCTCTCGCAGCGCCTCGACCTGCTCGACCCGTCCCGGACCGTGGCCGAGAACTTCGCCGCGTACGCCCCGCACCGCACGGAGGCGGAGCGGATGAACCTGCTCGCCCGCTTCCTCTTCCGCGGCCCCCGGGCGCACCTGCCGGTACGCGTACTGTCCGGCGGTGAGCGGCTGCGCGCCACTTTGGCGTGCGTACTGTGCGCCGAACCGGCCCCGCAACTGCTGCTCCTGGACGAGCCGACGAACAACCTCGACCTGGTCGGCGCCGGGCAGCTGGAGAGTGCGCTGGCCTCCTACCAGGGCGCGTTCGTCGTGGTCAGCCACGACGAACGCTTCCTCGCCCGGATCGGCGTCGACCGGTGGCTGCGGCTGGCCGACGGCGAGCTGCGGGAGGCGGCGGCCCCCGAGATGTGAGGCGCCGGATCACGGCCTGGCCCGCCCGAGGCGTGTCACCCGGCGGGCCGCGTACCTTCGCTCACATCAGGTGGACCACCATGCCCCGACCAGCTCTGCTCGCCCACGATCTCGTCCGTACGCTGGGCACCCGACGCGTCCTCGACGGCGTCTCCCTCACCGCGGCCCCCGGCCACCGCGTCGGCCTGATCGGTGAGAACGGTGCCGGCAAGTCGACCCTGCTGCGCCTGCTCGCGGGCGTGGACGAACCCGACGCCGGCCAGGTCACCCGCCCGCACGACCTGGGCTTCCTGCACCAGGAGATGCCGTTCGGCGGCGAGGCGACGATCGCGCGGGTACTGGACGACGCCCTGCGGGAAGCCCGCGCCGACCTGGCCGAACTCGACCGGCTCACCCGGCTGCTCGCCGACACCCCGGAGGACCGCCCCGCCCACGCCGAGCTGTTGGAGGCCTACGGGCAACGGCTCGAACGGGCCCAGGAACGCGAGGCATGGGACGCCGACCGGCGGGCCGCGCTCGTCCTCGACGGGCTGGGCCTCGGCGGCCTCGCGCACGACCGGACGCTCGGCTCCCTGTCCGGCGGCCAGCGCGGCCGGCTCGCCCTCGCCGCCCTCCTGGTGCGCCGCCCCGCGGCGCTCCTGCTGGACGAGCCGACCAACCACCTGGACGACGACGCGGCTGCCTTCGTGGAGGAGCAGATCCGCGAGCTGCCCGGGGTGGTCGTGGCGGCCAGCCACGACCGGGCGTTCCTCGACGCCGTCTGCACGGAACTGATCGATCTCGATCCGGCCGTGGACGGCCCTGTGCGTTTCGGCGGGAACTACAGCGCCTACCAGGCCCAGAAGCGGGCGGAGCGGGAGCGCTGGGAACGGAGGTACGCCGAGGAACAGGAGGAACTGGCGGCGTTGCGCCGCTCGGCCGGGGTGACCGCGCACCGTGTGGCCCCGGACCGCGGACGGCGGGACAACGAGAAGATGGGCTACGGCCACCGAGCCGGCCGCGTGCAGCAGCAGATCTCCCGGCGGGTACGCAACGCCACCCGCCGGCTCGACGAGCTGGAAAGAGCCCAGGTCGGCGAACCGCCCCGGCCACTGCGCCTGCACGCCACCGCGCTCACCGCCGAACCGGCGCGGGAAACGGGACCGGCACCCGCACACGAGCCGGTGGACGGCGGCCTTGTGGCGCTGCGCGACGTACGGGTGCCCGGCCGGCTGACCCTCGCGCACCTGGACGTCGGACCTGGAGACCGCCTTCTGGTCACAGGTGACAACGGGGCCGGAAAGTCGACCCTGCTGTCACTGCTGGCCGGGCGTCTGCGCGCCGAGGGCGAGGTGCGCAGACGCCCGGGCATCTCCGTAGGCCTGCTGACGCAGGACACCGCATTCGAACGCCCGGAGCGAACGGCGCGCGACACCTATACGCAGGTGCTGGGCGCCCAGCGGTCGGAGGCCGTTCCGCTGAGCACGCTGGGTCTGCTGCACGCGGCGGATTTCGACAAGCCGGTGGGCCGGTTGTCGGTCGGCCAGCGCCGCCGGCTCGCGCTGGCCCTCCTGGTGGCGCGCCCACCCCACCTCCTCCTGTTGGACGAGCCGACGAACCACCTGTCCCCGCGCCTGTGCGACGAGTTGGAGGACGCCCTCGGCCCCGGGCCGGGCGCGATCGTCGTGGCCAGCCACGACCGGTGGCTGCGGCGACGCTGGAGCGACCGCCGGGTGCGGCTGGGGTTGGCCGGTGCGCCTGCGGGAGACTGAGGGGCTGCCGGGCGACGGGCTTTGTCGCCCCCGCGGTCACCCGTCAGAATGGTGACCGTGAATCTCGATCATGTCTTCGTCTGCGGACACCCGGCCCTCGACTTCGCCGCCACGCTCAGGGCCCGCCGCTCCACGCGCTTCGAGATGTTCGCGATGCCGGAGCGGCTGGACGCGTGGTACCTGGAATCCGGGATCGTGGACTCCGTGACGCCCAGCCGGCCGATCGACGTCGAGCGCGCGAAGGCCGTACGGGAAGCGGTCTACGAGCTGATCACCGCCCGCCGTCTCGGTGCGGCGTTCGGCGAGCGGGCCCGGGAAGTGCTCAACGGGGCCGCCCGCAAGCCCGCCGCGGCCCCGCAGCTCACCAGTGCCGGGCGCCGGACCGACGCCACCTCACAAGAAGCGCTGTCCACCGTGGCCCGCCAGGCTGTGGAACTGCTGAGCGGCCCGGACGTACCGCTGCTCAAGGAGTGCGGCAACCCCGAGTGCACCCGCGTCTACATCGACCGCTCCCGCGGCATGCGAAGGCACTGGTGCGGCATGGAGTCCTGCGGCAACAAGATCAAGGCCGCCGCTTACCGCGCACGCAAGAAGAGCACGCCTGCCGCGCCTGCACCTGCCACCCCTGCCGCATCCGCCAAAGCCTCCCGCTGACCGGCGGAGAAGGCCACGCGGGGGAACCCGGCCGCGCGAATTCCGCATCCAGCCATGCCTGCTTGGCGTCACCGCCTTGACCGGTGACGCAGGAGGGCGCAGTCTGGAGGGACCCAAGCACCAGGGCGCACCTCACCACTCGCCACTGACTGATGACCGGAGGCCGACCGTGCACGTCGACAACACGCCGGACAACGCGACGACAACGCGGCACGCCACGTTCGGCAAACTGCCCGAGCGCATCCCGTACGAGGACATGGTCACGGAGAAGGCCGTCCCCGACGGCCGCGCCCGCGACACGTACAACCCCGAAGGCTCGTGGAACCACTTCTCCTGCCTGGCTCTGGACCTGGGGCTGTAGGGGTCGCCCCGCCGCGCTCGGGGCGGGGCGACCGTCGTGATTGCGACGGCCCCTCAGATGCGGCTTGCTGCCGGCTTCGGCTCGGAGAGCAGCGCTGCCGGGCGGCGGGGGAGCAGCAGCGGGGTCGCCAGCACGAGTACGCCGGCCAGGCCGACGGCGGTACGCGGGCCGAGCAGGCTGCCCAGCACGCCCCAGACGGCCGTCAGGAGTGCGGTCGAGGCCTTGGTCGTCACCGTCCAGGCGGTCAGCGTGCGGGCGACCCGATCGGTCGCGGTGCGTTCGAGGCGGTAGGTGGCGTAGACGGGATTGAAGACCCCGCAGCAGAAGATCAGACCGAGCTCGACGCCGATCACCAGCAGCAGCCCTCCGATGCCCGGCCCCAGGAAGGCCAGGCCGACGGGCCAGAGCGCGCGCAGAGCCCCCGCCGCGATGAGGATCTGATGCTGCCCGAACCGGGAGACGAGCGGTCGGGCCAGCCGTGAACCGAGCAGCCCGCCGATCGAGGGCACGGCGAAGGCGAGACCGTACTGCCACGGCGCGAACCCGAGCCGGCCGAGCATCAGAACGGCCAGCAACGGCTGGACGGCCATCATCAGGCCGTTGAAGAGGGCGGTGTGGAAGAACAGCGGACGCAGCGTCGCGTCGGCGAGGATGTACCGCCAACCGTCGAGCAGGTCCCCGGGCCGCATGCGCACGGCCTCCCGGCGCTCGGGTCGCGGCTCGTGCCCGCCCATCGCCCAGATTCCCAGGGCCGAGAGCAGGTAACTGACCGCGTCGGCCACCACCGTCGCCACCGCACCGAGGAGCCCGATCGCCGCGCCGCCCAGCGGAGGCCCGATGATCGTGGTCGTCCAGGCGGTGGACTCGAACCGGGCGTTGGCGACGAGCAGGCCCTCGGCGGGCAGCAGCGTCTTCAGATACGCGCCGGAGGCGGCGCGGAAGGTGATGTCGGCCGCCGCGACGACGACCGAGACCAGCAGCAGTTGGAGGAACGTGAGGATGCCGAGTGCGAACGCGGCGGGAATCGTCAGCAGGGCCGCGCACCGCACCAGATCCATGGCGATCAGCACCGGCCGCTTGCGCCGGAACTCCACCCACGGCCCGAGCGGCACCGCCACGAACGCGCCCACCGCCGTCCCCACGGAGGAGAGCGCGGCGACCTCGGCCGGTCCGGCGTGCAGCACTCGGATGGCGATCAGCGGGAACGCGCCGAAGGCGAGCCACGTGCCGAGCGCGCTGGCCCCGTACGCCGCCCACAGCCACCCGAACCGCCGCCCCAGCCGATGCCCGAATCGATGTCCGATCCGCTGCCCCAGCCGGTTCCCGCTCCCCATGCCGGACGCCCCTCGCTCCACTCGCCCACACAACCGATCCGCGATCGGAAACATCAAAGCGGGCTCCTCATTCAGGGAGCAAACAACCAACAGGACGCCCGGGCACAACCATTGGTTGTGTGGATGGGGCGTCGGTATGGCCGGCAGCCCTGGCCGGAGTCCCTCCACATGCGGCTCGGCTTCCCCATCACCGGCAAGGTGGTCGACGGCGAGATGGCGGCCGAGCGTGGGCAGCAGCCCGCCGCCCAGCAGTTACGGCACAGCCCTTATGTGTTCCCGGTGGCGGCAAGGAGAGCTTGCGCCTGTTCGCGGGCGTGGGCGATGGGGTCCGGGAAGACGTTCAGGCCGTGGGCGACGAGCGCTCCTTCGTGCAGCAGCATGAGTGTCCGGCCCAGGTGCGTGGCCCTGTCCGGGGAGATGTCCCCGGCGAGCTGAGTGAACAGGTCGAGCATCCACTTCTTCTGCCCGGTGATGACCGGGTAGGCCGGGTGGGACGGATCGCTGATCTCGGCATGGGCGTTGACCATGCCGCACCCCTTGGAATTGTTCTCCACGGCCCAAGCGCGTGAGGCGTCGAAGACGGCCAGGACGCGGTCCGGTGGCGCTGGAGGTGCGGCGCCGAGGCGCTGGTCGAGGAAGGCCCGCCAGCGCTCGTCACGGTCCACGAGGTACTCCACAACGATCTGCTCCTTGGAGCCGAACCGGTCGTAGAGGGTCTTCTTGGTCACCCCGGCCTCGGCGGCGATCAGGTCCACGCCGACGGCATGGATGCCGCGTGCGTAGAACAGCCTCGCGGCGGCCTCCAGGACGCGCCGTGCGGCAGGCGTCATCGTGATCCGTCGCGGCTTCTCGGTGGTGCCCATGGCCAAAAGTATACCGCTCTGTATAGTGGGCGATGGGTAGACCGATCTGTTTAGTGGAGGGTGAGGCGTGAACTTCCTGCTCGCGATCGGCTTTGTGCTGTGCTGGAGTTCCGGGTTCATCGGGGCCAAGCTCGGAGCGGGCAGCGCGTCCGCGATCACGATCCTGATGTGGCGGTTCCTGCCGCTGACCGCCATCCTGATCGTCGTTGCGGCGACCGCCGCCAGAACGTCGTGGCGAGGCCTGGTGGCGCGGGCTGTGGCCAGGCAGGCCATGATCGGCGTGCTGTCGCAGAGCGGCTACCTGCTCACCGTCTACTACGCGATCCAGCTCGGCGTTTCCAGCGGCACCACCGCCCTGATCGACGGTGTCCAACCGCTCGTCGCCGGAGCGCTCGCCGGGCCGTTGCTGCATCAGTACGTCTCGGGCAAGCAGTGGCTCGGCCTGTGCCTGGGAGTGAGCGGCGTCGTCATCGTCACCACGGCCGATGCCGCCGCCCGTACCGGCGTGCCCTGGTGGGCCTATCTCATACCCTTCCTCGGCATGTTCTCGCTGGTGGCGGCCACGTTCCTGGAAAGCCGCTCCCGCACGCGGGTCGCGCCCGCGGTGTCGATGACCATCCACTGCACCACCAGCGCGGTCATCTTCACGGCACTTGCCGCGAGCGTCGGAGCGGCGAAGCCGCCCGCTGAGCTCTCCTTCTGGGCCGCGATCAGCTGGCTGGTGGCCTTGTCCACCTTCGGCGGGTACGGACTGTACTGGCTGACCCTGAGGCGCTCCGGAGTCACCAAGGTCAATACGCTCATGTTCCTCATGGCGCCGGTCACGGCCATCTGGGGAGCCCTCATGTTCGGTGAACCGTTCGGCCCGCAGACTGCCATCGGCCTGGCCATCGGTCTCACGGCCGTCGTCATCGTCTATCGCGGGGGCAGCGCGTCCACCGCGGTGTGTGCCCGGAACACAGACACGGCCGAGACGGCGAAAACAGCCAAGCACGGCGCCTGAGTTCCCCTGCCTGAACCAAACCATCTCGCCAGACGAGGCGCCGGTAGCAGGTGAGGGCGCGGTCGCGCCCGGCTGCGCGGAGGACTCGATGCCTTGCGGGCGGGAGCGCACCGACAGGATGCCCCGGGCCAGCGGTGGCCGTACGCGCACCCGGATCTATCGTGTCGACCTCGATATCCCCGACGCCTGCGATGCGTCGGCCGGGACTGCGCGTTGCTGCGCCCAGGCAGTCCGGTGCTTCACCATGACGAGAACCATGGTCATGGTGAGCAGAAGCGCCCCACCGTCCGTCACCGCACTCGGGACGATTCCCCAGGTGCCGTACAGATCCGTGGCGGCGTCCCACATCGAAGGCGGGATCACCCAGAAACCGATCCCCTGCGTGAAGTTCACGGCGAACACGACCCACCACAGGGCACGTGACCGGCTGCGCAGGGCCAGAATCCCTGCCGCATTGCCGAGAATGTAGAGACAACCCACGATCCGGAGTCACAGGGTGAAGCCAGGGGCGGAGACGGCTGGATCAGCACTTCCGCTGGCCTGCATCATCATCGCCACCAGCTCACTGTTGATGATGGCGAAATTGTGCACGGTGGTGCCGATGGTGAAAAGCACCGAGCACACGCCCACGGTGATGCGCAGCTTTCTGGTGAGAGGCGTGGCAACCAGTTGTGTTCCGCTGCTCATGGCGGTCCTTTCGGTGGGTCAGCTTCTACTTCGCCCGGAGCGGACGGCCCTTCTGGGGCCTGGATGCGTTCAACCTCCGTGAAACCCAGGTGGAGGGCGACGGCTGCACTGGCTGTGTTGGCAGCATCGTGATGAATTTCTATACGGTCGATGCCCGCCAGCCGGAAACCCTGGCCGACCAGAGCCGCTGCGGCCGTCGTGGCGAGTCGCTGGCCCGTCCAGCGAGGATGAATCCAGTAGCCGAGGTCGAGGCCGCCCGGGCCAATGCGGCGGTGCAGGCCGCAGCTACCGATCACCGTGGCATGCGAGGTAACCGCATAGACGAAGGCCTGCCGGGCCTCCCACTCCTCGTGACACCGGGCCAGGAAACCGGCGGTGTGCCGCCGGCCGTGGTTGGCCGCCCAGGGCATCCATGGCGCAGCGAGATGGTCCAGGGACTCGTTGATCGCCTGGTCCAGGGCGTCGAGATCGCTCTCGTGCCACCGGCGCAGTTCCACCCGGTCAGCCTTGAGACGTTCGGCAGGCCCTTCCATGCCCAGATGCTCTCGCAGCCCAGAGAAGCCCCACAACGCGTTATCACTTGGCCGCTTCCCTGCCACCATCCACGGCCAGAGCCCATCAACCACGAGCGCCGCCACCTCCTGTGAACACGTTGTGTGCCGTCCAGTCGGCGATCCGCGGCCTCCAGTGCTCCGTCAGGGGCGCCGGGACGGGCCCGGGCGGCCGAGATGGCGGTGGACGACTTGGACCGGGATGCCGGATGCGCGTAGCCGGTCGGCGAGTTCCTCGGCGACGGCTGGCGCGCGGTACTGCCCGTGAGGGCTGCGTACGTGGACGGCGACCCGGCCGCCGGAGCCGATGCGCTGACGGATCCTGGCCAGCGCCTGACCGAGGACGAGGCGGCCTTCAGCGCTGCGGGTGATGTAGGCGCGGGCGGCCGGGTTGCGGCCGCCGAGCTGCTGGGCCGCTCGGGAGACGGCGTCGGGCAGCGGCAGATGCGCGGTGTCGACCGTGACGGGGCGGACATCCTGCGGTAGGTCACGGTAGGTGGTTCCGTACGACGTGATCACCACGGTGCTGAGTGGGTGATGCATCCTTAACTCTTCCTGGCCTCGGTGGGCGAGGGCAGCTGTGGTCGCCCCGGTCCGGTCACGGCAGCCGGTACGGAAAGCACCGCGCCAGGGTTCAGCCGAAGGGCGCACGGCTTTGCCTGCGCGAGCGCGCAACGGTGCGTTTTCCGGCGTGCGGCGCACAGCGGTGCGTTCTCCCGCGCGCGAGCAAAGCGCGGGCAAGACGAAGCGCGCCCCGTCGCACCGGGCCCGGAGACGGACGGGCGTGGCGGGGTTGCGTTGCCAAATGTCGGAGAGGTGGAAGGCGCCGTTCCTGCCGCAGCCGGTAACTGCCTGGGCTTATGTGTGAATGGGGCTGCGGGCTCGGCCTCTGCTAGCGGAAGAAGACGGATTCGGAGCGCTGATCGGATTGAGGAATGCGGCTTTGGCTGCTTGTCCGGGGCCGCTCGCCGACCCCGGCCGGGGCGCCGATTGTCCCCAGTGAGAGCACCACCTTCTGCGGGCGTGGCATTTGTTCGACGGCGGTTTTCCGAAGGCTCGTAGCCCTAAACCCCCTTGACCCACTGTGTACCGCGTACGGTCTCCTGGAGCCGGTTGCCGATGTGGCGGATCAGGTGTTCCAGGTCTGCGCAGTACACCGAGGGGTGGTCGAAGCCATCGCCCTCCAGGTAGCGGTCGGTGTATCTGCCGCCGCCGCAGACGCCGACGACGGGGCAGTGTCGGCAACCTGTGCACAGCGTGTCGAGCCCGCGTGCCTGAGCGGCCACGGTGAGTGGGTGATTGAGGGCTTCCTCGAAGGCGTGGTGGAAAACGTTCATTCCGAGGTCGGGGGCGCCTGCGTAAGCGGTCTTGAGGGAATCCAGGCGCTGGATGGAACCGTCGGTGTCGACCACCACTACGGCCAAGGGGGACAGCCCCACCGACTCGGTTCTGCTGGCCGCCCCGAGCAGCAGCGCCACTATCTCGGAGAACAGGCGGATCTGTACGGGCGTGCGGCCCGGTGGAGTGGCCCACCAGAGGTCGAAGACGCAGGCCAGCCACTCCCCGTAGGGAACGGCGCGCGGTGCCCGGCACGTGGATTCGGCGAACGGGCCGATCCCAGGTGGCGGCTCGCTCCAATTCCCGTACGGGAGGAGGAAGTCAAGGCTGGGCGGGACCAGCGCGTCCAAAGACCGGAAGACCTCCGTGGGGTCGGTGGTCACATCGATCGTGCACAGAATGCCTCCGTACGCGGCGGGGGCGTCGGCCAGCAGGACCGCCGCTCGCCGTACCGCGGGCCATGAGGGGCGGCCGGCGTGATCGACGCGGCGGCGGTTCAGCCGGGCGCTGCCGCCGTCGAGGCTCAGGCCGATGGTCATGCCGGCCGTGCTGAGCTGCTTCAGGATGTCCTCGGTGAGCAGCGTGCCGTTTGTCTGGACCGATACGGAAACGTTGCAGCCCTCGGGTACGGCGTCGCGGATGGTCCGTGCGTACCCGGTCAGCGCGGCGGGGCCGGTGAGGAGCGGTTCCCCGCCGTGCAGATCGACGCGTATCGAGCGCAGCCCGTGTGTGCTGACGTGCTCGGCGATCCGTTCCGCGGTGCGGCGCATGGTGTCCTCGGACACCCGGACAGGGCGCTCGCGCCAGCTCTGGTCGGGGCCCTCGTACACGTAGCAGTAGGTACAGGCGAGATTGCACCTGCTGTGCACCTTGAGCACGAACTGCTGGAAGGGAACCGGCCGGGCCGTCTCACTCACGCATCAGGTGGTGCGTCGTCGTAGAAGGCGACCGTGTCCGGTTTCTCCAGACGTTCGCACACGCCGGGCAGCAGGGCGCTCAGCACCGGATGTTCCGTGCGAGCTGCCAGCTCGCCGAGCGGCAGGGTGTCGAAATCGGGGAGTTGCGCATCAATCGGCTGTGCGGGCAGGTACGTGTTGGTCATGCCAGCACCTTCCTCGCTCGTCGGTTCTCCAAGACTTCCACGCTTCGGCGGCGAATTCATCGCATGATTCAGGCCAACAGATGTCTCGTAGCTGGCGTCCGCGGAGACGAGGAAGGCGACCGCGCGGGCGATTTCCTTGGTGTTCTCCAGGCGTTGCAGCGGCTCGGTTGCTTGTCCCGGGGTGCGGTCACCCCGGCCCGAACTGCCCAGTCGTGCCGGAACAGTTCAGCACTAGGGTACGAATTGCTATACGTCTTCGTCGGCCCCTACGCCCACTCTCTGGCGACAACGACCCGATCATGAGACCGGGCGAGGCGGCGGGATTCGGCACCTGGACACCACACTGGTTCGGCAACGCCGACGAACGACCGGTAGAGGTCCTCACTCTGCAGTTCTCCCGAGCCCCGTCAGTCACCCGCCCAGCAGCAGCATGCAGGCTCCTACGGTCAGCATCCCGCCCACGAGGAAGGCGCCCCGTACGCCGGTGAGTGACAGGACCAGCCCTCCGAGCGCGGCGCCTGCCGCGATACCCGCGTTGTACAGACCGGAATTCGCCGCTGGACGCCAGCAGCGTACAGGCCGAGCAGACCCACTGCTTGGGCGGCCACGGCAGCACTCGGCGCGGAATCCGGAAAGCGGTCCAACAGCGCCCCGGTGATGCTCACCCCGGCCAGACACGCCATGCCGAAGACCACGAGTAAGACGCTGACCGTGCTCGGAGAAAACCTGCTCACGTCCTCCAAGAAGGCGATGATGTACGTATACCCTGCGAACGCTCCCGGGGCGGACAGTGTCCCGGCCGTCAGCACGCTGCCGAAACGGCGGGCGTCGGGCCTGATTCCGTAGGTGGCGCGCTCTTCTTCCGGTCGCGAGGTCGGCAGCAGAGCGGAGATCGTCACCAGGGAGATGAATCCCAGAGCCGCCAGCACGGCGAAGGGCACCGGCCAATTGCTTCGGTGGCCCAGCCAGGTTCCGGCGGGAACGCCGAGTACGAGGGCGAGCGACCCGGCGATGGAAAGCGCGCCGATCACACGTCCGCGGACCTCCGGCGCCAGGAGGCCGACTGCTGAAACTGACACCCGCAGGCTTCGGAGATGAGTTCCAGGAGGCCGATCGGCAGATTCTCGGCCGTGTTGAAGGTGAAAGCAGCCGGCATCAGGGATACAAGCACCGCCGACCTGCGCCATGGAGCCGGTTGCGCCGTGGCCGTACGATCCCTGTACCTGTACCTGTACCTGTCGGACCCTGCCCGTTGGGCCTGCTGCGTGGCGCCGTCCATGGCGGTACTTCAGCGGGCTCGCCAGTACCGCCGCAAGCGAATTGAGCTGCCGTTGCGCGTTGTTCGTCCGGGCCACCTCTGCACTCGGGAATCACGTTCGCAACAAGCCCTATGCGCCCGGCGGTTCAGCAGGGACGGTCGTGAACACGGGCTTCGGCGGTGGCCTTCAGTTCGCGCAGCCACCCTTCGAGGCCTTTGCGGAGGATCTCGGTCGCCATGGGGACGTTCGCGTCGACCTGTTCGCCGGTGTGCGTCTCTTCCGTGCTCACGCGGACGCCGCCCTTGACCTTGGTGAAGTTCCAGACGTGAACGCCGTTGATGTGTATTCCTTCTCCAATCGCGGGGCCGGTCCAGCGAATGCAGGAGTTGTGCTTGAGCTGTTCGATGGTTGAGGTGATTTCCAGAGTGGTGGCAGGAGTGGTGGGAGTGGCGGGAGCCGGGGTCGTCCACCGGAAGGCCGACCCCTTCCGCAGCGGGCCGTGATCGAGGCGTTCGATGGTCTTGACCGGGGTCTGCCAGGACGGCCAGCGCTCGACGTCGGTCTGGAGCTCCCAGATCGTGCGCAGCGGCGCATGGATCACGGTCTCGGTCTTGTGGCGAACACGCGCGTCGGGGTCGACGCCCTGGCCGTGGCAGGTGAGCGGTTTGCCGGGGTGCGGGGAGGTGGCGCCGGCGGGCGGAGCGGCGGTACCGAGGAGCCCGACGACGAGCGGGATGGCGGCCAGGGCGGCGCGGACGCTGGTTCTGCGGATGCTGGGCATGGTGTTCCCCTTGTCGGTTACGCGATGAGCGCGGCGGATTGAGCGCGTGGCGGGGGGTGTTGAGCACGTACTGAAGGCGCATTGAGATGCGCTGAGTGCCCGTGATTGGTGTGCGTCACCGTGCGGGAAGGTGTCGGCGGCGGGCTCGGTGGGGGGTGACGACGAGCGCGGCGGATGCGGCGACGAGCAGTCCGGCGAATGCGGGGTGCATGTCCTTGGACAGGCTCTGTGCCCCATCGGGCCGTATCAGCCATACGGCGAGCGGTACGGCGTAGGCGATGGCGAGCAGAGCGGACGCCCAGCGCACTGCCCGGTTACGGACGTGGCGGAAAGCGCCGACCGCCGCGATGACGACCGGGACGCCCGAGACCAGAGCGAACTGACCGACGATCATGACGGGAACCGCCCAGGAAGAGACGGCCACCGGCAGTGGAACGTGACGGTGTGTGCGGTTGCGACGAGGCGCGACTGTAATGGTCATGGAATTCCCCTCCGACGAAGTGCCGTGCACGGTTGCGGTCGCGCAGGCGCGCCGCGCACTCACGCTGGGATAGAAGGACTTGCGTTAGTTAGAAGCTATAACCATTTGGAGTCTGAGGCAATAGGGGCTCGTTGGCTGACTGGTGAAACATGGGCGCTGGGCGGGCGTTTGCGGGCGCCGCCGGGCTGGCGAGGTGGCTGGGCCGGTGCGCTGGCTCAGCCGCTCAGCCGCCCAGGCGCGTTGTTAGCCTCAGGACTCCCGTTCGCGGTGGTCGCGTTCGGCCGCGAGGAGGCATGGGCATTTATGGATGGATCTTCGGGTCAGTCGGTGGCGAACGCGATGGAGAAGCCGTTTCTGATGCCCGTGGAAGACGTCTATCACCTGCAACAAGGCAGGGTGATCATGGTGACGGGCCGGATCGAACGCGGACGAGTGCGCAAGGGTGACGCGATAGAGATCATTGGTTCGGGCGGTAGCGCGACCGCCCTCGTCGCGGATATTGAGCAGGGGCGGGTGCGCATCGCGGAAGCGAAGGCGGACATGAACGTGGGGGTACTGCTGCGTGGTGTTGCCAGGGATGCCGTCGAGCGGGGTCAGGTGCTGGCGACGCCAGGATCGGCCGGCGCCCATGTCGGCTTCACTGCCGATATCACCCTGCTGTCCGAGGAGCAGGGCAGTGTGGGCGTCGTCTCGGGCGATCGCCTCTGCTTCTACATTCGCACCGCCATAGTGTGGGGCGTCGTCACGTTGCCTGAGGGTGTCGACGTGGTTCGGCCGCTTCACGGAGCCGAGGTGGCGGTGGCACTCGAAGGGCCCGTCGTTCTGGAGGAAGGCCGGTCTTTCGCGTTCCGACACCGCGGTCGTGCTGCCGGCTCCGGCATCGTGACTCGGCTCCTGTGTGAAGCTTGACGGGCGGGGTCAGGGCCGGATCGCCGCGCCGGGGCCGCGCCTTGAAGGGTGAGAGCCGTTCCGGTGGGCCTGCCGCCCGTATTCATGCGTCGGCGTCGGTTGGCCCGCTGGTTCTCCGGTTCCGGAATTGCGTGAGTGATCTTGTCAAGTCGCAGGCAGCGACGGTTGAGGCGAGAGGGATGCGCCTTGTCCGGCGCGCGCCTGTCCGGGGTGCCTGCGGCCCGGTGCAGAGGGTCAGCTGGCGCGCCGCCGAGTCCGCGCCGGTCATGCTTCAGGTGGGCCGACGATGACCGTCACCCGGCTGCGGGCGCCTGATGAGGCCGGAGAAAGGCCTTGCTTCGTGGGCCTGTTGAGGTCGAACGGTCGTGCGGCGCAGGTCAACCAGGCCATACCTGCACGGGCTTTCACCGGGCCCGCACGGGTGCCGCGATCACCATTTCCTCGTCACGCGCGGTTATCGCAATGGCTGTCAGCTCGGTCGGCCGCTCGGTACTACCGGACGCGGACGCGGACGCGGGCGCGGATACGGAAACGGGCGCGACGCGGACACTGGCTGTGATCGGGAGGCGGTGAGGGTGAAGGGTATGGCGATGCCCTGAGGCTGGACGACGCGTGGCGTGGTGATGTAGCTACGTACGGCTAGCGGCGTTTGTTGGGGCGGTGAGGTCGAAGTTGGCAATGGAATTGGAGCGCACAGGGATGCTGCCCGATGGCCGAGTCAACAGTTGAGCGAAGTGACCGTATAAGAGGCTAATTGCGGGGTATTCGGTTTGTGCCGGTCCGACGGTGAGGTGCGGATCGGGCGGATTCCTGGACGGAATTGCCGGTCACGGGTGTGGGCCGGTCACGGCCGTGTGAAAGGTGGGACGTGACGTGAGTGTGGGATGCGAGACGAGACTCGTCCCGGATGCCGAGGAGCTGCGTCGGTCGGTGGCGGACCGGTTCCGTGCCTGGGTGGAGGCCGAGGCGGGGGAGCTGCCGGGAGCGGGGCGTACGCGTGATCGTTTCGCTGCTCTGTACGCGCTGGGGCGTACCGACCTGTCGCTGGCCCGGCTGGCCGAGGGGCATGCCGATGCGGCGGCCGTCCTCGCGGAGCTGGGGGAGGACCCGCCCGGTCCGGGAGAGCGGTGGGGAGTCTGGGCCGCGCAGCCGCCGGGCACCGGGCTCAAGGCGCACCAGGAGGGCGAGGGCTGGCTGCTGGAGGGGTACAAGGCGTACTGCTCGGGCGCGCACTCCTGCACCCACGGCCTGGTCACGGCGGACACCGCCCAGGGGCGCAGGCTGTTCGCCGTACGGACCGGGCACCCTGGTTACGAACCGGTGCCCGGGACCTGGCAGGCCATCGGCATGGCGGGCAGCGACACCCCCGATGTGCGGTTCACGGCGGTGCCGGGCCGGCCGGTCGGCGCTGTAGGGGCCTACCTGGAGCGGCCCGGGTTCCAGCACGGCGGCGTCGGGGTCGCCGCCTGCTGGCTCGGCGGGGCGCGGGCGGTCGCCGACACCCTCCAGGCCGGTGCCCGCACCGAGGACCCGCTGACCGCCGCACACCTGGGCGCGGTGGACGTGGCGCTGCACGCCGCGGAAACCGTGCTGTGGGAGGCGGCGCGGGCCATCGACGCCGACCCGCTGGACCGCTCGGGCACCGCCCGGCTGCGCAGCCTGCGGGTACGGGCGGTCGCGGAGCGGGCCTGCGCCGACGTACTGGACCGGGTCGGGCGGGCGACGGGCGCCGGGCCGCTGTGCCACGACCCGCGCCATGCCCGTAACGCCGTCGATCTGACGGTGTACATCCGGCAGCACCACGCCGAGCGCGACCTCGCGGAACTCGGAACGCTGGTGGGGCAGGAAGCAGGGAAGGAAGCGGGGCAGATAACGGGGCCGGAGTCGGGGCGGAGAGAGGGACCGGAAGCGGGGCGGGAAGCGGGGCCGGCACAGTGACCGGCGCCTTCGACCGTGCGGCGGCGGCCGGGGCGATCGAGGCTCCCGGCACTCCGGAAGAGGCGTGGGCGGCCTGGGCCGGGCTGGCGCGCCTGCCCGTCGTGCGACCGCCGTCCGGGCCCGTCGTGGTGGTCGCCGCCCACCCCGACGACGAGGTCCTGGGCTTCGGCGGCACGATGGCGCAGCTCAGCGGCGAGGTCCGGCTGGTGACCGTCACCGACGGGGAAGGCTCGCACCCGCACCTCCCCGCGGAGCGGATCGCCGCCTTGCGCGCGGCCGAGCTGGAACGCGCACTCGGCGACCTCGCTCCGCACGGACACCGCACGTACCGGCTGCACTTTCCCGACACGGACGTCGACGCCCATGAGACACAGCTGACGGAACAGATCGGCGCGGTGCTGCGGGAGACCGGCGCCCACCTGTGCGTCGCCCCCTGGACGGGCGACCTGCACGCCGACCACGAGGCGGCGGGGCGGGCCGCGGCCGCCGCCGCTCGGGAGACCGGTACGCCCTGCTGGCACTACCCGGTGTGGATGTGGCACTGGGCGTCGCCCGGTGATCCGCGGGTGCCGTGGGACGCCGCCCGGCGGCTGCCGCTGTCCCGGCCGGCGCGGGCCCGCAAACAGGCGGCGATCCGCCGGTTCGCGAGCCAGATCGCCCCGCTCGGCCCGGACGAGGACACGGTGATCCTGCCGCCCGCCGAACTCGCCCATCACACGCGCGCCTTCGAGGTGGTCTTCACATGAGAACGAATCTGGCCACGTCCCCGTCCTACTTCGACACCATGTACGCCGGGTCGGCCGACCCTTGGGACCTGGCGGGCCGGTGGTACGAGCAGCGCAAGTACGCGCTGACCGTCGCCGCGCTGCCCCGCCGCCGCTACCGCCGGGCCTTCGAGCCGGGCTGTTCCGTCGGCGTCCTGACCGGGCTCCTCGCCGGGCGGTGCGACCGGGTGCTGGCCACCGACCGGGTACCGGCCGCCGCCGAAGCGGCCGCCCGCCGCAACCGCGACCGGCCGCACGTCGAGGTGCGGTGCATGGCCGTACCGGACGAGTGGCCTGAAGAAACGTTTGACCTGATCGTGCTCTCGGAACTGCTGTACTACTTCGACGACGCCACACTCCAGGAGGTCCTGAAGCGGACCGTGGACGGTCTGGAACCCGGCGGGACCCTGGTCACCGTGCACTGGGACCACCCGGTCGAGGACCACCTCCGTACCGGGACGCAGCTCGCCCCGCTGCTCACCGGCGTGCCGGAGCTGGCCCCCCTCGGGCGGCTGAGCGACCCCGACTTCGTGTTGCAGACCTTCACCCGGCGGCTGCCGGACGGCAGCGCCGTTCCCGCACCCGCGGCAGCCGAGGGGCTGGTGTGAACGGCCCGGCCACTTTCCCCACGGCCCTGGTGGTCGCCGTACCCGCGCACAACGAGGCGGCGGTCCTGCCGGCCGCGCTCCGCGCCCTGCACAAGGCCGCCCGGCACCCCGAGGTGCTGGCGCGGCGGGTGCGGGTGGTGACGGTGGTCGCCGCAGACGCCTGCACCGACGCCACCGCGGCGCTCGCCCGCCGGCACGGCGCGCACGTCGTGGAGCCGGCGCGGCGCAACGTCGGGGCGGCCCGGGCCGCCGCCGTCGCCCACGGCCTCGGCCTGCTCGGACCCGCCGCCGAGGGGGCCTGGATCGCCACCACCGACGCCGACACCCTGGTGCCCGCCGCCTGGCTGGCCCACCAGATCGAGCAGGCCGCGGCCGGATGGGACTGCGTGCTCGGCACCATACGGGTCGCCGGGCACCCCACGCTGAGCCCGGCGGTCGCCCAGCGGCACCACACGCTCTACTTCGCCGGGCGGCCGGGGCGCGACCGAACCTGGGCCCACCCGCATGTGCACGGCGCCAACCTGGGCGTCACGGCCGACGCCTACCGCCTGGTGGGGGGCTTTCCCGCCCTCGCGCACAGCGAGGACCACGCGATGGTGACCGCGCTGGAACGCGCCGGTGCCCGCATCCTCAGGACGGACCGCTGCCCGGTCCTCACCTCCGGACGTACGGACCCCCGCGCCGTCCACGGCTTCGGCACGTACTTGCGGGAGCTGGCCCTGGCACCGGGCGGCGGCTGACACCGCGGATGAACGGCGACCGGCTGCCCGGCGCCTGGGAGGCGTGCCCGCACGAGGGAGCCGTACCGCGGCAGCGAGGTGTGCCGGCCCGGGAAGGCGCACCGCGGAAAGGAGGTGTACCGCAGCAGAGAAAGGGGAGTCGTACGGCCCTGGAGGTGCCGCACGACTGGCCGTACGCACGGATACATCACGCACGCATGTGGCACGTATGACAAAGCTTGGAGCAAAGGACCAGTTTTGTCATTCTACGGGCGGTTTGCGTCCCGCCCGGTGACCCGCCCCGCTCCATGGCCGCCGCGGGCGCCGGGGAGCCGGTCGGCCACACCGCCGACCGGATCCGCCACTCCACGGGCCGCGCACTGCGCCACCGACGGCCCGCCCGACGTGAAGGAGTTCTGACGATGGACCCCAACAATCCGCTCAAGCACGCCGCGGACAAGGTCACCGACGCCCTGCGGGGTACGACCGGGCCGGAGGAGGGCATCCCCGGAAAGCCCGGCCCCGAGACGCCCCCCGTGGACGAGCCGGTCGAGCCGCGCGAGCCGCTGCCGCCCAAGCAGGACCAGCGCGGCCCCGCGACGGTCTCGCCGACCGGTGAGCCCACCGGAGCGGACCAGGCCGACGTCGCACAGCGGGACAGCCGTCTGACGAACGCTCAGGGCGCCCGGCTGTACGACACCGACCACTCGCTCAAGGCGGGCCCCCGCGGACCGGTGCTCCTGCAGGACCATCACCTGCGGGAGAAGGTCATGCACTTCGACCACGAGCGCATCCCGGAGCGCGTGGTGCACGCCCGCGGCGCGGCGGCGCACGGTGTCTTCCAGGGATACGGGACGGCGACGGGCGTCACCAAGGCGGCGTTCCTCGCGGAGAACGTGGAGACCCCCGTCTTCGTGCGGTTCTCGACGGTCCTCGGCTCCCGCGGGTCCTCCGACACCGTGCGCGACACCCGCGGCTTCGCGACGAAGTTCTACACCTCCGAGGGCGTCTTCGACCTGGTCGGGAACAACATCCCGGTCTTCTTCATCCAGGACGCGATCAAGTTCCCGGACATCATCCACGCCGGCAAGCCGCATCCCGACCGGGAGATCCCGCAGGCGCAGAGCGCGCACGACACCTTCTGGGACTTCGTCACCCTGCACACCGAGGCGGTCCACCACACGCTGTGGAACATGTCCGACCGCGGCATCCCGCGCTCCTACCGGATGATGGAGGGTTTCGGCGTCCACACCTTCCGGCTGGTCAACGCCGCGGGTGAGACCACCCTGGTGAAGTTCCACTGGAAGCCGAAGCTGGGCGTGCACTCGCTGGTCTGGGAGGAGGCGCAGATCATCAACGGGGTGGACCCCGACTTCCACCGCCGGGACCTCGCCGACGCGATCGAGGCCGGCGCCTACCCGCAGTGGGAGCTGGGCATCCAGACCTTCCCCGACACCCCCGAGCAGACCTTCGAGGGCATCGACCTCCTGGACCCGACGAACCTCGTCCCCGAGGAACTCGCCCCGGTGCAGCCGATCGGCCTGCTGACGCTCAACGCCAACCCGTCGAACTACTTCGCCGAGACCGAGCAGGTGGCCTTCCACGTCGGCCACCTCGTGCCCGGGATCGACATCACCGACGACCCGCTGCTGGCCGGGCGGCTCTTCTCCTACCTGGACACCCAGATCACCCGGCTGGGCGGGCCGAACTTCCCCCAGCTGCCCATCAACCGCCCGCACGCACCCGTCAACGACATGCTGCGCGACGGCATGCACCAGACGGCGGTACACCGGGGCGTCGCCCCCTACCGGCCCAACTCGCTGGACGGCGGCTGCCCGTTCGTGGCGGGCGCGGACACCGGCGCGTACGTGGAGACGCCGGTCGAGGTGCCGGCGGCGAGGAAGGGGCGGCTGGCCCCGGAGTCCTTCGACGACCACTTCAGCCAGGCCCGCCGCTTCTGGCTCAGCATGACGCCGGTGGAGCGCGAGCACATCATCGGCGCCTACACCTTCGAGCTCGGCAAGTGTTACGAGCAGGCCGTCAAGGAGCGGGGCCTGAAGGTCCTGGCCAACATCGACACCGAGCTGTGCGCCCAGGTCGCCGCCGGCCTGGGGCTGCCTGCGCCCGAACCCACCGAGACGGTGGCCCCGGTGGAGCCCAGCCCCGCGCTGTCCCAGGTCGGCGCCACCTGGCCGGTGGACGGCCGGATCATCGGCATCGTCACCGACGCGGACGGCGACCTCGACGGCGTGCGCGCGGTACGCCGGTCCGTCCTCGAAGCGGGCATGGTCCCGCTCGTCATCGCCCCGGCCGGGGGACAGCTCGGCTCCGGCAGCGGCGCCGTCACGGTGCAGCGTACGTACGCCACCGCCCGCTCCGTGGAGTTCGACGCCGTCCTCGTCGTCGGAACACCCGGCGTCGGCAAGGACGCCCTCGGCTCGCGGGACGCCAAGGCGGCCGCCGGTCCGGCCGGTACCACCGACCCACGGGTGGGCCTCCTGGTGGCCGAAGCCTTCCGGCACGGGAAGGCCATCGGCGGCTGGGCGGGGGCGGACGGCGTGTTCGCGGCGGCCGGCGTCCCGACCGACGCCCCCGGCGTCGTGATCGGCGACAGCGGGACCGCCGCCCTGGAGCGCATCACCCAACTCCTGGGCAGCCACCGGGTGTGGGATCGCTTCGGCACCATGGTCTGAGCTCAAAATGCCACCCGACCGGGCTGGTCACGGCTGGTGACCAGCCCGGTCCCGGGCTGAGCGGGGCGACGGGCCGCCCCTACGGGAACCGGCGCCAGAAGCCGAGGGCATGTTCACGGGCGTAGTCGACCGGGCCGATCCGGTCCGGTGCCAGCGACTGGGTGTACGGACGCGCGCTCGCGCCGCGGAACGGACGCCAGGCCGGAAGACGGGGCCCGTTGGGCGTCCCGGTGCGGGCGAAGGCGGCCCACTGGTCCGTCATGGTGTCCGACAGCCACCGCTGCGCCGCGGTGAAGCGCTTGCTCACCTCCGGCTCCTCGAACAGGTAGGGCGTGTCGCCCGCGTGGTAGGCGCCGAAGTCGAAGCGGCCGGGCAGCGGGAGGTACATGGGCGCGTTCCGGTCGGCGAACTCGTAGGCGTACGTCGGGACGCGGCGTGAGAGGACCGTGTGCTGCGCGTGGGTGCCCCGGGCCCACATCCGGTCGGTGACGACGGCCGACCAGGCGATGGCCGGGGACGGGAACCGCGTCAGCGGGTAGTGCGTACGGACCAGCTCCGCGCGGTCGCCGAAGGCCTTGGTGAGCGCCCGGTCGTAGTCCCCTTCCGTGAACCGCTCGCCGACGGCGTCGTACCGCATCCCCACGAATGTGCGGTGCTCGTCGCGGGTCGCCCCCGAGAGCACCGGCACACGGTGGAAGCGCCCCTCGCGCAGCGCCCGGGCCGGCAGCCGCGGCAGCGTCTCGTTGCCGTGGGCGAAGATCTGGAAGGCGTTCATGATGTACGGAACCGCGAGGATCTTCTTGACCGGCAGGGCGCGCAGACACCGCAAGGTCCGGGCGGGATCGGCCGCCGCGCACCCGAGCGACGACGTCATCTCCGCGCCGATCTCCTCGGCCTCCCGGGCCGTGCGCCAGACGAACCACGGGTAGCCGGGCACGTCCGGGCCCATCGCCCCGGCCGGCATGTCCATCATGCCCTCGCCGCTCGCCAGCACGGCCCGGTGGAACAGGCCGCGCGCCCCGGGCGAGGTGAGATGTCCCGTGATGGCCGAGGCGCCGAACGAGGACCCCGCCACGGTCACGTTCGCCGCGTCACCGCCGAAGGCCGCCGCGTTGCGCCGCACCCAGCGCAGCGCGGCCTGCTGGTCCTGGAGACCGAAGGTCCCCGACCCCTTCAGGCCCGGGTGGGCGAAACCGCCGAAGATCCCCAGCCGGTAGTTGACGGTGACGACCACGACGCCGCGATCGGCGAGCCGGCGCGCGTCGAAGAAGCTGCCGCCACCGACCGCTCCGTCCCCGTGGATCCACACCAGTACGGGGGATGGGCGGTGCCGTGCGGCGGCGGGCGCGGTGACGTTCAGCATCAGGCAGTCCTCCTCCTCGCTGGAGACCTGCGCGTACGGGGACGGCACCTGCGGACACAGCGGGCCCGGCTTGGTGGCGTCCCTGACCCCCGCCCACGGCCGGACCGGCCGCGGAGCCGCCCACCGGTACGCCCCCTTGGGCGCTCCGGCGTATGGGATGCCCTGGAAGACGCGGTGCCGCGCGGACCGCACGCCCCGCACCGGGCCGGCATCGGTCCGTACGGTCACCCGCTCGGCCACCGCCCCGTCTCCCGGCCGTACCCCGGCGGGCACCGCCGAGGCGGCGGCCCCCGCGCCCAGCAAGGACCCCGCCAGCACGGCCCCGGCCAGCTTCCCCGGCCCTGTCCGCATCCTCATGGCACGTTCTCCTCAGTCACTGAGATGACCTGGCCGGCCGGTCCGGCCGACACGGCAACGGCGACAACACCCGCCCGGACACGTACGCCCTCGGGCACGCACCACGCGGTCACCCCCACGGGTGACGCAGCGCACGCGTATCCGGTCGAATCGCCGTCTCTCCTGAAGGCGCGTGATCGCTTCTGGCACCTGCCAGTTCGCAGCACGCGCCTCAAGGGCAGAGCCGCTTCACGGGAGGCGGCCAAACCCCGGGGGCCCCATGACATCGACCGCACCCGGCTCCGGCCCCCGGCGACCACCACCCAGGCCGCCGCCCCGAAACCGGTACGGACGCCGGTGGAAAAGCCGGACGGCCGCCCCGACACGGGGGTGCGGGGCGGCCGTCCGGCGGTCTTTTCCGACATGCTCACAAGCGCCACCGCATCTCGTGATCCGGTGCATAGCGGCACATCGTGCCGGTCGACACGGCCGCCTGGAGGTGGGCCGCGAGTTCGGGGTGGTGCTCTTTCAGGCGGCGGATACTGTCCCGGATGCGGGCGGTGACGTTCTTGCGAGCGCGGTCGGACTCATCGCCCAGGCGGCGGGAGCGACCGACCAGCCCGGCGGCCTTGCGCAGTTCCGCGAGCAGCGCTTCCCGCTCGTGGTCGTACGCTGCGGCTGTACGGTCGTCGCCGCGACCGGCTGCCCTGTCGATCTCCTCGTCGAGCAGTTCCAGGCGCCGCCGGTAGCGGGACTTCGCCTCCTCGTCCAGGACAGCATCGCTGCCGAGTCCGCCCGCCGCCGCTGCCAGGGGCGCACTGTCCGGGCACAGCAGGCGGACGGCCGCCACGTCCTGGCCGGGGCGGCCGAGCAGCGTATGCAGATCGGCCAGCCCCTTGGCATCGGGTAGGTGAACGGTGCGGCCTGCGTAGCGCAGACGCCACACGGCGCCGTTGCGTACGAACTCCCGCTCCGGCTGGGGGCTTTGCGCGCGAGGGGCCGGGGCGGGGGAGGGGCGGAGGCTGCGGACCCGGTCGACGATGTGCGTCATGCCCAGTTCGCGGGCCTCGGCCCCAACCTCGCGCAGGAGCACGGTGGCCCGGTCCTCGTCGTCGCGACCCGCACGGCCGAGCAGGGCACCGGCCAGTTCCGTACGGGCGCGCACCGACCAGGGGCGGCCGTGCAGCCGGTCGGCGGACCGCCAGGCTGCGGTCAGGTCCCGTACCGCAGGGTCCCAGCGCTCCTCGGCGGCGTGCAGCAGACCCGTCCACAGGGCGGCCGGGCCACTGATGTCCCAGCCGAACAGGGAGACCAGCCACTGACCCCGGTACGGCTCCAAGGCGGCGTGTGCCGGTGCGCAGCGCGCGGGGTCCCGGGACGCCGCTGCGCTCTGTGCCTGCAAACGGACCCGCAGCGGGGCGATGCCGCGTTCCAGCACACTGTCGCCGGGTGGGCCGTCTCCGGGCCACGGCACCGGGGCACAGGAGGAGGCGTCCTGCTCCAACGTGGTGAGGGCCGTCAGTACTTGGCTGTACAGGTGGTTGCGGCCGGGCATCCCGTGGTGGGCCCGCTCCGCTTCCGGAAAGCTGCCCTGGAGGAGGGACAGGGCCCAGCGGTGGTGGCCGATGAAGTACTGGTAGTAGTTGGCGTGGGTGCCGCTGAGAGCCAGGGTCTGGGCGAGCAGATCGCCGGCCTCGGCGAAGCGGCCCATGAACGCGTACACGACGCTGCGGTCGATGACCGAGATCATGCGGGTCCGGGGCAGCCCGCACGCGTCCGCTCCCGCCACCATGTCGTAGAACTGCCGCAGGAAGCCGGGGTCGTCCAGTTCGAGCAGTGCGACCCAGCGCATCGACGCCGCCAGATGCTCCATCCACACATCGGCCCGGCGGCGGGACACCTCCATCAGCTCCCCGGCCACGCGGACCCGCTCCGCGGCCGTGCCCGGCTCCCACACCGCGTGCAGACGCGCCCACAAGCCCAGGTGCAGGGCATCGTCGTCACCGGTGGCGCGGGCGCCCGCCACGACGCGGCGGGCCACTTCCTCCACGGGTCCCGCACCGGGAGCACCACCCCCGGCGTGAGAGCTGGGGACGAGCGCGCGGTGCGCCTCGCGCAGCGCGCGGGACTTGAGCCCCGTCCCGTCGCCCCGGCCGTCCGCGCTGTGCAGCGCGAGGGCCACCCGGCCCATCAGTCCGGCGTCGCCCGCCGCGGACGCCAGCGCGGCGGCGTCCTCGTACACCAGCCAGGAGCGTTCGTGTTCGCCGAGCAGCTGGAGTTCGGCGCCGAGGTCGAGGGCGAGCAGTACGTGGCGGTGCGGGTCGCCGGTTCCGAGCCGTTCCAGCGCGCGCCGGTAGTGCCCCACGGCCTCCTCACTGGCCAGCCTGCTCACCGCGTGCCGGGCCGCCGCCACCAGGATGTCCACCGCCTCATCGGCGTCGAGGTCCGGACCGGCGAAATAGGCGTGCCGGGCGAGGTCGGTCGGCCGCGCCCGGTCCCCGGCGGCGGCCGTCTCCCGCAGGGCGCGTACGGCGGCGGCGTGCAGGTGGCGGCGCCGGTCCTCCGCCAGCCCGTCGTACAGGGCCTCGCGTACCAGGTCGTGGGTGAAGACGTACGCGTCGGCCGCCGGCGGTTCCAGCAGCCCGGCTGCCGCCGCCTCGCCGAGCAGCCCGGCGGCGAGGGGTTCCGGTGTCCCGGCCGTGCGGGCGAGCGTGGCCCGCTCGAACCGGCGGCCCAGTACGGAGGCGGCGCCGAGCAGCCGCATGGTGGGTTCGCCGAGCAGCGACAGCCGCCGGTGCACCACGGCGCGGACCCCGGGCGCGACGGCCGCCATGGACTGGCCGGCGGCCCACAGACGGGCCGTCTCCTCCACGAAGTAGGGATTGCCGCCGGTGCGTTCGTACATCCCGGAGGCCGTGGCCGTGTCCGGCCGGGCGCCGACCGTACGCGCGACGAGCTCCTCCACCTGCGGTGGGGTCAGGCCCGTCAACGCGAGCGTGGTGGCCTTCGCCGCCAGCCGCGGCAGCAACGGCAACAGGGGGTGGTCCGGCCGCCGCACCTCCACGTCGCGGTACGTCCCGATCACGAGCAGCCGCTCGAACCAGGCGTGCTGTGCCGTGAACTCCAGCAGGCTCAGCGACGCGGCGTCCGCCCAGTGCAGATCCTCCAGCACCACGGTCACCGGGCGGCTCTGCGACAGGACGGTCAGCAGGGTGGTCACCGCGTCGAACAGCTCGAAGCGCAGCGCGTCCCCGGCACCCGCGCCCTCACCCAGCAGAACGGAGAGCGCCTCACCGGCAGCCGACGCCGCCCGCTCCCACTCCCCGGCCATTGCGCCGCGCCGCAGGCTCCGCACGGCCTGCGTCCACGGCCAGAAACCGGGCGTGCCGTCGGAGTCCCAGCAGGTTCCGTGCACGATGAGCATGCCGCCACGCTCCCGCGCCTCCTCCACCGCGCTGCGCACCAGGGACGTCTTGCCGATGCCGGCCTCACCCGTGACCAGCACCAGCCCGCCGTGACTGGCACGCGCCCGCTCCAGCCGGGACCGCAGCACCCGCACACTCTGCTCCCGCCCGATCAGCGCGGTTTCCATTCGTCCTCCCGACCCCGGATCTGCGACACCGCCGCACCCGGCCATGCGCCGCGTCAGCGGTACGCCGCCGAGTGCGCCGTCGGTGCCTTGATAGCCCCGGCGGGGGAGGGCGAGACGCGTTACACGGGGAAGTCACCTTCCCGGGTGCAGGGACTCCCGGGGGCCGTGGAAAATCCTGTGCCGTGCCGGCGCCAGCGGGGCAAACTCGCTCCATGGCGGACGACATGCGAGCTTTCCGGGACGCGGTCAACGGCTGGGCGGCCGGCGGTCCCGGCGGCCCGGCGAGCGACCTGGCCGTACGCCTGGGAGTGCGTACGGCGGTGCTGCTGGAAGGCCCGAGCGACCTCGCGGCCGTTGAGGCGCTGGCCGCACGGCGCGGCCGGGACCTGACCGCCGAGGGGGTGTGCGTCGTGTCGATGGGCGGCGCGATGAGCATCGGCCGCTACGCCGAACTCCTCGGACCCCCCGGCCTCGGCCTGCGCCTGGCCGGACTGTGCGACGAGAACGAGCAGCGCTTCTACGACCGGGGCCTGAAGCGGGCACGGGCGGCGCGCCGGGACTTCTTCGTGTGCGTGCGGGACTTGGAGGAAGAACTCATCCGCGCGCTCGGCACGGCAAGTGCCGAGGAAATCGTCCGGGCCGGGGGCGACCTCCGCGCTTGGCAGACCTTCCTGAACCAGCCCGCGCAGCACGGCAGAACCCGGCAACAGCAACTGCGGCGCTTCCTCGGCACGAAGAAAGGCCGCAAGATCCGCTACGGCCGCCTCCTCGTCGAAGCCCTCGCCCCCGAACAGGTGCCGTCCCCGCTCGACGATCTCCTCACCAGCTTGTGAGTACTGCCGCACCCCGCGCATTAAAGTGAACCGGTGACCTCTCCGCAGGAAAATCCGTTGGCGCTCCTCAGCGAGGAAGACCGCGAGACGGCTGTGCAGCGCCTGAAGGCCGCATACGCCGATGAGCGCATCTCCCACGAGGAGATGGACGAACGTCTCGACCGGGTGCTCACCGCCAGGACCGGCAGCGAGCTCGCATCGGCCCTGGCCTCGCTCCCGGAAGGAAAGGCGGACACCACGTCGACGATCGCCGCGGCCGGCGGACGCATCCGACGGAGCGGCGCATGGCGAGTACCCCGGCACCTCAAGATCGAGTCCGCGTTCGGAAAGGTGCACCTGGACCTGTCCCGCGCGGTCATCGGGCATCCGGTCGTCGACATCGAGCTGCAGCTCGGCACCGGCGGGGCCAGGATCACGGTGCCCCATGACGCGATCGTCGACGTAGAGGCACTGCGCAATGGCTGGAAGGACCTGCGCTACAAGTCCCCGTCGCAAGTCCGCCCGGGCGGGCCGAAGATCCGTATCTCGGGGACGGTGGGATTCGGACGGGTGAAGATCCGCCACGCACGCCGTTGAGCCTGCGGCTCCACGGTGCCCCCGTCGGCTGCTACTTGGCCAAGTACCCCCCGTCCACCACGTGATCACTGCCCGTCAGGTACGAGGCGTCGTCGGAGGCCAGGAACGCGATGAAGGCGGCGACCTCGGACGGCTGCGCGGTGCGCCGCAGCGGGACGGCGGCGAGGAGGTCGTCGGTGGCGCCGGGCGGTAGCGCGCTGACCATGGGAGTGTCGACGACGCCCGGTGACACCGACAGGACGCGGATGCCGTGGTCGGCGTACTCGCGGGCCGCCGTCCGGGTGAGGGCGAGTACCCCCTGCTTGGCGGCGGCGTAGGCGGCGTGGCCCCGGAAGCCCGCGTGCGCCGCGATGGAGGCGAGGTTGATGATGACGCCACCCGTGGCGGTCATCGCGGGAAGCTGGCAGCGCATCGCGTGGAAGACGCCGTACAGGTTCACCCGCAGCACGGTGTCGAAGTCGGCGGGTGGGAGTTCGGCCAGTGGGCTGAGCGGGCCGTTGACGCCGGCGCTGTTGACGGCGATCCGCAGGCCGCCATGCAGGGCGGCGGCCTCCGAGACGACGCGGGCGACGCTGTCCGGGTCGGTGACGTCGATTCGCCGGTGCAGGGCGGTGCCGCCCTCCGCGGTGATCTCCTTCGCCACACGGGCCGCACCCGTCTCGTCGAGGTCTGCGACGACCACCGCCGCTCCCTCCGCGGCCAGCCGCCTCGCACCCGTCGCGCCGATCCCGGAGGCGCCGCCGATCACCAGGGCGCCCCGGCCTCGAAGCCGGCCGTCCGGACGCGTTCCGTTGCCCGACAGCTGCGGTGTGTGCGGTGGCATGAGTGTCTCCTGGTGGGAGGGGTGGGCGAGGGTAAGAGGTCGGTCAGGTATCAGGGTTTGCGGGCGTGTGCGGTGAGCAGCAGGCGGTCCGGGCGGAGGACGGTGCCGACCAGGGGACGTACGGGGGCGGAGTCGTCCGGCGTCACACGCCGGTGGGCGAGGAACGCGGCCAGTGCCAGCGTCAGTTCGGTCCAGGCGAAGTCCTCCCCGAGGCACAGCCGGCTGCCTGCTCCGAAAGGCAGATAGGCGTGGCGCGGCGCCTTCGCCGCGGCATCGCGCGGCCACCGCTCGGGGTCGAACCGGTCGGGATTCCCGTACGGCTGCGGATCGTGGTGCAGGGCGTACGGACTGAAGAACACCTCGGCGCCGGGGGAGAGCGGTACGCCGCCGAGGACGACCGGCCGTACCGCGCGGCGCATCAGCAGCCACGACGGCGGGTGCAGCCGGAGCACCTCGGTCAGCACCTGCCGCGTGAAGGTCAGCGCGGGCAGATGCCCGAAGCCGGGGGGACTTCCGCCCAGGACGGTGTCGAGCTCGTCGTGGATCCCGCGCTGGACGTCGGGACGCCGGGAGACCTCGTGCAGCGCCCATGCCAAGGACGCGCTGACGGTTCCGGTCCCGGCGAGGAAGAGGGTGATCAGTTCGTCGGTGACCTCGGTGTCGGACAGGGCCCCTTCCCGGCCGCCCGCGAGCAGCAGCATCGACAGCAGGTCGCCGCGGTCCCGGCCGTCGGCGCGGTACGTCCCGATGATCCGGCGCTGCACCGCCACCAGGCGCCGCAGCGGACCGGCGTCCGGCGGCCGCCACCCCGGCAGCAGCGGCAGACGTTCCGCCCAGGCGTGCAGCGGGGACAGCGCCAGACGCATCGAGTGGTACTTCACGGACAGCCAGTCCTTGACGGCGGGGTGCAGCTCAGGGTCCTGGGGTTCCGCAAAGAGGGTGCGCAGCAGGATGTCGAGGGTCAGCCGGTGGATCTCCGGTACCAGGTCGACGGTGGTGCCGGAGGCCCAGGCGCCGGACCGGGCCAGGGCCCGTTCGGACATGACGCGGGCGTAGCGGCCGATCCGGTCGTGGTGGAAGGCGGGCTGCATCATCCGGCGGTGGCGCAGGTGGCGGTCGCCGGCGGCAGTGATCAGCCCGTCCCCGAGAGGCACCCGCAAGGCGTCGAACATCGCGCCCTTGTCGAAGGCGCGGGCCTGTACGGTCAGCACCTCCCGCACCAGTTCTGCGGAGTTGACGACGTGCACCGGCCGCGGGCCGATGCGGATCTTCGTCACCGGCCCGTGGTGCCGCAGCTCCCGGACGAAGCGCAGGGCGTCGCGCTGGAGGCGCGGGGCGTGGCCGACCAGCGGCAGGCGGCCGGGGGCGGTGGGGGCGCGGGCGCCGGTGCGTGCCCGTGCCGGTTCCGCCGTGCCTGCTGGGGCTGCCGCGTTCGGCGTGTCCGGCTGCATGTCAGCTCTCATCGTGGGTCCGGGCACCGGTCTCCGCCGCGGTGCCGAGGCGACGTCGTCCGGAGACGAGGCCGTGGGCGGCGAACGCATGGGTCTGGGTGGGGAAGTGCGTGAGGAGCGGTCGCGGGCCGTGCATGAGCGGCACGTCGGGCCAGGTGCCGTCCTCGCGTTGCGTCTCCACCAGGTAGGCGAGTCCCGGGCCCCAGCACGCCTCGTCGAGGAGCCCGCCGCGTTCCAGGGCCGCCAGTGCCAGCCCGGTGGCGGCGGGAGTGCTCGGGCTGCCGGCTTCGACGGGCCAGCCGCCGTCGGGGTTCCGGGTCCCGGCCAAGGCCCGGGCGGCGGGGTGGCCGTCCGCGCCCGCGTGTCCGGGTGCGCCGAGAGCGGGCAGCACCTCGGCGGTGGCGTACGGCAGGCCCTCGTACCACCCGGCGTGCCAGCGCCCCTGCGCGTCGAGCCGTCCGGTGAGCCAGTCCCGTGCCGCGGCCAACGGCACCTGGTGCCGGCCGGAGTACTGGTCCAACGCGGTCACGACATGGGCGACCACGTCGTCCACCGGCGGGTCACCGGCGGACTGCCAGGTGCGCCAGAGCCCGTCGGCCCGCTGCTGCCGCGCCAGGTGGCGCAACCCGGCCCGTACCGTCGCGCCGGGCAGGTCGCCCACGCCGTTCAGAGCGATCAGGGCGGCCGAGGTGGTGTCGTTGTCGGACTCGACGCCCGAGCGGTACGGCCAGCCGCCGTCCGGGTTCTGCGCCCCGACCAGGAACGCGACGGCGGCCGGCAGCCCGTGGCGGTCGAAGGCCGCCGTGCCGTGGAAGGTACGCACGGTCAGGGTGGTGTCCCAGACGTCGCTGGTCGCGAAGCGCCAGGTTCCGTCCGGGAGCTGGCTGTCGAGCAGGTAGGCGACACAGCGCCGGGTGGCGCCCGTACCCGGGGCGGCGGCTTGGAGCGCGAGTGCCGCGAGGGCGGTGGTGACCGGATTGGCGAAGAAGTCGCCCGCCGGGGCCTGCTCGGCGGCGATCACACGGGCTGCGTCCTGGGCGGCTGTGCGATTGCCGTAGTAGCTCTCCACCAGAGCGTGCAGGGACCAGAGTTCGACCCGGCTCCAGCGCTTGAGCGGTGCCCGGCCCGCGACCGCGGTGGCCAGCAGCGTCCGCAGCGCGGCCGGTCCGTCACCGCCACGAACCGCCCGGCCGGTGTGCAGGGCGATGGCCTGGAGGAGCCGGGAGCGGGCCGACAGCGCCCGGTCCGTGAAGGAGGGGTGGCGCACGTCGATGGGCTCGCCGGTGTCCAGGGCCAGGGACAGCAGCGCGGCCTCCACGGCGTGGGCCACCGGGTGGTGGTCCTGCGGGGTGGCGCCGCCGGCGAGCCACGCCCTGCCGCGCTCGGCGGCTCGGCCGGCACCGGCGTGCGGCGAACGGGCCAGGGCCACGGTGCACAGCGCGGTCTCGGTGATGCGTGGGGCGGGGGCGGCGAGCCAAGAGCCGTCGTCCCGCTGGGTGGCGAGGACGTGCCGGGTGGCGAGGGCGAGCGCACGGTCCACCTGCGCTGCGAGTCGCCCGGTCCACGGGCGTGCGTCCGGGACGGGCGCCCGACGCACACCCGCTGCGGCGGCCGACGAGCGCGCGTCCGGTACGGAGGGCGCCTGCGGTGCGGATGCCGTGAACGGCAGAGGGGCGTCCGAGGTCGGAGTGCCGAATACGGATGTGTCCGGTATGGGGGGTAACGCACAGCCTTCTGACATCTGTTCTCTGTTTCTCCTGGTTCCGCTGCCCGGCATGCGCGGCTCACCGGAGGGGACGGCGGCCGGCGCGCCCGTAGCCTGACGGGGTGGACACCTCACGGCCGACGGCCCATCCTCCCCGGGAGATCAACTCCATAGCGGAGACATGCTCCGCCGCGTTACAGAACATGCCGCGGCTGGAAATCTGGCTCAAAGAGCACGGGCTGCCCGTGGACCCCGCGCTCGTCCCCCTGATGTGCCTCCAGACGGCGTTCTTCACCCCGTGGCTGCCGTCGGAGACCTGTCACCAGATCTCGCGGCTCACGGTCTGGCTGATGGCGATCGACAACGTCCTGGACGCGCCGGACACTCCGGAAACCGCGGGCCCGGAGGAGACATCGGCCCGGGTACGGGCCTGGCACCGCATCCTCGCGGAGCCCGCCGGTCCCCAGGACGACAGCCACGAAGACCCTGTCGATCCCGTGGCCTCCGCTCTGGCGGAAATCGTCCATGCCCTGCACCGCGACGGCTGTCCCGAACTGGTCGCGGTCTGGCGCGAAAGCATGTGTCAGACACTCACGGGCATGCACCGCGAACGCGAGAGAGCCCAGGCGGCCGAAGCCGGTGGCCGCGCGCTCCCGCTGGCGGAGTACCTACGGGACGGTGCCTGGACCATCGGCGTCGAACAGCAGGTCACCGCCCTGTGGGCCCTCATGGACGAGCCCGGCCTGTCCCGGCGTCTGCCCGTCCTGCTCGGTGCGCTGCGCCAGGCCGCCCTCGCGATCCGCCTGCTCAACGATCTGCGCGGCCATCACCGGGAACAGGCCGAGGGCAAGACCGATGCGCTGTCCCTCGGCCTGAGTGAACAGGAGGCGTACCAGCGCGCCGAAGCGGGCATCGAGAACTGCCGGCGGGCCCTGGCTCCGCTCACGGCGGCCGGGTACGGTTCGGCGGTGGCCCTGGAGCGGGTGGTGCTCTGGCATGCGCGGATGTACCACCGCTTCGACCCCGTACGGCCCGGCCCCACGGCGAGCACCCCGCTCGCGGACGGCACCGGCCGCACCCCGTTCGTCCCGCACCCGGAGGAGGCCGTCCCGCCCATGAGCACCGAGCAGGAAGTCCTGGAGACCATCGCGTCCGGAGGGGAGTACGACACCGCGAAGCTGGCGGACCTCTTCGACCGGCTCGAACCGGTCGACACGGACTTTCTCATCGGCACCTGGCAGGGCGGCGGGTTCGAGTGCTCCGGTGAGAACGCCGAGCTGCTGGCGAAGATGCGGTGGTACGGCAAACGGTTCGCCGACGCCGATCACGTGGAGCCGCTGCTGTGCCGCGACGAGGACGGCGCGGTGTACTCGTACGAGGAGCTGGGCCTCGCGACGCTGCACGAGGTCGTCCACCGCGGCAAGCAGTCCACGGCGATGGTCTACGACCAGCTGCCCGTGATCGACCATTTCCGCCGGCTCACCGACGACGTCCTGCTGGGCGTGATGGTCAAGAAGGGCGCTTCCGCGGACTTCTACTTCCACCTCACCCGCGTACCCGCCGCACCCGGGCCGGCGCCACGGCCTTCCGGGGACGGCGGGTGAGCCGTGGGCCTCAGCAGCTGAACGGCGCCCGGGCCGGCCGTGGCCCGGGGCCGTCCGCAGGCCCGTCCGTCAGCTGTCGAGCCGGCTGCGCAGCAACTGCTTGCCCAACTCAGCGCCCTTACGGCTGTCTGCCTGCGCCTTGCGGAACAGCTCCACGAGTTCGGTGTCCTTCTCCCGCTCCGCGTCCTGGATGTAGGTCTCCATCCGCAGGGCGTTGTTCAGACAGGTCTCCGTGAACCACAGGAGGTTGTAGTTCTTGTCCTTCGTGCCGGTGGCCTCACCGGTTTCGGCGCTGCTGGACATGGTCAACCGTCCTTTCGCTTCCGCCATCTCGTGTGTCGTAGCAGGGGGCGCGAAGCGGGTACCCCTTTGTGAGCGGCCAAGCGCCGCGGACCGTGCCCGGTACCGCCGCTCCGGCGCCATCCGGCCACACCGGGATGGCCGGAACGCCGGAGGCGGATGCGCGTACAGGCCGGAGGCGAACGGGCTCTCTCGCCGCGCGTGGGACCGCCAGGAAGGGGTACGCCGTCGGCGTCGGTATTTCCCTGCTGATCGGAGGCACGATGTCTCTGTGGTCGTGGGTCCGTGGACACCTGGGAGACAGGTCGGGCGAGCGCCCCCTCACCGAGGTCCAGTCAGGCAGGCCGGAGCAGACGGGCGGCCGGCCGGACGACGAGGCGCCGGACCGGCACAGCACGACGGGAACGACACCCGGCGGAACCTCTGTGGGACGGGTCGGCGGCGACGACCCCGGCTACCTGGAGACGGGCGCCGAGAAGCGCGCCGAGTCAGCGGGCGAACCGGGCGGTGAGTCCCCGGAACACACGTAGCCGCGGTGGGCCCGGACCGGGATCATCAGCGTGTCGAGCGCGTCGCGGATCCGACCGGAACGGACCCCCCTCGCGGCTCAGGCCGGGGTAGGGCGTCCGTCGGGGTGCAACTGCCACAGAGGCGGTACCGAGCGTGCAGGAGCGGTGTTCTCCAAGTGGCTGCGCAGGGTCGTCAGTGTCTCCTTGGAAAGGCCCAGTTCCTCGGCGAAACGACGGGTGGTGGCGTACTCGATGCCGGTGGCCGCGGTGTGCTGCTCCCACTCGACGAACCGCCGGTAGAGGGAGGCGGCGTCCTCGGGGGCACTGTCCTGCTGCCGCGCGCAGCCGAGAGCCGTGCGCTGCCGCTCTGCGCGCTCGCGTTCCCGGGCGACTTCGGAGAAACCGCACACGGAGCGGCTGGCTTCCTCGGCTTGTGCCAGGTCGGTGGTGCCGTCGAGGGCCCGGGCCAGCCGGTTGATCTCCAGGACCCGGGACAGGGGGAGCCGGTAGACGTGTGCGCTGGCGGGGCCGAGCACGACCGGGTCCGGCGCGTCGCGGGTGCCGCAGACCCCCTGGACGCCGCGGGCCGCGGCCACCAGGAGGGCGCTCGCCTCGGAGGGGTGCCAGGTGAAAACTTTGCCGACTCCGTGCGTATGGGCGGCGGTGAGCGTGAGTTCCGGGTCGTGCAGGCGCGGCAGCAGTACGGCTTCGGGCACCTCGGAGTCGAGTCCCGGGCCGGCGATGTGCACCGCGGCCGGCAGGCCGGTGCGCCGGCACGCCGCCACGACGAGCGCGTCGCCCAGCGGGCTGCGCAGGGTGGGTTCGCAGCCGTCGGCCGCCACGTCCCCGCCCACGTCGACGATGTCGACGCGGTCGGCGCCGCAGTATTCGGCGGCCTGGGCGATCTGGCGGGCCAGGCCCACCGCGCCCTCGTACGGGTCGATGAGGCCGAGCGCGGGCCGCAGGTCGGCCGCGAGGCGCGGCAGCAGCGAACCCGCGGGCGGGACGGGGGCCGACGCGGGAGTGACCACGTGTACCCGATCGCCGACGCGTTCGGTGCCTGTGAAGTCCGTCCGCCGCCGGGGGCCGGGCACCGGATCGATCACCAGGCGTTCCCAGGCGTATGTCAGGATGAGAGCAGGAGCGTCCGCACCGTGCAGAGCCGAGTGGACCATCGCGGTGGTGATGGCGTCCCCGCCGCCTCCGGCGGCGATCAGAAGTCTGGCAGTCAATACCGTTACCTCCTTGAGGCGTTACAGGTGTGCGGGGCGCGGCCCAAGTGACCGGGCCGCATCCGGGAGACGGCGCCGCACCTATGTCTACGTATTCGTGCCCCATACCGCTATCGTGCCGTGAGAGTCGTACTTCCGTTCCCCTCTCGGAAGAGGGAAGGTGTTGTCCATGACCGCCTCTGCTCCGGTTCAGCCGACTTCGGGCAGGCCGGTTTCCCCGCAGACTCCCTACCAGCAGTACGTCTACGTCTACCCCCACCAAAAGGCATACCGACGGCTGGCGAACGGGCCGTTGCTGAGCGAGTTATGGCGGACCGAACGACTCGGCTCCCTCTCGCTCTACGTGCACATTCCCTTCTGCGAGATGCGCTGCGGGTTCTGCAATCTCTTCACCCGCACCGGCGCTCCGGAAGAGGTCACCAGCGCGTTTCTCGACACGCTGGGCCGGCAGGCGCGGGTGACCCGCGAAGCGCTGGACGCGAGCGGGCGGTCCGCGCGCTTCCTGATGTCCGCCTTCGGCGGCGGCACCCCCACCTACCTCACCGCCGCGGAGCTCACCCGCCTCTGTGACATCTGCGAGAACGTGATGGGCGCCGACCTCGGCGCCGTCCCCTGGTCGGTGGAGACCTCCCCGGCCACCGCCACCGCCGACCGGCTCGCGGTGCTCGCCGAGCGCGGCGCCACCCGGCTCAGCATCGGCGTACAGAGCTTCATCGACGAGGAGGCCCGCGCCGCCGTACGGCCGCAGAAGCGCGCGGAGGTGGAGGCGTCGCTGGCCCGGCTGCGCGAGGCCGGGTTCCCCGTCCTGAACATCGACCTCATCTACGGCATCGACGGCCAGACGGAGAGTTCCTTCCGCGTTTCTCTGGACGCCGCGCTGGCCTGGGAGCCGGAGGAGATCTACCTGTACCCGCTGTACGTCCGCCCGTTGACCGGGCTGAGCGCCCGGCACGACAAGGACGGCAGGCAGTGGGACGAACAGCGCCTGCGCCTGTACCGGTACGGCCGCGACCACCTGCTGGCGGCCGGGTACCGGCAGACGTCCATGCGGGTCTTCCAGCGGCTGGGAAACCCCGGCGGCGACGGTGCCGGCGACGCGAGCATCAGCGAGTACAACCAGCAGGCCGGCATGGTGGGACTCGGCGTCGGCGCCCGGTCGTTCACCACGTCCCTGCACTACACGACCGACTACGCGGTGGCCGTGCCGGAGGTGCGGCGCATCATCGACGACTACATCGCCACCCCCTCCGAGGACTTCCGCCGGGCGCAGTGGGCCTTCCAGATGGACGACGGGGAACGGCGCCGGATGTACGTCCTTCAGTGGCTCCTGGAGACCGTCGGCCTGCCGGTCACCGACTACCGGAAGCTGTTCGGCACCGAGCCTCTGGAGGACTTCCCCGCCGAGTTCGCCCTGCTCCGCGAGAAGCAGTGGCTCGACACAGGTGAGCCCGATGTGCTCAGGCTCTCCCCGGAGGGGATGGCCTGGGCGGATGCCATCGGCCCGCTCTTCTTCTCCCCGCGGGTCAACGAGGCGATGGCGAGCTACCGGGACAAGTAGCGCGACCGGCCGGCGCCCCGCACAGAGCCACGCGAGGGGGTCATGCCGCCGTGGCACACCTGTGCGCGGGCGCCACACCCAAAACTGACGTGTTTTCACTCCACACTGGTTGACTCGCTTACGAATCGGCCTAGCCTGTCAAACGGTTGTTCCATGTAACGCTCCAACTGACCAGTCCTGGGAGTTCCGCCGGACAGCGGACCGCAAGGACGTGGAAGGGTGCACCATGGCGGAACCCCAGCAGCCCCATTTACCGCTTCCGCCCAAGCCGGTGGACGTGGATGTGATCGAAAACGCCATCAGCGAGTTGTTGCGCGGCCTCGGCCAGGGCGACAAGAAAGAGGTGATGGCACAGACCCCGCGCCGGGTGGCGGAGCTGTACGCCCAGTCGATCAATCCGGGCGACATCGACATCGAAGAGGACTTCAAGGTCTTCGACAACCCCGGGATGCAGGACCTGGTCCTGGTCAACGACGTGCATTACGTCTCGCTGTGCGAACACCACCTGGCGCCCGCCTTCGGGGTGGCCCACGTCGGCTACGTACCGGACCGCAAAGTGGCCGGCTACTCCAAACTCAAGAAGGGGCTCAACTACCTCGCGCGCCAGCCCCAGCTGAACGAGCGCCTGGTCGTCGACGCGGTGAACTTCCTGGAGGCACGGCTCCAGCCGAAGGGCATCGCCCTGGTCCTGCGCAGCGCGCACTGCTGCATCGCGCTGCGCACCAACGCCCCGAGCCAGGAAGTGGTCACGGTCATCGAGCGGCGTGGCGTACTGTGCGAGGAGCGCTACTGGTCGCCGCTGTGGGCCAGTGCCGTCGCGGAGAAACCGGCCTTCCTGGGGAGGTAGGTGAGCCACATGGACCAGGGAGCACAGTCGTCCGTGGCCGACGAGGACGTGCGTCGGCTCGCCGACCAGATGCGTCAGGCGCTGCAGACCTGCTCCGTCCACACCGTGGGTCCGCTGGCGGCGTACGAGAGATGCACCGCCGCCCTGGACGGCGGGCGCATCAGCGAGCAGCAGTTCCGCGAGATCGGCCGCAGGCTGGTCGCCATGTCCGAAGAACGTATGCACGCGTACGAGTCCCAGGGGGAGCAGCCCGGCAACTCGCCGAAGATCAGCCGGGAGAGACGGCTGATCAGCTTTGTCGACGCGCTCTTCGCCCTCGGCCTGCGCAAGAAGGAGAGCTGAGCACGCAGTGGAGAAATGGCCGGACACCCTCATCGCCGTGGTCGGCAAGGGCCGCAATTGCCCCCCGGCGGTGTACGAACTGGCCCGCGAGGTCGGTGCGCTCGTCGCACAGCAGCCCGGCTGCCTCCTGGTGACCGGCGGTCTCGGCGGCGCGATGGAGGCGGCGGCGCGCGGCGCGAAGGAGCACGGGGGCCGCGTGCTCGGCCTGCTGCCGGGCCTCTCGAACCGTACGACGCAGCCGCACGCCGAGGTGGACCTCCAGCTGGACACCGGCCTGACCGCCAACGGCCGCAACATCGTGCTGGCCAGTGTCGTCCATGCCATGATCGCCGTCCCGGGCTCGCACGGGGCCCTCCAGGAGATGATCGTGGCCGTGGACGCCGAGAAGACCGTATGGGCCGTGGGGGAGCACAGCACGCGCCTGCCGGGCGTCGAGTACCTCGCGTCCCCGGACGAACTCGCCGCGCGCCTGACCGCTTTCCGCGCCGCCCCGATCCCCTGACGCCGGACGGCCGGCGCGCGGACAACTGCAGGGAGTGCCCGATGAGCGCCACCGTCCTGACCGTCGACCTGGTGGTGCTCGCCCACGACGACGGCTGGCACCTCCTGCTGGTCCGCAGGGGCAAGGACCCGTTCGCGGGACGGTGGGCACTTCCCGGCGGGAAGGTCGGCGCCGGCGAAGGCGCGACGGCGGCGGCCCGCCGCGAACTGGAGGAAGAAACCGGGCTGCGGGCCACCGCCACGGATCTCGTACCGCTGACCTGGCGCACCGCGCCCGACCGGGACCCCCGGGGGCGCTATGTGAGCCTGGTGCACGCGGTGCTGCTGCCCCAGCGGCAGCAGGTGCGCGGCGGTGACGACGCCGCGGCGGCGTGGTGGCAGCCGCTGCCCGTACCTCCCTACGGCTTCCCGGACGCCGGGGCGGAGCGGCACCTCGCCTTCGACCACGCCGCCATCCTGCGCGAGGTGCTGCCCGCCGCGCCGCCCGACCGGTCGGCCGTACCGCGGGTCAGGGCGGCGACCGAGGCGGACAGCCGGGAGATCCGGCGCCTGTGGCAAGCCCACGCCCCGGCCGGTGGCACGGTGGGTGTGCCCACCACCCACCCCGCGGACGGACCCGGCCGCCGGACGCTCGTGGCGGCGCTGGGAGGCTTCCTCGTGGGCTGTACCGGTGCCCCGCACGGGAGCGGCCCGGCGGCGGAGGGCCCGGCCCTGGTCCGTCCCCGCTGGCAGGGGCGGGGCATCGAACAGCAGTTGGCCGCAGCACAGGCTAAGGAGAGCCCCCCACGGTGAGCCGCAAGAAGACAGCAGCCACAACCACACCCGGCATCCCGCACACCACACCGCACAGCCAGGCATCCGCCCTGGGACGCGGCGTGGTCGTGCTGCTCACCGTCGGCACCGGACTGTCCGTGGCCAACAACTACTACGTACAGCCGCTGCTCGGCGACATCGGCCGCGACCTCGGGCTGCCGGAAGGACAGGCCGGCCTGCTGGTCACCGTGGCACAGAGCGCCTACGCGGCGGCCCTGCTCCTCGTGCTGCCCCTCGGCGACCTGCTCGAACGACGCCGGCTGATCGTCATCCTGTCCTCGGCCTGCGCCGCGAGCCTGCTGCTCATGGCGACCGCCCGGTCGGAGCCCGCCCTGTTCCTGGGCGCGGGGCTGGTGGGGCTGTGCTCCGTCACCACCCAGGTGATGGTGCCCTACGCCGCCTCCCTGGCCGCCCCCGACCAGCGCGGACGTGTCGTGGGCACCGTCATGGCCGGACTGCTGTGCGGCATCCTGTTCGCCCGTACCGTGGCCGGCGCCCTGGCCCAGTGGGCCGGGTGGCACGCCGTCTACTGGTGCGCCGCGGGCCTGATGGCTCTCCTGGCGGCGTCGGCAGCGCTCTTCCTGCCCCGGTACCAGGAGACGGGCACGCCCGGCTACCGGCAGCTGGTGGTCTCGGTGTTCCGACTGTTCGCGCGGGAACCGGTGCTGCGGCTGCGAGCGGCCTACGGAGCACTGTCCTTCGGCGCCTTCAGCGTGCTGTGGACCGCCCTGACCTTCCTGCTCTCCGCCCCGCCGTACGGCTACTCGCCCGGCGTCATCGGGCTGTTCGGCCTGGCGGGCCTGGCCGGGGCGCTGGCCGCGGCACGCGCCGGACGGCTCGCCGACCGGGGCCTGGCGCACCGGGTGACCGGCATCTCGTCCGTACTGCTGCTCGTGGTGTGGGTCCCCCTGGGGCTGGGCGGCATCCTGCTGCCGGTCCTGGTCCTGGGCATCGCGGTGCTCGACCTCGCGGCCCAGGCCCTGCACATCACCAACCAGAGCGAGATCTACCGCCTGGCACCCGAGATCAGGTCCCGGCTCACCGCGGCCTACATGACGACGTACTTCCTGGCCGGGGCCGCGGGATCGGCGCTCGCCTCCGTGGCCTACGCCCGGCTGGGCTGGCCCGGGGTCTCGGGGCTCGGCGCGGCGCTCGGAGCGGCGACGACCGCGCTGTGGGCCCTCTCGGCGCTGCGCCGCCGCACCCGGCACAGGCAAGCGCCGTGAGGCCGGGGGAGGGGCGCTGCCACGCCGGCGCCGACCACGCAGGGCCGGACACGGTCCGCGCGCTGGCGGAGGAGTTCGTGACGCTGTACCACCGCGAGAACCCCGGCACCGGCTCGCCCGGCCGGAGGCTGGCGGAGGTGGCCGCGGAGATCTCCCGCACCGGGACCTACACGCACACGGCACAGGAATTGCTGTTCGGAGCAAAGGTCGCCTGGCGCAACAGCATCCGCTGCATCGGCCGCCTGTACTGGCAGTCGCTGATCGTGCGCGACCGGCGGCACGTGGACAGCGCCGACCGGATCGCGCAGGAAACCGTCCGGCACCTGCAACAGGCCACCAACGGCGGACGGATACGGCCGTGCCTCACCGTCTTCGCCCCCGACCTGCCCCGGCGGCCCGCCCCGCGCATATGGAACGACCAGCTCATACGCTACGCGGGCTACACCCGCCCGGACGGCTCGGTCCTCGGCGACCCGGTGAGCGCCGGCATCACGAGCGCCGCACGGAACCTGGGCTGGCCCGGCGGCCCGGGCACCCCCTTCGACGTACTGCCGCTCATCGTCCACGGCCGCGACGACAAACCGCGGTGGTTCGAGCTGCCGGACTCCGCCGTGCTCCAAGTGCCGCTCGAACACCCCGAGTACGCGTGGTTCGCCCGGCTGGGCCTGCGCTGGTACGCGGTGCCGGCCGTCGCCAGCATGCGACTGGACATCGGCGGCGTACGGTACCCGCTGGCCCCCTTCAACGGCTGGTACATGGGCACCGAGATCGGCGCCCGCAACCTCGCCGACACCGACCGCTACAACCTGCTGCCCGTCGTCGCCCGCCGGCTCGGCCTGGACACCTCCCGCGACCGTTCGCTGTGGAAGGACCGCGCCCTGGTCGAACTGAACCTCGCCGTGCTCCACTCCTTCGAGCAGGCCGGCGTCACCATCAGCGATCACCACACCGAATCGCGCCGCTTCCTGGCGCACCTGGCCCGCGAGGAACGGGCCGGGCGGGCCGTCGGCGCCGACTGGTCGTGGATCGTGCCGCCGATCTCCGGCGCCGCCACCCCGGTGTTCCACCGCTACTACGACACCGAGCAGCGCCACCCGGCCTTCGTCTATCAGCCGAAGGCACCGGCCGACACGGCCTGCACCGCCTCGCCGCAACCGCCCCGGCCCGATCCGCCCGCCGGCACCGGCTGCCCGGGCGATGCCTTGCCCCACGACGCCCCGTGCACCCAGGACTGACCACGACCCGACGAAGCCGCCAGGTCCTGCGGCTCCTGCGCCCTTTCGGCCCCGGCGGCTCAGGGCTCGTCGCGCGCCCGTCTGACCCCGGCCTTCGGCGTCCCGCCGCCCCGGCTCCCGGCCTCGTACGTCCCGCCCGCCCCGCTCGCGGCAACGGCCGCCTCCTCCCCGCCCGGCGCCGTCCGGCCGCGTGCCGGCAGGGAGACCACGATCAGACCACCGAGCAACAGCGCCGCCCCGCACGCCGCCACCACACCCGGCCGCTCGCCCAGCAGCGCGACGCCCAGCACCGTCGCGACCAGTGGTTCACCGAGGCTGAGCGTGCCCGCCGTGGCGGCGCTGATCCGGGTGACGCCGCGGGCGAAGAGGAGATAGCCCAGCGCCGTCGTGCCCAGGGCCAGCCAGCCGATCAGCACCACCGCACGCGGCGCCGACAGCCCGTCCGGCGCCGCGAACAGCCACGGCGACAGGAGGATCCCCGCGCACAGCACGCTCATCGGCGCCGCGGCCGTGGTGTCGGCACCGCACCGGGCGAGCTGTCTGGTCGTCGCGATGTACGTACCGAAGCTACTGCCCGCCACGACGCCGAGCAGCACGCCGGTCGCGTCCACCCTGGCCGCCGCGTCCGGCACCAGCAGCAGCCCGATGCCCGCGAGCGAACACGCGGTGCCGCACCACCACATGACGGAAACACGCTCACGCTCCAGCCACCACGCGCCCAGCCCGGTGACGACCGGTACGGTCCCGAAGGTCACCGCCGTGGCCAGCGCCGCCCCCGTACGGTCCACCGCCTCCAGGAAGCAGACCTGGAACACGGCCGTCACCAGGACACCGGTCAGCATCCACCACCGGGCGACAGGCCGCCACAGCGTACGCAGCCCCGCGGCCCGCACGGTGAACAGGCCGAGCACCGCCCCGCCCAGCAGCATCCGGCACGCCCCCAGGCTCACCAGAGAGACCTGGGCATCGGCGATGAGCTGCGCGGGCCCCACGGTGCCCCACAGCACCGCCGCCGCCAGCACCGGCACGATGCCGCTCAACCGGGCGTCCACCCTGGCCACACCCCTCGTCTCGACGTACCGCACGGACAGCGCGACACGGACCGCGTCCGGCCGCGTCCGGGGCCCGGACGACTCCCGCCGTCGACGCTAACGACTCGATGCGCCGGGCCCCCATAGTGGAAAGCTCCCAACGCCGCGCCGCACAGGCCCTGTCCGGTTGTCGCCTCCTACGACAACATCACGGTGTCCGCGCACCTATGCGGCCTGCGCCGTGGCCGCCAGGACGATCTCGCGCAGGGTGACGCGCTGCGGCTGCTGGTAGGCGTAGCTGATCGCGGCTGCCACGTCTTCCGGGGTGAGGATGTCGATGGCGTCCTTGAACGCCTGGTAGTCGGCCTTGATGGCCGCGTCGGTCGTGTGCGAGAGCAGCTCCGTCTCGACGGCGCCGGGCGCGATCGTGACCACGCGCACCCCGTGCGGCGCCACCTCCTCGCGCAGACTCTCGGACATGCCGTGCACCGCGAACTTGGTGCCGCTGTAGACGGTGTGGTGGGGGTAGCTCTTGCGGCCCGCGACGGAGCCGACGTTCACGATCGTGCCGTGCCCGCGCCCGACCATGCCCGGCAGTACGGCCCGCACGCCGTTCAGCAGGCCCGTCACGTTCACGTCGAGCATGCGCCGCCACTCGTCGGCCGGCTGTTCGGCCACCTCGCCGAGCAGCATGACACCGGCATTGTTGACGATCAGGTCGGCCGGCCCGTACCGCGCCTCGGCCTCCTGCACGGCCGCGGACACCGCGTCGGCGTCGGTGACGTCGACGGACCGGGCGAGGGTGTCCGGAAGGCCGAGCGCGTCCAGCCGTGCGGCCCGGCGGGCCAGGAGGAGCAGCGGGTGACCCTGCCCGGACAGGGTGCGCGCGGTGGCCGCGCCGATGCCCGAGCTGGCTCCGGTGATGACGGCGAGGGGCTTGGTGATCTCCGTGTTCATGGCTCCAGCTTCGGCGGCCGCCGGAGCCGGAACAATGCCGAACCGTGAAACGATCGATAAGCTGTGGGTTATGGAACGCCGCGATCTTGAGATCTTCCTGACCCTCGCGCACGAGCTGCACTTCGGCCGCACCGCGGAGCGGCTGCACGTGTCCCAGGCCCGGGTCAGTCAGAGCATCAAGCAGCTGGAGCGGCGGATCGGCACCGCGCTCTTCGTGCGCACCAGCCGCCGGGTGGAACTGACGCCGGTCGGCCGGCGGTTCCTGGCGGACGTACGGCCCGGCTACGACCTCATCAAGGCCGGCCTCGCGCGGGCCGTTGCCGCCGGCCGCGGCCTGGCCGAACCCCTGCGGGTCGGTTTCAGCAGCCCGCTGGCGGGCGAACTGGTGCTGGCCGCCGCTTCCGTATACCGGGAGCGGAACCCGGGAGCCGGCGAAGTCCTGCTTCAGGAGACGCCGCTCAACGACCCGCACGGGCCGCTGCGTTCGGGCGCACTGGACCTGCTGCTCGCCCAGTACCCGGTGGCGGAGGCGGACCTGCGGACCGGGCCCGTGCTGATATCCGACACACGGGTCCTCGCCGTGGCCGGCCGGCACCGCTTCGCGCGCCGCGCCTCCGTAAGCCTCGACGACCTGGTCACGGAAAAGCTGCTCAGCCTCTCCGGCCCCGTCCCCGACTACTGGCTCGACCACCTGCTGCCGCGCACCACTCCCGGCGGCCAGGCCATCGCCCGCGGTACGGCGGTGGCGACCCGTCAGGAACTCCTCGCCCTCGTCGGAGCGGGCCAGGGAGTCCACCCGACGGCCGCCCACGAGATCCGCTACTACGCCCGCCCCAACGTCACCTACGTACCGATCGCCGACGCGGCACCGCTGGAGTACGGCCTGATCTGGCGCTCGGCGACCGAGACCAGCCGGATCCGCGCGTTCGGCGAGGCCGCCACGGAGGTCGTACGACGCGGGAACGGCCCGGCCATGGTGTGCGCCGAGTGCCGGTGACCCTGGACGTCCAGATGCCTGGCCTGGGCGGGCTGGCCGTTCGGTCCTGGGGAAGTCGGGCGCACGCAACCGGGTCGAGGCGGCCATCGCCGCGTACGAAGCCGGCCTGCTCCCGCCGAGCCCCCGCCCACCCGGCACGCAAGCCCGCCCCACGCCCACACCCCGGCCGGGCAACGGCCTGCCACCCCCTCCCCACCGAAGGACTGCTGAGCTGCCGCGGCCCTCGGCATGTCGGCCGGTACGCCGATGGACTCGACGTCGAGGGCGTGCACCACGACGAAGTAGCGGTGCGGGCTGCACCCGGCCGGCGGGGCGGCGCCTATGAAGCGGGCCGCGCGGACGGCATCGGACAACTGGAAGGCGCCCCGGGCAGGCCCGGGCCGGTCTCCCTCGCCGACACCTTCGGGCAGTTCGGTCACGGCGGCGGGGATGTCCGCGACCGCCCGGTGCCAGAACCCGGACCGGTGGAGGCATCGGGGCCGTAGATGGTCACGGCGTGGCGCGTGTCGCGTAGGCCCGTTCCACTTCGGCGCTCACCTCCGCGGCGGGCGGGTGCACCGCGCACCGGCCGCCGAGTTCGACCAGGCCGTCGCCGGCCGGGGAGGTGCGGATGACCGAGCCCCGGCCGTGCAGGACCCGCAGCGGACGCCCGTGCTGGAGGGTGAGCAGCATCGACGCGCTGCCGCACGCCTCGTCCTCGCCCTTTCCGATCCGCGGGGCCCACAGCCGCGCGCGAACCTCGCCGGCCTCCTCGTCCGTCCACGCCCAGACCTGCGTGAAGTCCTCCCCGTCCGGCAGTCCGGTCAGCGCGTCGATCTCCGCGGCGGACGCCATCCGCAGATGACGCCACGGCTTGGACCAGGCGGCGGGGGCGGTCAGCCGGCAGATGCCGGCCGCGTCGCGCCGACAGGCCACCGGCCCGGCCTCCGGGACGATTTCCTCGACCGTGTGGCCCAGGTGGTGGAGGACTTCGAGCGTGCCGAGCACGGGGTGGCCGCCGAACCGGATCGGCAGCCCGTAGGAACCGTGGATGGAGATCACCGTACGTTTCGCGGGCGGCGAGCGGACGAAGGCGACCGCGGGAATGCCGAGCCGGTCGGCCAACTCCTGGCGCCGTTCCCCGGAGAGCCCGCCGCCGTCCGGTTCGATCACCACGAGTACGGGATTCCCGAACTCCCCGTCGTCGTCGACGAAAGCGTGTGCCAGTAAGCAGTCCACCATGCCGTCTCCTCGTGTGCGGTGGGGCGTGTGTCTGAGGTGATCATGCCGCATCACAGATGCGTTCCGGTGGGTTCCTGCTGTGTCTCTCGGGCAGCACGCCGGTCGTCGATCTCAACTCTCAGAGCAGGCCAGGGTTTTGCCAGTTGCTGCAATTGCTCCTGCGTCGGTGTGGCGATGGGACGCTGCGGCTCTGCCGTTGTGAAGTGGACGAGTGTCCCCGTGGTGCCATCCGCTTCAATGGGCTCCAGCCCGGACGTCGGGATGCCGTATTCGTAACGCTGCGTCCAGGCCCCGTTCCGGCGGCGGTTGGTGTGGACGAGCCATTCGCTGAGCGCCGCGACAACGGACATCCCGCGCCTGGGGTGCCCGTCGGGAAGCAGTTCGGCATCCGGGAAATCAAAGAACCGCAGGTCTTTTGTCGATATCACCGGTTTCTTGACCAGCCGGTGGTGCTCGTCCACCCGCGTGTCCGTGCCCCGGCCGTCGTCTCGCACGGACAGGGAGCCGTCCGGATGGAACGTGACCAGGCAGTTCCCTCCGCCCCTGCTCGCCGCTTCGTCAGCGGAATGGGCGAGCACTTCAAGGAGAAGATGCCAGGGGCGGCCCGGTGTGAATTCGTCCGGATTCTGCTGGATGCGCGCGAGGTGGGCCACATCGACGTGGGCGGACCAATCGTGTGTGGTGTTGACCCAAGAACGCCGGAAATTCTCCATCCGGCCATTATCTGACCCGCCTGCTCTCGATTGGGCTGCTTCAGCGAAGCTCCGCCTGACATTGGAATGTTCCGCCTGACACTGGCGCGAACTGAGCCTGTGGTGGGGACCTTCGACTCGGTCGTCTTCACGGCCAATGCGTACGGAAGCCAAGGATGTCCCTCCTGATGAGCCGAGCGGCACGCACATCGGCGCGCGCCGCTCGATCATCCTTGCGAAGGGGGAGGAAGTTACAGGAGGCGCTCGTCGAGGTGTCAGAGACCGCGTGCGCCGGCGGTGCCGTAGGCAGCACGCCAGGCGGCAGGCGGCATGCCGGCCTGGCGTCTGAAGAAGGTGGTGAAGTTGCCGGTGTCCCGGAAGCCGAGGCGCCGGGCGCAGCCGCTGACCGGCAGGTCGGTATGGGCGAGCAGTCTCTTGGCTTCGAGCAGGATGCGCTGGTCGAGGAAGGCTTTGGCGCCCGTGCCGGTGACGGCACGCGTTGCCCGGGTGAGCGTGCGTACGTCGTAGCCGAGTGCCCGGGCGTAGTCGGCCACCTGGTGCCGGTCGGTGAAGTGCTCTTCGACGGCGGCCCGGTAGGTGCGGAACACATCGGTGTGCCGGTCGCCGGATTGCCTCGTTCCGGTAGAGCCCGGTGCGCCGGGGAGGGCACGCAGGATCAGGGCCGCCAGCAGGTGCGAGAGCACCGCGGGTGAGGCCAGGTGTGGTGTGCGGGCTGCCGCGCTGTGTTCGCGGCCGAGGTGTTCGGCGGCCAGCAGGGCGAGGGCCAGCCGGCGATGGTCCAGGTGCCAGCACGTCGGCGTGCCGGCTTCCGGCGCCGTGAAGCCGGACAGGAATGCGGGCCGGAAGAGGATCAGCGGGCCGTCGCAGGCGTCGATGTCGCTCCAGCGGTGCACCATGCCCGGCCGGATCCACACGGCGCTGCCCTCTTCCAGCCGGAAGTGCTGAAAGTCCGCTTCATGGGTGCCGGTTCCGGACCCGACCAGAGCGAACACGTGGAAGTCGGGCCGCTGCGGCTGGGTACGACGGCGGTGGACGTCCATCGAACGCAGTGCGGCGAAATCGAGGACCTCCACTCCGTACGCCGATCCGACGGCGGGCAGATAGCGCAGCTGCCGCACGGCACCGTGTCCGTTTTCCACAAAGAACGTGCTCCTTTCCGCCACCGGGCGGACGATCCCGCTCCTACCGTCGGAGCTGAGCCTGACGGACAGGTCAGATTACCGGTCCGCGGCTTCCGCGGAGCGCCGGGAAGCGCTCTCCGTAACCCACAGGAAAGGCGCGATGATGCCGGAAACAACAACCACCCTTGCCGTGGCGGGCGGCTCCCTCGCCGTACGGGCGAGGGGCAACACCGGGCCGACGCTGGTCTTCGTCCACTACTGGGGCGGCTCCGCCGACACCTGGAACGGTGTGCTCGACCACCTGCCGCCCGGGCAGGCGACACTCCGCTTCGACCAGCGTGGCTGGGGTGCTTCTCAGGCGCTGCCCGGCCCGTACCACCTCGACCGGCTCACCGACGATCTCGCCCGGGTGGCCGAGGCGCGCGTACCAGGACCGTTCGTCCTCGTCGGCCACTCCATGGGCGGCAAGGTGAGCCAGCTCCTCGCGGCCCGCCGGCCGGCCGGACTGCTCGGGCTGGTACTCGTCGCGCCCGCGCCGCCGCAGCCGCCCGCCCTGGTGACCGAGGAGTACCGCGAGGGCCTGTCACACGCCTACGACTCGCCCGAGGCGGTACGGCACGCCCTCGACCACGTTCTGACCGCCACACCGCTGCCTCGTACGGTGCGGGACACCGCGATACGCGACAGCCTCGCCTCCGGAGCCGAGGCCCGGCGGGCATGGCCCTTGCGCGGGATCGCGCAGGACATCACACACGCCGCACGGGACATCGACGTACCGGTCACCGTACTGGCCGCGGAGAACGATGCGGTGGAGCCGCCGCATGTCCTGCGCGAACACCTCCTGCCCCACATCCCGCACGCAACCCTGGAGACCGTCCCTGACGCCGGCCACCTGCTGCCCGCGGAAGCCCCCGCCGCCGTCGCGACGGCTCTCCGGGAATTCCTCACGGCCGTTCGAAGCTGACCGCGGCCGGCCCTACGAGACAGGCATGTAGCCCTGCCGGTCGCGGGCCCTGGCGGACGAGTTGGGCACCCACGACGCCGGTACTGTCGCGGACAGTTGGCGCTCCGAGAGGGGCAGCCCTGTGTACGCCACGCCCTACGGGGACCCGGCCCCCGGGGCGCGTCCGCGCCACCGTCAGCGCGGACGCGGCCTCCCGTACACCGGTAGCGGGGGAGGGAGGCGGCGGTGGTGTGGTGCCCCGCGGTGTGCGAGGGTTCGTCGTCCTGCCGGGCCGCCAACGGGTGATGCGCTCCTGGGCCGTCGGTGGAGTTCAGCCGGCCGGCTCCCGGGCTTCGGAGTAGATCACCAACGTCAATTCCGGCTGCTCGGCCAGGTGGAACGCCGTGTACACGAACTCGGTCACCTCGCCGCCCCGCTGCCGCAGCCGTTTGCGTCCGCCGCGCCGGACCTGCACGTCGTACTGCGGCCACCAGGTCCGTACCTGTGAGCTGCCGGCCTTCAGCTCGTCGATCAGCCGCGCGTACCGGGGGTCGCCCGGGTGGCGTCCGGCCAGCGTCCGCAGCCGGGCGAGCAGTCCGCGTGCCTCCGGCTCCCAGTCGATCACGACGTCCCGGGCCGCGGGTTCGAGGAACATCCAGCGGACGAAGTTCGCCGGCCGGTCCGCCGCCGCGGCGAGGTTCGGGAACAGCTCCTCGGCCGCCTGGTTGTGACCGAGCACGTCGTAGGTGCTGTCGATGAGGTAGGCCGGTTGCGGCTGGAGCAGCAGCGGGACGGCGGCCACCTCGGGGGCGATCGGTTCAGGTTCCCCGGCCCTGGGAGCCGGGGAATGACCGGCGAGCCGGAAGAGGTGGTCCCGTTCGTGGCGGTCGAGCCGCAGCGCCGAGGCGAGGGCGTCGAGCACCTGGTCCGAGGCGCGGATGTCGCGGCCCTGCTCAAGGTACGTGTACCAGGTGGCGCTGATCCCGGCGAGCAGCGCGAGTTCCTCCCGGCGCAGTCCCGGCGTACGGCGTCGGCCGGTGCGCGGCAGCCCCACTTGGTCAGGGGTGATCCGCTCTCTGCGGCTGCGGAGGAAAGCGCCCAGCTCATCGCGTTGATCCTGCTGTTGCTGCATGGTGGATGGCACTCTCGGTTCCAGAATAAACAGGCTCTGTATACCAGGCTGAAGGTAGCGGAGACTTGAGTTCCGGGGCAGGGAACGGCTGGGCTGTTCGCCGGCGATGGCACGGCCCGGACCTGTTCCGGCCCACCCGGGACGCGCGCGTCCGAGCCCGGCGTGGGCCCTGTCCCGCACCACCCGAGCCGAGTGCAGCACCGGCTCCGCCCCGTACCAACCGAGCCCCATGCAGAACCGGCCCCGCCCCGCGCCATCCGAGCGGAGCGCAGCACCGGCTCCGCGGCCGGCGAGACAACCGAGGAAGACCCATGGCAGACACAGACACGTCACAGATCCGCGGCCAGGTCGTCGCCGTCACCGGTGCCAGCGCCGGGATAGGCCGGGCCACCGCCCTCACCCTGGCGGGGCGCGGCGCGTCGGTCGTCCTCGGCGCCCGGCGTGGCGATCGCGTCGAGCAACTCGCCGCTGAGATCAGGGAGAGCGGTGGCCGTGCCGTCGGCATGCCGGCCGACGTGCGGCGGCGTGCGGATCTCGTCCGCCTCCTCGACACGGCGGTCGCCGCGTTCGGCCGGCTCGACGTGCTGGTCAACAACGCCGGCATCGGGCCGGTCTCCCCGCTGGAGGACCTGCGTGTCGACGAGTGGGACGACATGATCGACGTCAACCTGCGCGGCGTACTGCACGGCATCGCCGCTGCGCTGCCGATCTTCCGACGGCAGGGAACCGGACACCTCGTGACGGTGGCGTCGACCGCGGCGTACCGCACCGTCCCGGGTCAGTCGGTCTACGCCGCGACGAAGACGGCCGTGCGCACGGTCTGCGAAGGACTGCGGCAGGAGGTCGACGACCTGCGCGTCACCATCGTCTCCCCGGGTTTCGTCCACACCGACTTCGTCAACGCGGTCGCCGACCCCGACGCCCGCGCCGCGCTGCTGGCCCGCCGTGATGCCATGGCACTCGACCCGACAACGGTCGCGGACGCCATCGCCTACGCCGTCACCCAGCCGGACCGGGTCGACGTCAACGAGATCGTGGTGAGGCCCACCGCGCAGCGGTGACGGCGGCACGGAGGCGAGGCGGCGTCGGCACGGTGCCGGGTCGGGGTCGGGGGCCGGGGCGGCGGATCGGTTCCGCAAGGTCGAGCGAGGGGGCCGGGCCGCCCGAGCGCAACCCTCGATCGAGGGCGCCGCTCGGACGACGCGTCTGCGGAACGGATCAGCAGTGCCGCCTGGAGTCAGCCGCGAAGTCCTTGAACGCGGCCCTGGTCTTCGCTCCGGCGATGCCGTCGATGCTGCCCGTGTAACCGTGGTACCGCTTCAGGTTGCGTTGCAGTGCCTTGATGGTGTTCGAACCGACAATCCCGTCGATGTTGCCGGTGTAACCCCAGTGCCTCTTGAGGAAGCGCTGCATGGATTTCCAACTGCCGGTGCCCAATTGCCCGTCGAGGGCGCCGTTGTAGCCGTAGTACTTCTTGATCCAGCACTGGACCCACCTGGCCTCGGTACGGCTCAGTCCGAGGTTGTTCACGGCGAGCGGGGCGACGTTCCTGGCGTCGGCCCTGCTGACTGTGCCGAACGTACCGACTGTGCCGGCCGTGCTGACCGTGACCTGCGCGGACCGGGCGGGCTGGGCGGACGCGGATGCGGACGCGGCGCCAGCCAGGCCGCCGGCGGTGATACCGACGACGGCGGAGAGGCTGACGACGGTCCTCGTGACCATGCCTGGTCGCATGTCTTCCCCCTGTTTTTTGGGTTGTTGAGTTGATTCTGGGGTGTTTGGTCCGGCCCGGGAAGAGCGTGAATTTGTGCGACACGCGGGCCCGCGCTGAAGGGGAAGACAGCGCGTGCAGGGCGGCCCTGAGGGCTGCCCTCAGGAGTGACAGTGACCTCAAGGTCGTGCAGGGGATCGGCTAGGCGGTCACGACCGTGGTGGTCACTTCGACGGGCACCGACAGCGAGTTGGCGATGTAGCACTCCCGGTGCGCCTGCTCGGCCAGTTCGCGGACCTCGGCTTCGTCGGGCCCGTCGGCTCCGTCCTTACCGTTGGTTCCGGCAGCAGCGACCGTGACGGTGACGGCGAGGTGGATCGCGCCGAGGCGGGCGGGCTCGACCGTCAGGTCGAGATGGCTGGTTGCTTCGTCGTCGTAGGCCGGCACATTGACGCCGGCGCGGGCGGCGACGGCGAGAAAGGACAGCATCTGGTAGGAGGAGGCGGCCATGACCACGAGCAGCTCGGGATTGAGCCGCTCAGGATTGCCGCGGAAGGCCGGGTCCGCGCTCAGGGCTACTTCTCCAGCGGGTGGTGCCATGGCGACGTGGTCACGCGAGTAGGAGCGGACACCGGCGGCAGTGGAGCCGTCCCAGCGCAGATGGGTGGCGTAAGCGTGCGCACTCAAGGTCGTACGGTAGGGCCGAAACGTTTCGGCAATCACCGAAACGGCGTCGCCAGATCGTCATGACCATGCCCGGGGGTATCGGCCGTCATGGGCCACGGGGCGCATGGGGCATGCGGCGCGGGCGACGGGAGCCCACGGGCGAGCGCGTCGGTCCTGTACGGCAGGCCATCGGCCGGTCGGCGGGGAGCCCGGTCGCCCGGTCGGCCGACCGGTCAGCTGGCGGGAGCGGGACCCGGCGGCAGGTGGACGGTCATGATCAGGTGGCAGGTCTCGGCGCCCGCGCCGCGGTAGGCGTGCGGGGCGTCACCGTCGAAGGTGGCGGTCTGACCGGCTGCGACGGGGTGCTCGAGGCCGTCGATGACCAGGGTCATGCGGCCGGCGGTCACGCTGACGGTTTCCACGACCCCGGCCTGGTGGGGGTGGCTGGGGTACTCCTCGTCGGGTTCCAGCCGCCAGCGCCAGACCTCGACCGGGGCCGGGCCCGAGGTCGTGAGCATGAGCCGCGCCTCGCTGCCCTGGCGTCCGGTCCACAGCGGCGCGACGGAGTCGGCGCTCACGATACGGACACGGCCTTCGGGTGAGCCTTCCAGCAGGGCGGACACGGAGACGCCGAGGGTGTCGGCCAGCCGGACCAGGGTGGCGAAGTTCGGGTTGCCCTGGGCTTTCTCCAGGCCGACCAGGGCGCCTTTGCTGACCTGGGCGCGCCGGCCGAGTTCGTCCAGGGACAGGCCCGCACGGGTGCGGGCCGCCCTGACGTTGTGCGCGAGTGTCCGCAGGGCCGCGGCCGTCTCGGTCATCCGATCACCATCCTTGCAATGGACCAATGGAATGCACCGCGCAGTCGTTCCGTTGACAACTTCCGGTCGGTGCGTTGTACGGTTCAGTCGTTCCATTGATAGTAAAGGACGCACTGTGATCGCTCTGCTGCTGGCCCTGGGCAGCTCCCTCGCCTACGGATGCGCCGACTTCCTCGGCGGCCTCGGCGCCCGCAAAGCGCATGTACTGCGCACCGTGATGATCGCCGCGCCTGCGTCCCTCGTGATCGAGCTGCTGCTCTGGCCCTTCCTCGGCGCCTCCTTCAGCGCCGGAGCCCTCGTCTGGGGAGCCGCCTCCGGCGTCGCCTCGGCCGCCGCGTTCGCCCTGCTCTACCGCACCCTGGCCATCGGCCCGATGAACGTGCTCTCGCCCGTCACCGCGCTGGTGTCCGCCATGCTGCCCATCGTGGCAGGCCTGCTGCAGGGAGAACGCCTGGCCACCGCCGGGCTGATCGGCCTGCCCCTCGCGCTGGTGGCGGTGGTCCTGGTCAGCGCCGGACACGGTACGGGCTCGGCGCGTCCCTCCCGTACGGCGCTGCTGCTGGCCTTCGGCGCGGGCGCCGCCATCGCCCTTCAGCTGATCTTTCTGCACCAGGCGCCGTCCGACAGCGGAATGGCCCCGCTGATCATCGGCAGGACGGTGTCCTCGGCGCTCACCCTGACCGCGGCCGGGCTCATGCGCCGCAGGCTCGGACCGGAAAGGCCGGCGTACGCGATGTCGGCCGCCGCGGGCGTGCTGGACTCACTGGCGAACCTGCTGTTCCTGCTCGCCGCCCGCAGCGGGGATCTCACCATCGTGGCCGTGATCACTGCCCTCTACCCGGCCGGTACGGTTCTGCTCGCCCGCGGCGTACTCGCCGAACGCATCCACCGCGGCCAGCTCATCGGCCTGGGCACCGCTGCCGTGGCCGTCAGCCTCCTCGCTTTGACCTGAGCCCCGCGTCACCGTCGCCTGGTAAGGAGTCCAGCATGGTCGTCCAACGCGGGGACGCCGTCCCTGGACGAAGCCGAAGGCCCGTCCACTCGGTCGCCGCCCCCTGCCCGGCCGCTCCCAGGCCCCGACCGCACCCAGACCCGGCCACTCCCAACACCCTCTACGCCACCACCACCTGAACCGCGGCAATCCACCAAACACCTGACTGTGACTGACACCCGACTCACCCACCCCACCCGCGCCCACCCAGAAACCGGAACCCCACCCATGACCACCTTCCACATCACCCCCGCCGTCGCCGACGCCTTCCCCGACACCCTCATCACCGTGGTCACCGCCACCTGCCTGCGCGGCCGTGAACCGTGGCCCGACACGACCGCCGCCTTGGAGGATCTGGAGCAGCAGCTGGCCGACGGCACTTGGCAGCCCGCCGACGAGTCCGACCCGCGCATCGAGGCGTGGCACACCGCCTACCGCTCCTTCGGTACGAACCCCCGCCGCATCCGCCCCAGCGTCGACGCGCTCGGCCGCCGCTTCACGAAGAAGGGCTCCCTGCCGCGCATCAACCCGGCCGTCGACTCCTACAACACCGTCTCCGTCCGCCACGGCCTGCCCGCCGGCGCCTTCGACCTCGACCACGTCACGGGCGACGTCCTCATCCGCCACGCGGACGGCACCGAGTCCTTCACCCCGCTCGGCGAACCCGACACCATCGAGCACCCCAAGCCCGGCGAGATCATCTACGCCGACGCCACCGGTGTCCTGACCCGCCACTGGAACCACCGTGACGCTCATCGCACCCGCGTCACCGAGGACTCCCACCGCGTCGCCTTCGCCCTCGAAACCCTCCACGGCACCCGCGACGGCCACCTTCTCAAGACCGCCGCAATCGAATTGCAGAACCTGCTCGCCCCCCACGCCGAGCAGACCGCCATTCACTACCTGAGCCCCACCCACCCCACCATCGACGTCTGATCGAATGTGGGCATGGACGCCCCCAACTACTGGTCGAAGCTTCCCTGCTCGGTCTGCAACGCCCTACCGGCAGGTTTGCGCCCGGGCAGGCTCGGGCGCAAACCTGCAAGCCCGCTCAGCGGCAGGTCCAGACGGTCGGTTCGTCCCGGCCGCCGGGAATCTTCCAGCTCCGGCCGGCGATCGTGCCGTCGTCGCTGGAAACAGCGAGTGCGAGCCCGCGGTCGGGGGCCCAGCGGCACGTGGAACGGAGCGTCGCCAGCAGCCATACGCCGAATTCGTGCCAGCTGGAATCGTCGGTGCGACCGACGATCTGACCGTCCCGATTGATGCCCCAAACATCGTCGCCCCGCGCCATCACGCGCGGTTGGCCGTCGCGATCCCACAGCACGCTTCGCGACGGGTCGCCCGAATCGTACGAGACCTACGGATGGCACTCGGGAATCCGTCGGCCTGCCGGTAGGCGATTCCGGCGACAGTGCCGGTGGTGTTCACCCCTACGATGCTGACCCAGTTCTCGTATGGGGGATCGGCCAGATTGCCGTAGTCGGTGAATTTTCCGTTCTTCCACAGCACGGCGCGGCCACCCACTGCGGAACCCGCGCCGTACGAGACCGTGCCCGCATAACCGCCGCTTCCGTCAGCCGCGACCACCTAACCGGTAAGCGTGCCTGCGGGCAGCGGTAAGGTCGCCGGTGCCCACGCGCAGGACCGTGATTCAGCAGCAGCGACGACGACAGGCGCCACGGCACCGGCCATCGACGCTGCTCCGGAGCGGGACCGGGCGCCGGTTGAGGGAACGGGGCACCGGAGTGGCGCAGAGAAACCGCCCTCCGGGCGACTGCCCTGTGCGGACAGACCATGCGGCTTGCAGCCGGCTGTGCCCCAGTCGCGACATTGCGCGGACCGGCTGAATCCGGCCTACGCCTACGCTACGCCGCGTGCAGCGGCGGCCCAGGTCGTAGACCGGGGGAGACGGCGAGGAGTGCCACGCGCTCGTCAGCGCACCGGGGCGGCGAGTACGGCCCGGGCCTCCTGAATGAAGTCGCGCTGCGCTTCTTCCAACGCCGCGCTGTGCTCTACGAACATGCGGGTACGCTGCGCGAAATCCGCCGCGGGAAGGCGCATGCTGTTCGCCTTGGCTCTGACTTCCTCATGGATGGCATCGGCCAACAGGGCCATACGGTCCGGGCCGGTGATCGCCACGGTCGTCACCGCCCGCTGAAGTGCGTCCAAGGCGGTGTTGGTGGGAGCCCACAGCTCCCGGTGGTCGGCATCGTCATCCCAGTCAGGCCGGGCACGAGCGGCGATGATCGGGCCGAACGTGGTCTCCACTTCGCTGCACCGATCAAGGACGGCCGCGAAAGCGGCGCGCCGCTCGTCCCGCAACCGATGCCGGATGTCGACGGCTTCCTGGTCCCGCACCTGCCGCCGGGCCGCCAGGCCTTGGACGAGCGCGCCGCCGAGCGCGCCCGCCAGCGTTCCGGCGATCCCCAGTGCCGCAGCCCAGACGGCTGCATCCCCCTGATCCATGCCACGCATCATGCCGCCCACCGGGCAGCTCCATTTCGCAGGGCCTCGCCAGGCAGGGCCGCCTTCGCCCGCGAGGTGCGGGGCTGCAACCGGTGTAAGCCCGGTCGGGGTGGCGCGATGTCGCAATGCGGGGGCTTACGCATCTCGCCGATCGGCGGGTCAGCCGAACACGAAGCCCGGACACGAATCGACGCGGTGCTGCCCAGCGGCAGTGCCGCTGCCGCTGGACAACCTCCCTGCCCTGTGCGGGATTAAGCGCCGCTCTGGATCGGGCCGATGAGCGTGCCGGCAGCCACCGTGAAGCTGCCCTGGGCGACGGACGTGCCAGGAATCTCCCCGTCCGGTGCCTGGAGCGTGAACGACATTTCGGTGGCGGGTATGGCGCGGCCATTGTTGCGAACCTGGACGTCGAAGTGTGCCGGGTGGCCGGGACCGAAGAGCACCGTGGTCTTCTGGTCGCCGTAGCGGCCGGCGGAGATATCGATCTGCGACCCGTGGTTCGAGAACCGGACGTCGGTTGGCGAACCGGCCAGTCGGCACGGCTCGTACCCGCGCGGTGCGGTCAGGGTCACGCGGTAGTGGCGGTGCCCGGAGCTGCTGGGCGCCGTGGTGATTTTCGCGATGTGGTTGGCCGGACGGCAGGCGGAAGGAGCGGTGTCACTGGCCATCGCCGGGGCAGCCTGAGCGGCTCCCGCACCGGCGGCGCCCGCCAGGGTGAGGGTGGCGAGGGCGATGGCAATCGTCCGGTTGGTACGCATCATGAACGTTCCTTGCCTTGTTTCTAGGGCCACTTGGACACCATGATCCCTGCCCGCCACTTCCGCGAAGAATGTCGCCCCCTTCGACGACGGCCGAATTCGGACGTGTGACCACATCACCTCGCTTCACTGCTTCCACCTTCTCACCCGCCACTGACAATCGATCTTGGTCGGCACGAGGGGGCGGGCGCAGGCACGTTGCCCTGGGGCTGATGCTGTCTCTTGGGCGCGCCGCAGTGGCCGTTCTCGCACGTTCCAAGCAGCTCCGTCGGCCGCGCTACCGTACTTAAGTTCGGAGACAGGAGAGAAGCGTGGCCAGAAGACGGTATGTCGCCCGAGGCGCGCCCGGCGGCTATCGGATCTGGGACAACCGGGGACAGCGCTGGTGGGGCGACCTCTACGAGCTGTGCCCGGACGATCTGGTCAGGGAGCTGAACAGGGGAGCCGACCCCACGAAACTCACGGCACTGCTGAAGCGGTACCGAGCCCTCAAGCGGTAGGCGGCGGTACGCGGTCGGCCGACGTGCCCCTTCCGCGCCGGGGAGGCCTCTGTAGGCGGGGACTACGTAATGCGCTACGTAGATCACGTACGAACGGTGCGGGGCGGCTGCGCCCGAACGTAGCGTCGGCCACGGCAGGCAAGGCTTCTTTGAGCGAAACCGGCTCGGAAGCGAACCCGCTGACAACTCGAAGGCTGACAACTCGAAGAACGAGCAAGGAGAGCCGTATGAAGTCGTGGCGTTCCCGTGTCGCTGTCGGTCTCGCCGTCGGTGCCGCAGTGATCAGCATCCCCCTGACCGCGACCGCTGCTTCCGCCGGCGACTGGAAGGTCGCCGGCGGCGGAAGGTACTCCTCAGAGCAGGCCTGCGAAAGTGAAGCGCGTCAGGATTACATCGACACCGGAATGTACAGCGAGGTCGACTGCGTGAACAAGGGCAACTCCTTCTACGAGATCTGGGTGCGCTAGTACTCGGCGCGGGCCAGGCTGCCCGGTGGCCTTATCTAGTGGTCGCGTCCGGTCTGTCGCCTCTAAGACAGCGTTTCCTTTGGTGCTGGTGAGTCGTTGAGCCGCTCATGGTGGGCTTGGTGGAACGGCTGGTAGCCGATGAGTTGTGGGAGTTGTTCCGGCGGGTGGTGCCGCCCACGGAGGTCAAGCGTCCGCAGGGCGGTGGCCGGCGGCGGTCCGGGGACCGTGAGGTGCTGGCCGCGGTCATCTTCGTGGCGACCTCGGGCTGCACCTGGCGGCAGCTACCGCCGGTCTTCGGTCCGGCCTGGCCGACCGTCTACCGGCGCTTCGCCCACTGGAGCCGGGGCCGTGTCTGGGCAAAGCTCCACCGGGTGCTCCTCGACGAGCTGGGCGCCCGCGGCGAGCTGGACTGGTCACGGTGCGCGATCGACTCCGTCAGCCTCAGAGCGGCAAAAGGGGGCCGCTGACCGGAGCGAATCCGACCGACCGCGGCAAAAGCGGATCGAAAATCCACCTGATCACCGACCGCAACGGGCTGCCGCTGTCGCTGGGCATCTCCGCCGCCAACACGCACGACAGCCTGGGCCTGCAGCCGCTGGTGCGTGGCATTCCGCCCATCCGTTCCCGCCGCGGGCCTCGCCGCCGACGGCCGGCCAAGCTGCACGCCGACAAGGGCTACGACTACCCTCATCTGCGAAGGTGGCTTCGTGAGCGGGGCATCCGTCACCGCATCGCCCGTAAGGGTGCCGAGTCTTCACAGCGGCTGGGCCGCCACCGTTGGGTGGTTGAGAGAACCGTGTCCTGGCTGGCCGGCTGCCGCCGCCTGCACCGCCGTTACGAGCGCAAGGCCGAGCACTTCCTCGCCTTCGTCGGCATCGCCGCAGCACTCATCAGCTATCGCAAGCTCACCAACTGAAACAACGTCTAACTCGGCGTGCAAAATGGCCATTTGGCGTCGTAAGCAGTCCGAGAATGCGTCATGGAAGCCATGCCGGGCGCGATAGCTTCGCGACGGACAGAACGGACATGAAGGAGTACCTTTCTTGACCACTCACCTTCGACAGGGCGCCGGCCTGCGGACGGTACTGGCGCTGATAGCGGCACTGTGCGGGTTCGTCGGGGCCACCGCCCTCAGTACGACTCCGGCGGCAGCAGCCGATCAGCGGCACGCGATCTACGCCATCGCGCACCGGGTCAACACCCTGGACGGCGTGGACGCCGCGCTCAACCACGGCGCCAACGCCATCGAAATCGACGTCTGCGCCTGGTGGAACCCGAACGAATGGCGCGCTTGGCACGACTGCTCCTCGGCCGGCGACAACCGGTACGGAACCAGCTTCGACAGCATGCTGGACCGCATTGTCTCCAACGCCAATTCCGGGCGCCGACTGGCCCTGGTCTGGCTGGACATCAAGGACCCCAACTACTGCGGAGAAGCGCAGAACCGCGGGTGCAGCGTCGCCGGCCTGCGCGACAAGGCCCAGAGGCTGACGGCCGCCGGGATCCAGGTGCTCTACGGCTTCTACGAGTACCACGGTGGCAACACCCCGGACGTCGGCGGCAGGGGCTGGAAGAGCCTGGAAGGCAAGCTCGGCCAACTGGAGGGCATCACGACGACCGGGACCCGCGATCAGGTCCAGAACGCATTCAACCGTTCCGGTTCCGGGTTTCCGACCGGCCGTCGGGTGATGGACTACGGCGACAACAACATCGCCAAGGGATTCGGCAACTGCACGGAAGCCGGTTACAACACGTGCGCTGAACTGAAGAAGGGCGCTGCGGACCGTTCTGCTGGGCGGCTCGCGGCCACGTTGTCCTGGACGACCACCTATAACGACCCGTGGTACGTCGACAAACTGCTCGGCGATGCGCGGGTGGACGGCATCATCGCGGGCTACGGCAACTTCACGGGAGAGCGCGAGTACGACAACGGCTGGCAGTGCGCCAACGCCATCAAGCATCTCCGTGACTGGGTGAACAGCCACAGCGGCACCCACCGTATGGCGAACAGCGGTGACCGCCTGTTCCGGTAAGAGATTGCCTCGGGCCGGGGGCGCCGTACTGCCCTGGGCCCCGCACCGTACCGACCTGCGCCCCGTAGCCCCCTCGGACCGTCGGCCGGCATTCCGGCCGACGGTTTCACCGCCCATACGCTCAAAGGCTTCGGCGATACGGTATGCCGCCGGCAAATAGGGCCGCACAACACCAGTTGCTGTGCGGCCCTACGCTCACGCCCGAGCACGGAGGCAGATGGCGTCAGCGTCCGGTCGCGCCGTCGATCAGCTCGCGGAGGACGTCCGCATGACCGGCGTGGAAGGTGGCCTGCCAGTCGGTGACCCGCTCCCCGAAGAATGTGGCCCGCTCGACGTAGGTGAGGTGGTCGAGGAGGCCGAGCAGGTTCGTGCCCGACGGGACTGCGGGCGTTCGCACCTGCGGTTCGGGGACACCGTCGACCTTCGCGGCGCCCGTGGGTCGGAGGTAGCCGAGGAAGCCGTGCAGAACCTCGGCCTCGCTGTTTCCGGTCCGGGGCGGCGGGGTGTCGCCGCGGCGGTTGCGGCTGGGAGCGGTGGGCATGGTGCCTCCTTGCGGGAGCCGGCAGGTTCAACCGGTGCGGTGGATGACCAGGACGTGGTCGGTGACCTCGGCGGTGTGCCCGCCCGGCCCGGTCGCGATCCGGCGGGGCGATTCGGCCCGCTCGACCGTCCATGTCGCCGGATCGAGACTGATGTCCGCGGCGACCTCCCGCGGACCGGGGTACCGGACTTCGGGGGCCTGGTCCCACGACCACGGAGCGGTCGCAGCGTGGTCGACGACCAGCAGCCGCCCGCCCGGGCGCAAGGAGCGCGCGGCTGTGCGCAGGACGGCTGCCCTGTCCAGTGCCAGGGGAGTGTGCAGGTAATGGCCGCATCCGAGGTCGAGCGCGTCGCCGGGTGCCAGGTCCGGGACCGTCTCGGTGAGCCGGACGTTCGGAAGCGGGTCGGTGGCCGGTGGACGGGACGCGTAGACGCCGTCCCAGAACGTGAGGGCAGTGGGGGTGCTCATCAGGGGCTCCTTCGGCCGGGAAACGCGTCACAGTCTTGCCCGGCCCGCCATGTTCTGGCACGGCTTCTTGCAGTTCTGGCAAGGTGGGCGAGGGGATCGCGAATCGGACGATGTGCTCGATTCCGTGGTGCCCCGACTGCGCGCACCGCGTCGCGAACGCGGGATCACGCTCGCTGCCCTCGCGGCGGTGACCGGCGTGTCGGAGAGCACGCTGTCCCGGCTGGAGAGTGGACGGCGCCGGGCGACCTTGGAGTTGCTGCTGCCGCTGGCCCGTACGTACAACGTTCCCTGGGACGATCTCGTCGGCGCCCCGCGCACAGGGGATCCGCGGATCCATCTGAAGCCGGTCCGGCGGTTCGGGATGGTCTTCGTTCCGTTGTCCCGGCGGCCAGGCGGTACGCAGGCGTTCAGGATGATCATTCCGGGCCGGCCGGAACCCCTCGAACCGACCCCGCAGACCCACGAAGGCTTCGAATGGCTGTATGTGCTCAACGGCCGTCTTCGGCTCCTGCTCGGCGAGCGCGACCTGATGTTGCCACCCGGCGAGGCGGCCGAGTTCGACACGTCCCTGCCGCATTGGCTGGGCAGCGCCGACGGCGGCTCGGTCGAGACCCTCATCCTGTTCGGCCCGCAAGGGACGCGCGCGCATCTACGCGGCGCCCGACCGGGCGCCCCACGGCGGCGGCCGACAGTGAACTCAGCTCGCCGGCGACGGGGTAGGCGAAGCGGGCGCCGAACTGCGTCGGCCGGCTCCGACCGAGGTGGCGGCGGCCCTGGTGGACGAGGGCGTCCAGCTCATAGAACTGTGCGGCGGCTTCGGCCCCGTGTGGACGGCCAAGGTCATCGAGGCCACCCAGTCCCGCGTGCCGGTCGGCTCCGTCGGGTACGGCCCCGAGTCGATCGACGGCATGGCAGCGCTCTTCCCGCCCCGGACGGGCTGACCCCGGCCCGTCCGGGCAGAGGCCTGGTCCCTGCCCGGCCCTGAGCTGTCCACCTGTCTCTCTACCTACGTGTCTGCGTAACCATGTATCGACGTATCCACGTATCCACGTGTCGATCAGGCCGTGGCCATCAAGAACTGATGGAGAGAATCCGTCACGCTGGTGACGAAAGTGTTCTGAGTCTGTTCGCTGACGTGGTCGAGGGACAGGTAGGGATTGAGGTCTTCCAGCTCGACCAGGAGCAGGTCGCCCTCCTGGGTACGGCAGGCGTCCACGCGCTGGATGCCGTGGTCGAGCGTGTTCCAGTCGATGAAGCTCCGGGCGAAGGCCAGATCGGCTTCCGTGGGCGAGTACGGCTCCAGGACCCAGCGCCGGTCGGGGGCGGGAGCGTGGAGGGCGTACTGGAATGCGGCGTCGACGTAGTAGAAGGACACCTCGTAGCGGAAGTCGATGCGTGGCTGGACCAGGATGCCGCCGTAGGCGAGGTCTTCCAGCTCCTCCCGGGAGACGAAGGACAGGCCGATGGAGTCCGCCCCGGCCTTCGGCTTGACCGCGTACCGGTCGCTCGCAGGCAGACGCTCCAGGGCCTGGGGCTGGTCGACGGTGGGGATGACGGGGTACCCGGCCGCGGTCAGATCCAGCAGGTACTGCTTGCCCGCCATGTCGGCCCGGCCGGTCAGCGGGTTGTAGATCCGGGTTCCGAGCATCGCGGCCTGTTCGCGGAAGGCGTCGTACTCCTTCTGGTAGTGCAGCACCGGCCCGCTGTTGCGGACAACGACGGCATCGAAACGGCCCATCAGGGCCGCGGCGTCGAGCGGGTGGCACAACGCGACGTCGAAGTCCGCGCGGAGACGGGACGACAGGAAGATGTCCTCGTCGCAGTAACGCCGCCCGCGGGCCTGGTAGGCCAGATCGGTAACGTACAGAAGGCTGGGACGGCGGGCGGTCATGGTGCATCTCCTCGATCAGAAACCGCCATTTTGCCATTCGAACCGCTCCCGGTTCCGTGGCGGCTGCCGCTGGCCGCCACTACCGCACGAATCTCACGATGAGGCAGCTCGCAGCTCGCAGCTCGCAGCTCGCGCCGCATCGAGCACCGCATTGAGCACGTCATCAGCAGCCAGCGGTCGGTCCTCGCAGCCATCGCACCAACCGCCGTAGGCCGTCAAACCGACACTGACCACACGTTGGGCTGATCGTCACTCTTTCGTAGGAAACGATGACCTCGCGAGGGGGACGGAGCGCCCAAAGACCGGACCTGACCGGTGCCGTATCGGTTCACTGATGGCTCCCCACAGGACTTGATCCGCACAGGAGCACCGGAAATGTCTGAACAGGGACAACAAAGCGACACCGCACCCGCCGGAACAACCGGCCGGAAAGCCACGGCCGGGCTCGAACAAGCCTTCCTTCTCGCAGTCGGCGTCGCCGACCTCGTGCTCGATCACGTACGTCAGGTCGCCGACCGGGGCCAAGGACTGCTGCGCCGCTCCGACATGCGGGAACTTTTCGCCGACGGAGTCGATGAACTGCGTACCCGCGGAGAGCTCGCCTCCCGGCGCATCACCCCGGAGACCGAGAACTATCTGGAGCTGATGGCTTCCCGGGCAGTGAAGCGGGCCGGCAGGCCGCATGAATAACGCCGACGAGCTCAAGAGGAGAGTCGATGCGTGCCTGCGCCGGCTGGTCGACGAGGAGGAGAGCGAACTGCTCCGAGTGTCGGAGGAACTCGCCCCGTTGTGCGCGCAGTTGCGTGTGTCGCTGACCCGCGGGAAGCGGCTGCGCGCCGCGTTCTTGTACTGGGGCTGGCGGGCCGCCGGGCAGCCGGACTGCGAGGGCGTGGTCAAGGCCGCGGCAGCCATGGAGCTGGTGCACGCGGCCGCATGCACCCACGACGACATCATCGACGACAGTCGCCTGCGGCACGGAGTGCCGACGGCCCATGCCGCCTTCGCCGAGGGCGGCGCCGGCACCTGGGGCACCCCGGCCGGGGCGCCCCACGGCTCGCGCCAGGACCGTTCCGCCGCGTTGGCCATGATGCTCGGTGACCTGTTGATGGGGTACGCGGGCCAGGTCTTTGCCACGTGTGGTCTGCCCGGGGCGTACGTGGCGCGGACGGTGCCCCTGTGGTCATCGCTGTTGCGCGAGACCGTCGCGGGCGAATTCCTGGAGGTCCTGCGGACGGGAAGTGTCGTACCCAAGGTTGCCGAGTCACTGGAGGTGGCCCGGTACAAAACGGCCAAGTACACGGTGGAGCGCCCCCTGCACATGGGCGCGACACTCGGCGGCGCGTCCCCGAGTGTGCTCGCCGCCTTCACCGGATACGGGATGCCGCTGGGCGAGGCGTTCCAACTCCGCGACGACCTGCTGGGCGTCTTCGGCGACCCGGTCGAGACCGGCAAGTCGAACCTCGACGACCTGCGGGACAAGAAGCCCACCGCGCTGCTCGCAGTGACCGCCTCGTTGCTGTCCGCGGACGAGGAACGGCAGCTCGAAGAGGTGCTGGGCAAACCCTCACTGGACGAGGCCGATGCAGCACACGTACGGCAGTTGATGGAGCGCAGCGGTGCCCGGCAGCGCATCGAAGACATGATCCAGGAGCGGATCGCGCGGGCCCGTGCGGCGCTGGACTCCGTGGCGCTGCCGCCGCCGGCCCGCGCGGCACTCGGCGCCCTGGCGGACTCGGCAACCGACCGGTCCCTGTGACAGCACGAGAAACGAGGAACCCGTGACTACTGAGACCGCCGCGCGGTACACCGACACGATGCTGGACGAGCTGCGCATGCAAGGCGACCCGCTCGCCGACGCAACCGTCGCGGCCATGTTCGACCGCGGAGAGGTGCGAGACTTCAACACCCTCATGCGCTTCTTCACCACCGCAGGCAACAAGCTGCCGGAAGGGCTGCCGCCCTCGGCGGCTTCCTACCTCGAAGCGACCGGCATGCCGCCCAAGTGGGTGGACTGGGACATCATGGAGCGCGCGCGGCTGTTCTTCATGGACAACGCCGCGCACATCAACACCGGCCTGTCCTTCGCCGCCATGCCGGCGACCTACGCCGTACCACGCGTGGCGAAACTGCTCGCCTCCACGCACTCCATGGACTATCCGTCGCGTCGGATGGCGAACACGGGACAGTTCGTCACCTACCTGATGCAGACCAACGCCTTCGAAGAGGGCAGCAAGTTCATCCCGGCCGCCCAGAAGGTCCGTCTGCTGCACGCCGCGGTGCGCCATCACCTGACCAAGACGGGCCGCTGGGACACGGAACGTTACGGCACGCCGCTGTGCCAGGAAGACATGATCGGCGGGCAGATCTGCTTCTCGATCCTGGTCCTGGACGCGATGCACCGCCTCGGCATCCACATGAGCGAGGAGGGGGCGGAGGCGTACTACTACGCCTGGCGTGTCGTCGGGGCCATCCTGGGCTGCGACATGGAGTCGGCCCCGAAGAACCTCACCGAGGCCCGCGCGTACGCCGACATCTACCTCACCCGCAACCTGGGGCCGTCCGAGGACGGGGTACGTCTGAACAACCAGCTGATGCGGATGTACGAGGACGTCGTCCCCGGCACCCTCTTCGACCCGATCGTCCCGGCCACCATCCGGTTCCTGGTCGGCCCGACCATCGCCGACTGGCTGGAGATCCCGCGCAGTCCCTGGGACACGGCAGCCAAGGCCGTCCCCATCGTCCTCGGTGTGCTGGAGACCATCGAGGACAGCAGCCCGCTGGGAGAATGGGCACTGGACAAGGCAGGCAACCTGCTCACCGCCTTCGAACTCGGCTCCCTCACCCGCGGCCGGGTCATGCAATACGCCATCCCGGAGGAACTCAAGACCGACTACGGAGTGCGCTCACAGCAGCGTCGCAACCAGCGCTGGGTACCGCCTGCGCCGACACCAGCGGGCACGGACTGATACATGGGCCTCGCCCGGCTGAAATCCGGGGTGCCGAGCATCGGCCGGGCGTCGTTCGCGTACCGGGGCGCTGGTTATGGGGGCCCTTCCGGCCTCATGCCGCGGGGGAGGGGAGGGAGAGGAGAGTCGGCAGTTTGCCGGTGCGGGGCCGCCCGCCACCTCGCGCACGACAAGCCCACCGACCCCACCGACCAGGAAGAGCCATGACCAGCACTGCACCCACCGAAACGACGGCCGCTATACCTGATATATCCGATCCCGCCCACGCACAACGCCGCATCCTGCGTGTCCTGGTCGCCTCTCAGGTCCTCAGCGGCGCCGGTCTCGCGGCCGGCGTCACCGTCGGTGCCCTGCTCGCCCAGGACATGCTCGGCTCCACCAGCCTCGCCGGCTTGCCCAGCGCCCTGTTCACCGCCGGGTCCGCCCTCGCCGCCGTCGCCGTCGGCCGCATTTCGCAGGCCCGTGGCCGCCGCCCCGGACTCGCCGTCGGATACCTCGCGGGCGCCATCGGCTCAGCCGGTGTCCTCGTCGCAGCCGTCCTCGACAACCCGGTCCTGCTGTTCACCGCCCTCTTCGTCTACGGTTCCGGCAGCGCCACGAACCTCCAGGCCCGCTACGCCGGTGCCGACCTCGCCCGCCCCGGCCACCGGGCCCGCGCCGTTTCCACCGTCCTGGTCGCCACCACACTCGGCGGTGTCGCGGGCCCCAACCTCGCCGCCCCCACCGGCAGCTTCGCCGAACACCTTGGCATCCCCTACCTCGCCGGACCCTTCATCCTCTCCGGCGCCGCCTACGCGCTGGCCGCGCTCGTCCTCGCCCGCTGGCTGCGGCCCGACCCGTACCTCCTGGCCCGTACCGTGGCCGAGGCCAAGGAATCCGGCACCGCGAACGTTCCGTCCGCCCCCGATGCCCCCGACGCCGTCACGGAGGAAAACCGTGGGGGCGTCGTCCTCGGAGCGCTCGTCATGGTCCTCACCCAGCTCGTCATGGTCGCGATCATGACGATGACGCCGGTCCACATGCACGACCACGGCCATGGCACCGCCGCCTCCGGCCTCGTCATCGCCATCCACATCGGCGCCATGTACCTGCCCTCCCCGCTGACCGGCCGGCTCGTCGACCGCTACGGCAGCGCGAAGATCGCCGCCGCCTCCGGCAGTACGCTGCTGGCCTCCGGCCTCCTCGCCGCGGCGGCGCCCGGCGACTCCGTCGCGCTCCTCGCGCTCGCCCTGGCCCTCCTGGGCATCGGCTGGAACTTCGGTCTCGTCTCCGGTACCGCGATCATCACCGACGTCGTCCCGCTCGCCACCCGGGCCAAGACCCAGGGGCTGGTCGACGTCTCCATCGCCATCGCCGGCGCCACCGGCGGCATGGCCTCCGGAATCATGGTCGCCGCCGCCAGCTACCCCGCCCTCGCCCTCACCGGCGGCATCCTCTCCCTCGTCCTCCTGCCCGCCGTCGCCGCCAGCGCCTGCCGCCGATGAACGGCATGAACCCCCGGCCTGGCGCCACATGACCGGACACGACTACCTCGGCTCCGTACCCGGCGACTACCGGTCCGTGCTGTACACAGCCGGGCCACCCCCTAATTCTCGGGATACTCCGCTCCCTGCGCGTGAGTCACTCTCTTACTTGAAGGCGCACACGGGCCGGATGGCCGGCACCGCGAAGCGCCGCACGAATGGGCCGCCCGGCCCGGAAGCGAGGTAAGGGAAAGATGGAAACCAAGGGGTCGGAACAGGCGAGTGAGTCCACTGCTGTGACTGCGGTCAAGACGGAGTACGCTCCGGACACTGCGGAAGCCGCCGCCTCCGGAGCGTGGTACGCCTTCTTCCGGGCGCATCGCATCTTCAATCAGCGAATCAATATTCCGGTTGTTCCCGGAAGCCTGCTGTGGGTGTCTCTCACAGAGTGCGAGCCGGGCAGCAATACCCCGTTTCTGGGGTCGGCGACTCTGCACACCTATAACGTCGTCCCCTTCGACGGCTACATGTTGCTCCGCGGGGAGGTCGACTGGGACGACGACCTCCTCATCCGGGCCAGCATCTACATCGGTTGACCGGTGGCCGGGGTGGCGTGCTGCTGATGCGTACGCCTCCCTGCCCGCGGCTCCGTACGCACTAGCCGGAGGCCCCGGCGGGCTTGACCTCGGCGGTCTTGCCCCCGGTGGTCGCGGTCCTGGTGGCCTTGCGCTGGTCTCCGGAGCCGCTGGTGACCTCGCCCGTACACGGGGGGACGGGCGAGGTCCCGGGCCGGCCCAGGCGCCGGTGGGCTGCGTCACCATCCCGTCTCGGCCGCTCTCTTCGGCCGGCCTTCGCAGCTCGTGCCCTCGGTCGTTCTCCTCGGTCAGCCTCCTCAGCCGCTCTCCTCGGGCTACGCTCGAAGAGTGACCGCAAGGCTCGAATGCACCCAGCAGCTTCGGCACATGCTCGTAGCAGAGGCACAGCACGTGGCTGACGTCCCTGAGTTGGGTCGCCAGCTGTCCCATCAGCTCAAACGTGTCTTGCCGCACGACGGCTACATGCTGGCGGGCGTGGACCCGCTCGGCGACGCCGCGTGCTTCTTCACCTCGGAAGGCGGCTATAGCTCGGCCTTCAACAACCGTTTGGAGGAGGTGGATTCACTCAGCACTGAACCCCACCCCTTTTCTCAGCTCCTCCGCGGACCCGCTCGCGTCGGGCTGCTCAACACCACAATGACCGCTCACCGCGCCAGCCAGCGGCTAAACGGCATGGCAGCCGAGGGCTTCGGCAGCGAAATGCGGATCGCCCTGGCCGCATCCGGATACTCGCTGGGTGGCCTCGTACTGTTACGCAGGCAGGACACCAAGCCTTTTTCCAAGGCCGACGCGGCACGAGCCGAAGCGCTCTCCGCACCGCTCGCCGCGGCCGTACGCCGGTTCATGGCGGACAAGGCGCTGTGTCCCTCGCGGCTCAGCTTGCCGCCCGGAGTCGTCGTCATCGGCCCCGACAATGCCATCCGGTCCGTCACCCCCACCGTGTGGGAGTGGCTGCGCCAGCTGACTCCGGTGGCTCCCGTGGCGGGCGGGACGGTGGAGAGCACCGAGCATCTGAGGAACGTCACCCGGAACATATCCCTTCTGACCCGCCGAGCCCGGACGCCGGTGGAAAGCCGGATCGCCACGAAGAACGGCTGGATCAGCGTCCACGGACAGCACCTCGGTGGGGACGAGCCCGGTGCCGTCGTCGTCACGTACCAACACGCCACGGCCGCGACGCTGCTGCCGACCCTCTCCGTCTGGTGCGGCATCACCTCCCGGGAACAGGCCGTTCTCGCTCTCCTCCTGCAAGGCATGCCGACCAAACGCATCGCCAGACAACTCCGCCTGTCCCCGCACACGGTCAACGACCACCTCAAGGCCATCTACCGCAAGGTCGGAGCGAGCGGACGCGACGAACTCGTTGCCAGCCTTTAGGGGCCGGCCGGGTGGACGGAGCGGAGCCCAGCCCAACCACTGGGCGCCCACCGCGTCGGCCGCGCTGCCGCCCCGGGCGGCGCGGTGGTCAGATGGCGCGGTAGACGCGGACCGGCTTGGCGGGGGCGGGGGCCCGACCTGCTCCGACCTGATCCGGGCGTCCTGGCGTACGGGCCAGCAGGGGCCCGGCGGCAGCCATAGCGCCCCGGGGCCCATGCTGTGGTGTGGCTGTGTCGGCTGCCCGCGGGCGACGTTGCCGGTTTCAGCGAACGTTGACCGTCGCCGGTGCAGAGGTCCGCTGGCGTATGGGGTGGCGGTCGTCGGGGGTGAGCAGGCCGTACACCACCGCGCGGTATTGCAGGACGCCGCTGTGCGCGGCCTTGACGTGTGCGGTGACCTGAGCATCGGCGCCGACGTCGACCACGGTGCCGCAGGTCAGCCGCTGCCAGGCCTGACCGCCGCTGTGGTTTTCCAGGCAGATTTGCAGGTACTGGGAGGCGTCGTCGTCGCCGTGCGCCGTGACCGTGAAGGTCTTGCCGGCCTGCGCCGTGTGCGGCGCTGTGATCTCGACACTGCCCTTGGCGAACGCCGGTGCGGCGGCCAGTGCCACCGAGGCCAGACCCAGTGCACCGACCACGGCCATGCGGCCGCCTCGCGTCTTCGTCCCGGTCTTCGTCATCCTGGTCATTTGTTTCCCTTGCTCGTACGTGCCTCTTGCGTGTTCTTCGCGTTGCGGGGCTGATTCCGCTTCAGGGCCGTGCCGCTCAGCGCCGCTGCTGCCTGCCGCCGTCGACTTTACGTCCGGGCATGACCGCTCCGTGCCGTTCCGATGTGATCTACGTAGCGCGTTACGTAACTCCCGCCTACGGGGCTCGTTTGGCGCGGCGGCGCCGAGCGGCGGAGTCTTCGAGGAGCGGGGAGACGTCAGTGCTCTGTCGCCGCCCGATGCTGACGATGCGCAACGCAGCGGCGGGAAGAAGATGCAGGCCTCGCCAGCGACCCGACGAGCATCAGCCCGACGGCATCGCCCAGGGAGACCGGGGTGCCTTCCAGCCGATGGCCGTATCGCGCATCTGGCCGACACCCGCAGGCTGACCAGCCTGCGTGCCGAGCTGGCCCCAGGGTGTGCGGGAGGCGATGGTGGGCACGTGGATCACATGACGCACGCCGGTTTCTTCGCTCGCAGGTACGGGCCTGCGCCACATGAGGGCGGCCCAGCCATGGTGCTCGTACACGGCCTGGGCCTGTCGGGGCGGTACTTCGTGCCGCTCGCGCGACGGCTGGCCGCGGGCGGGGCGAGCGTGGTGGTACCGGATGTGCCCGGCAACGGACGTTCTCGGGCCGCCGCACGCCGTGCGCCCGATGTCGGACAGCTCGCCGATGCCTTGGCCCGCCTGCACCGGCAATGGTCCTTGGGGCCGAGTGTGCTGGTGGCCAATTCGGTCGGCTGCCAGGTGGTCGCGGCTCTGGCCGCCCGCCATCCGCACCTGGTGAGCCGTCTGGTGCTGGTCGGCCCGGCGCTCGAACCGGGGATCTGCGGTTGGCGCCAGTTCGGACGGCTCGTCGCCGACGTGCCCAAAGAGCCCGTCGGCCTGCTTCCCCTGGCCGCGTTCGATTATCTGGTGACCGGCCCCCTGCGCTGCGCCGCTTCCTTCCACCACGCGCTGCGGGACGCGGCCGAGTCGTTCGAGGCGAACCTGTCCCAGGTCCGCGCGCCCACGCTCGTCGTACGGGGAACGGGTGACACCATCGCTTCCGGCACCTGGACGCGGCGCGTGGCAGACCTGGTCGCCGACGGACACGCCGAGGACGTCCCGGGCGTGGCTCACGCGGCCCACTACAGCGCGCCGGACGCCATGGCCGTACTGATCGAGAAGTTCACGGTGGGAGAGCCCGGATGAAGTCCCCGAAGACATCCGGCCGCGCACCGGCCGGGCACACCAAGCGGCCCTCGCCCTGGCTGCGACTGCTGCCCGGCATCTCCCCGAAGCGCCGGGGCTTCGTCCTGGCCTGGTGGGGGTTCGCCCTGACCTTCGGCGGAATGCGCCTGCTGACCTGGCTCATCCACATCGATGTGGCCGGGATCGGCGACGTGCAGGCCGGCGGAGTGCACCTCCACCACTACGTGTGGGGAATCCTGTTGCTCGCGGTGGTGGGCGCGGCGAGCCTGGCCGAACGTTCGGCGCGGGCACGCGCCTGGCTGGGGCTGGCCTACGGGGTGGGCCTGGCCCTGGTCGTCGACGAGGCGGCACTGCTGATCAGCCTGGAAGACGTGTACTGGGACACCGAGGGTGGAATCAGCATCGCCCTGGCCATCGCCATGATCGCCGTCGTCGGCAGTATCCTCGCGTTCACGCGGGGGCAGCGCGCCTCCCGAGACGATCCGGACGACGACGGCTGACGCTCGCGAGCGGTGGCGCGAACAGCCATGCTGGGCCCGGTGCGTCGCCAACACCAGCGGCGCTTTGGTCGCGAGGTGACCGCGGGGCCCGGCCGCCTCACGCGAGCGGGCCCGGCCACGGCACCCGCGCGACGGCAGCGCGTACACACCGCGGACTGGGAATCAGGTACGGCGCCTGCAACCGCACACCACCGGACGTCACTGCCTCCGCGCACCTCCGGGCTGTGCAGTGGGCGGTGAGGAGATAGCGCCCGCCCTCTCATTTGGCGGGGCCCAAGAAGCGAGCGGGCCTGAATGCTCACACAGTCAGACCACCCCTCATAACGCCAACCTATGTGGTGCGCCACGCATCGCTCAAAGAAGCTACCGCAGCGACCGCTCCACCCGGTGATGTGCAGATGGCTCGCTCAACTGTCACACGGAGTCATCGGCGCGCGGCCTCTGCAGATACAAGGCACGGTCATGCCACCCCACCGGAGAGATCGGTGCGGCGCCGACCTGACGTACGCGCGCAGCGGCAGGTCAGATGGGCAGTCCCCAGGCTCCCGGCTTACGTCTCCCGTCGGCGTCCCGGCGTGAGCCGGTTGGCCGCCGACAACTGGGACACCCAGGCCAGCAGCTTCCGCCCTGCTTACGGTGCCACCTCGGTGAGACGCAGCCGGAACGAACGATTCATGAAGATGTGAATTCAGGGAATCGTGTACTGTCGGAGGGTGCTGACACTCGCCGCTGACATCGACGTGCTGGCGCGGTTCGGCCGCGCTCTCGCCGATCCCATCCGCTGCCGCATCCTGCTCGCCCTGCGCACGGCACCGGCCTACCCGGCCGACCTCGCCGATGCCCTGGAGATCTCCCGTACCCGGCTGTCGAACCACCTGGCCTGCCTGCGCGACTGCGGTCTGGTCGTCACCACGCCCGATGGCCGGCGTACCCGTTACGAGCTCGCCGACGAACGCCTCGG